>DATKPR010000114.1:0-3582 GCA_035523985.1 Steroidobacteraceae bacterium | reverse complement strand
TGGGTCACCCGCAGCCTTCTCAAGCAGTTGGGCGGTGAGCCGAGCTACGTGGCCTCGGTCATGCACTCCCTGGGCAGCGGTGATTTCGGCGTCACGGTCGCCACCAAGAACGGCGACAAGTCCAGCATGTTGTATGCGGTCCGCACCATGGTCGAAAAACTGGCGACCATCATTGCCGAGGTCAACTCCGCCGCCGATGCGCTGGCGGGCGCGGCCGAGCAGGTCAACACCACCTCGCAGTCGCTGTCGCAGGCGGCCAGTGAGCAGTCCTCGGGCGTCGAGCAGACGAGCGCTTCGGTCGAACAGATGACCGCCTCGATCGCGCAGAACACCGAGAACGCGAAGGTAACGGACACCATGGCCACGAAGGCGGCCACCGACGCCGCCGAAGGTGGCGATGCGGTCAAGGCCACCGTGACCGCCATGAAACAGATCGCGCAGAAGATCAGCATCATCGACGACATCGCCTACCAGACGAACCTCCTCGCGCTGAATGCCGCCATCGAGGCGGCGCGCGCCGGCGAGCACGGCAAGGGCTTCGCGGTCGTGGCCGCCGAGGTCCGTAAGCTCGCCGAGCGCAGTCAGGTCGCGGCGCAGGAGATCAGCACCGTGGCGACCGGCAGCGTCGAGCTCGCCGAGAAGGCCGGCGCGCTGCTCGCGGAAATGGTGCCGAGCATCAAGAAGACCTCGGACCTGGTGCGCGAGATCTCCGCCGCCTCGCAGGAGCAGTCCTCCGGCGTGAGCCAGATCAATGCCGCTTCGGTGCAGCAGAGCCAGACGACACAGCAGAACGCCTCGGCGTCGGAGGAGCTCGCCGCGACCGCCGAGGAAATGAGCGGCCAGGCCGAGCAGCTGCAGGAGACCATGTCCTTCTTCCGCCTCGCGAGCAAGTCACCCGTCGCGCGTGCGAGCGCCTCGCCCGCGGCGCGCCGTGCGCAGCGTACGGCGAAGCCGCTCGCGCCAACGCCCGCCCCGGGTCCGGCGCCGGCGGCGGAGGAAGGCAGCTTCGTGCGCTTCGCCTGAGCACGGCTCGCCGTCAGCAGTCGTGTCAGCAGAGCAGCCACGCGCGGGCGCCGCGACGGTGGCGACGGCCGGCGACGAGCCGGCCGCGCCGCCCATCATGAGCGATGCGGAGTTCGCCCAGTTCCAGCGCTTCATCCATGGAGCCGCCGGCATCGCCCTCGGTGGCCCGAAGAAGGCCATGGTCGCCGCGCGCCTCGCCGGGCGGGTGCAGGCCTGCCGCGCGCGCAGCTACGGTGAGTACCTGCGGCACTTGAAGGGCGGCCAGGCCCCGGCGGAGCTGCAGACCGCGATCGATCTGCTCACCACCAACGAGACCTACTTCTTTCGCGAGCCGAAGCACTTCGAGTTCCTGCGCGGGCTGCTGCGCGGCGATCCGGCACGCGGGCCTGCGTGGCGCGTGTGGAGCGCCGCGGGCTCGACGGGCGAGGAGGCCTACAGCATCGCGATGCTGCTCGAGGACTGCCTGCCGGGCAGCCCCTGGGAGGTGCTCGCCTCGGACATCAGCACCCGGGTGCTGGAGCGCGCCCGTGCCGGGCACTATTCCACCGCCCGCACCAGCCACCTGCCGCCCGCTTACCTCCGGCGCTTCTGCCTGAGCGGGCGCGGCGCCCAGGCCGGCACGCTCCTCATCGAGCGCTCGCTGCGCCAGCGGGTGCGCTTTCTGCAGATCAACCTCAACGAGCCCCTGCCACGCCTCGGAGCGTTCGACGTCGTGTTCCTGCGCAACGTGCTCATCTACTTCGACGGTCCGACCAAGCAGCAGGTGGTGCGGCGGGTGCTCGAGACGCTCAAGCCCGGAGGCTGGCTGTTCGTCGGCCACACCGAGACCCTGACGGGTGTCTGCGACACGCTCGAGCGCGCGAGCCCTGCCATCTATCGCAAGCCCCTATGAGCGCCATCAAGGTCCTGATCGTCGACGACTCGGCGGTCGTGCGCAAAGTCCTCGTCGAGGTGCTGCGCGCGCACAAGGGCATCGAGGTGATCGGCACCGCGCCCGACCCCGTGTTCGCCATGGAGCGCATGAAGGCCCACTGGCCCGACGTCATCGTGCTCGACGTCGAGATGCCGCGCATGGACGGGGTCACGTTCCTGCGCAAGCTCATGCAGGAGCGGCCGACGCCGGTCGTCATCTGCTCGACGCTCACCGAGGCGGGCGCGCCGACGACGCTCGAGGCGCTGGCGGCCGGCGCCGTCACCTTCATCACCAAGCCGAGGCTCGGCCTGCAGGATTTCCTTGCCGGCGCCGCCGCCGAGATCGCGACGGCGATCCGCTCCGCGGCCGGTGCCAACGTGCGCCGGCGCGCCGTCCCCGGCCCCGCGGCCGCGCGCCCCGCGGTGGCGCCGCCGAAACACACCGCCGACGTCATCCTCGCCCCCGCCAACGGCCGCGCCATGAGCCGCACCACCGAGCGGGTGGTCGCGCTCGGCACCTCCACCGGGGGCACTCAGGCGCTCGAGCAGGTGCTGAGCGCCCTGCCTGCGGTGACGCCCGGCATCGTGATCGTGCAGCACATGCCGCCGGTGTTCACCGCGACCTTCGCCGCACGCCTCGACGCGCTCTGCCGGATCACCGTCCGCGAAGCCCGCAACAACGATCGCGTGACGCCCGGCCAGGCGCTGATTGCCCCCGGCGGCCGGCACATGCTCCTGCAACGCAGCGGCGCCCAGTACTACGTCGAAATCCGCGAGGGCCCGCCGGTGTGCCGTCACTGTCCCTCGGTCGACGTGCTGTTCCGCTCGGTGGCCCGGGCCGCCGGGCCCAACGCCCTCGGCGTCATCATGACGGGCATGGGCGATGATGGGGCACGCGGCCTGAAGGAGATGCGCGATGCCGGCGCACACACCATCGCCCAGGACGAGGCGAGTTGCGTCGTCTTCGGGATGCCCAAGGAGGCACTGAAGCTCGAGGCGGCCGCGCAGGTGCTGGCGCTCGATCAGCTGCCCGAGGCGATCCTCGAGAGCTGACGGACCGGCCGCGAGCGGAGGCCGTTACGCGCCCAGCCGAGTCCGCGGCCGCATACGGGCGGGCGGCGTAGACTACCGGACCCAAGGGAGCCGGTGTCATAAAGCTGCGCTACAAGATCCTCGGCGGGCTCGTGCTCGTGGTGGCGGCGGGGGCGGTCGCTCTTGGCCTGTTGGTGCGGCACACCGACCCCTGCCCCGCTCCCGAGGCCCTTGCCGCGGGCGCGAAGTCCATCAAGGCCGTCACGCAGCGCTGCTACGGCCCGCCCGACGTCCTGCGCTACGAGGCCATTCCCAAGCCCACGCCCGCCGACGACGAGGTGCTGGTGCGGGTGCATGCCGCCTCCGTCAATCCCCTCGACTGGCACTACCTCGAAGGCACGCCCTATCTCGTACGGGCCGATCGCGGACTCGGCAGGCCCGGCGATCCCCGGCTCGGCGTCGACTTCGCCGGCAGCGTCGAGGCCGTGGGCAAGGACGTCCGGCGGCTCAAGGTCGGCGACGAGGTCTTCGGCGGCAAGCTCGGGGCGTTCGCCGAGTACGTGACGGTGCGCGAGGCGCGCGCGGTGACCCTCAAGCCGCGCAATGTGAGCTTCG
>DATKPR010000113.1:0-6394 GCA_035523985.1 Steroidobacteraceae bacterium | reverse complement strand
GCCGCACGCCGGCCCAGACCTTCCAGTTGGTGCTGTTCAGGTTGGAATTCGTCGCGGCGATGTCGCGCAGGTTGTCGTTGGTCAGGCCGGCGCCGATCGACAGCAGGCCGTTGTCGGCCTGGGCGGCGCCCGCGGCGAGCGCGAGCACCAAGGTGAGCAGGAGTTTACGCATGGAGATCCCCGGCAACGTTAAAGGAGATTGAGGAAGACGCTGAGCGAGACGAGATTGGCGCCGCCCGTGTTGCGGATGCTGAAGCCTTCGTACTCGAGTCGCGCTCCGAAGTTCCCGAAATGCACCTGGCCGCCCGCACCCCAGGCGAACTGCGAGCCGTTCTCGGACAGCCGGCTTATCGAGCACAGGTCGCCGATGCAGCCGCTGCTGCCCGTGAGCGTCCAGTACGCCAATCCCACCTTGCCGAAAACGTCGACCCAGGGGAGCGGCAGAGGCAGGTATCCGACGGCATAGCCGGCGTAGGCCTTGTAATGCAGATCGGCACCGCTGGTGGGAGTGTTGACGGTCTGGCTGCCGAGATCGATGTAGTCGGCCTCCACGGCAAATACGCTGACCGGACGGACGCCGGCCCACACCTTGAAATCGGTGGCGTTGAGACTGGAGTTGGTCAAAGAGATGTCGCGCAGATTGTCGTTGGTGAGTCCGGCGCCGATATACAGCATGCCGTTGTCGGCCCGGGCGGCAACCGGCCCGAGTGCAAGCAACGTGAAGAGCAGCAGTTTTCTCATCGGGCTCCTCGTTGATGTTTCCGGTGCGGCACCATCCGTAACACACTTCCGGCGATTTCGTTGACATGTTGCCTATGGGCGACAGGGCCCGGCCCTCAGTGCGCCTCGTCCCAGTTGGCGCCGGTGCCGACGTCGACGCGCAGCGGTACGCTGAGGCGCGCGGCATTCACCATGCGCTCGCGCACCGCGCGCGTCGCTTCCTCGATCGCGCCGCTTGCCACCTCCAGCACCAGCTCGTCGTGCACCTGCATGATGAGCCGCGCCGGGGCATCCGCGCGGCGGCACCAGGCGTCCACCTCGATCATGGCACGCTTGATGATGTCGGCCGCGGTGCCCTGCATCGGCGCATTGATGGCGCTGCGCTCGGCGTACTGGCGCATCTGCGTGTTGCCGGAGCGGATGTCCGGCAGGTACAGCCGCCGCCCGAACACGGTCTCGACGTAGCCGAGCTCGCGCGCCTTGATGCGCGTCTCGTCCATGAAGCGCTTGACGCCCGGGTAGCGCTGGAAGTAGCGCTCGACGTAGCTCTGGGCGGCAGCGCGCTCGATGCCGAGGTTGCGCGCGAGCCCGAAGGGCGACATACCGTAGATCAGCCCGAAGTTGATCACCTTGGCGGTGCGGCGCTGGTCGGCCGTGACCGCCTCGAGCGCGACGCCGAACACCTCGGCGGCGGTCGCCTGGTGCACGTCGCGGTCCTCGGCGAACGCGGCGCGCAGGCTCTCATCGCCCGAGAGGTGCGCCATGATGCGCAGCTCGATCTGCGAATAGTCCGCCGCGAGCAGCACGCAACCGGGCGGGGCGATGAACGCCTGGCGGATGCGCCGCCCCTCGGGACGGCGGATCGGGATGTTCTGCAGGTTCGGCTCGACCGAGGACAGCCGTCCGGTGGCGGCGACCGCCTGCGCGTAGTTGGTGTGGATGCGGCCGGTGCGCTCGTTCACCTGCTCGGGGAGCTTGTCGGTGTAGGTGGACTTGAGCTTGGCGAGCGCGCGGTACTCGAGCACGATGCGCGGCAGCGGGTAGTCCGCGGCCAGCTCCTCGAGCACGTCCTCGGCGGTGGAGGGCTGGCCGGTGGGGGTCTTGCGGCGCACCGGCAGCGCAAGGCGCTCGAACAGGATCTGCTGCAGCTGTTTCGGCGACTCGATGTTGAATTCGTGGCCGGCCTCGCGGTGTGCCGCGAGCACCAGCTCCTGCAGCTGCCGCGCGAATTCGCGGCTCTGGGTGCGCAGCCGCTCCCGATCCACCAGCACGCCGTAGTGCTCCATGGCGAGCAGCACCGGCACGAGCGGCTGCTCGCAGTCGCGATACAGCGCGGCCAGCGCGGGCACCGTCTCGAGCTGTGGCCACAGCGCCTGATGCAGCCGCAGCGCCACGTCGGCATCCTCGGCGGCGTACTCCCCGGCCTTGTCGACCGGCACCTGGTCGAAGCAGAGCTGCTTCGCGCCCTTGCCCGCCACGTCCTCGAAACGGATGGTGTCGAGTCCGAGATAGCGCTTCGCGTCCGAGTCCATGTCGTGGTTGGTGGCGACACTGTTCCACACGTAGGACTCGAGCATGGTGTCGAAGCGCAGGCCGGCGAGGCTCACGCCGGCGTTGAGCAGCACGTGCGCGTCGTACTTGAGGTTGTGTCCGATCTTGCCGTGCGCCGCGCTCTCCAGCAGCGGCTTGAGCGCCGCGAGCACGCGGTCGCGGTCGAGCTGCTCGGGCGCGCCGGGGTAGACGTGGCGCAGCGGCACGTAGGCGGCCTTTCCCGGCTCGATGGCGAAGGACACCCCGACGATCTCGGCGCGCATGTAGTCGAGGCTGGTGGTCTCGGTGTCGAAGGCGAAGACCCCGGCGTCGGTGAGCGCGGCCAGCCAGCGCTCGAGATCCTCCCAGCGCGTCACGATCTCGTAGCGGCGCTCGATGGGATCCGGTCCGCTCGCCGGCACCACGGCGGCCGGGGCGGCGGGCGAGGGGGTGCCGGCGGCCACGGCGGCGGAGCCCGGTGCAGCGGCGCCGGCGGCTTCGCCTCCCTCGAGCGCGCGCAGCTGCGCGCGCAGCTCGAAGCGCGTGTAGAGCTCGCGCAGCTTCGCCGTATCGGCGGCGCCGGGCTTGAGCTCCTCGAGCGACAGCGGCAGGTCGAGGTCGGTGCGGATGGTCGCGAGGCGCCGCGACAGCTCGAGCGTCGCGAGCCCGAGGCGCAGGTTCTCCCCCACCTTGCCCGGCACCTCGGCGAGGTGCGCGATGAGGTTGTCGAGGTCGCCGTACTGCTGCAGCAGCTTCGCGCCGGTCTTGGGCCCCACCTTTTCGATGCCCGGGATGTTGTCCGAGCTATCGCCGATCAGCGCCAGGTAATCGATGATCTGCTCGGGATAGACGTCGAACTTGAGCTTGACGCCCTCGCGGTCGAGCACCGTGTTGGTCATGGTGTTGATGAGCGTGGTCGAGCCGTCGACCAGCTGGGCCATGTCCTTGTCGCCGGTCGAGATGAGGACCCGCTGGCCGGCCGCCGCCGCGCGGCGCGCCAGCGTGCCGATGACGTCGTCCGCCTCGACTCCCGGCACGCGCAGCAGCGGCAGGCCCTGCGCGGCGATGATCTCGAGGAGCGGCGCGACCTGCGAGCGCAGATCGTCCGGCATCGCCGGGCGCTGCGCCTTGTACTCGGTGAAGAGCTCGTCCCTGAACGTGCGTCCCGGCGCATCGAACACCACGGCGATGTGCTCGGGGCGGTAGTCCTTGAGGAACTTCTGCAGCATGTTGAGCACGCCGAGCAGCGCCCCGGTCGGCTCGCCGCGCGAGCTCGTGAGCGGCGGCAGGGCGTGGAATGCCCGGTAGACATAAGAGGAGCCGTCGACGAGGACCAGGTCGGGGGCGGGCGTCATGGAAAGGTGCTGCCGGGAGCGGGCCGCGAGTATAACGGACGGCATCCGGTCACACTCCCGGGGGGCGGGTCAACCGTCCGCCCGCCTGGCGCGCTATACGGGGCATCTCGCACGACGCGGCTCGAGGTATGCAGCAGCCCGGCTCCACCATTGCGGCCAATCGCTTCGGCCTCGGCGCCCGTCCCGGGGAGCTCGCCGGCATCGGCGGCGATGGGCGCGACTGGCTGCGCGCGCAGCTGACGCACGCGGCACCGGTCGTCGGCGCCGACTCGCTCGCGCCGACGGCGCAGCTCCTCGGTGAGGCGTTCGCGCTGCAGCGGCAGATCCAGGCCGAGCGCCGCGCGGGCGCCGACGTGCAGCAAAAGCTCCCGCAGTACCTCAAGCCCATCTACATCGCCGAGGCGACCGCGCGCCTGCAGCAGGCCGTGAGCACCGACCGCCCGTTCCTCGAGCGCCTGACGCAGTTCTGGAGCAACCACTTCGCCGTCTCGATCGACAAGCAGTACCTGGCCGGCCTCGCCGGCGGCTTCGAGCGCGAGGCGATCCGCCCGCACGTGCTCGGCAACTTCGGCGACCTGCTGGTGGCCGCCGAGATGCATCCGGCGATGCTCATGTATCTCGACAATCACCTCTCGGTGGGTCCGCATTCGGCGGCGGCGCGGCGCGCCAGCCTGCGGCGCCGCGGCGAGCGGCGCGTGGGCCTCAACGAGAATCTCGGCCGCGAGATCCTCGAGCTGCACACCCTCGGCGTCGGCGGCGGCTACACCCAGGCCGACGTCACCGCCTTCGCCACCGTGCTCACCGGCTGGTCGGTGGGCGGGGGCAACGGGCTCTTCGCGAGCGGCCCGCCGGGCCGCTTCGTGTTCCGTCCCGACCATCACGAGCCGGGTACGCAGACCGTGCTCGGCCGGCAGTACCGGGACCTGGGCTACGAGCAGGGCATGCTGGTGCTCAACGATCTCGCGCAGCACCCCTCGACCGCGCACCACATCGCGGTGAAGCTGGCGCGGCATTTCGTCGCCGACGATCCGCCGCCGGCGCTCGTCGAGCGTCTCGCGCGCGCCTTCACCGAGTACGGCGGCAACCTGCCGGCGGTGTACCGCGTGCTCATCGACAGCCCCGAGGCGTGGGCGGAGCCGCTCGGCAAGTACAAGACGCCGAGCGATTTCATCGTCTCGAGCTACCGGGGCCTCTCGCTCCCGGTGCAGGCGGGCAAGGGTGCGCTCGCGCCCTTCGAGCTCCTCGGCCAGCGCACCTGGCAGCCGGGGTCGCCCGCCGGCTGGCCCGATGCGAGTGCCGACTGGGACGGCGCCTCGGCGCTGCTCAAGCGTCTCGAGTGGGCCGATGCGGTCGGCGGGCGGCTCGGCAGCCGGCGCGACGCCGCCGACCTCGCGCCGCAACTGCTCGGCGCCAACCTGACCGAGGCCACCGGCACGGCGCTGCGCCGCGCGGCCACGGGCGCGCAGGCGGTGACGCTGCTGCTCGCCGCGCCCGAGTTCATGCGCCGCTAGCGGGAACGAGGTGATCGAGTCATGTCACTGATGAAGCGTCGCGAATTCCTCTACCTCGGAGCGCTCGCCGCCGCCGGCGGAACGCTCGTCACCTCGCGGCTGTGCCTGGCGCGCGCCGCCGGCGACCGGCGTGCGCGCTTCGTGCTGGTGATCCTGCGCGGCGCGCTCGATGGACTGGCCGCCGTGCCGCCCTGCGGCGACCGGGACTATGCGCAGCTGCGCGGTGAGTTCGCGCTGCGCGCCCCCGGAGAGCCCAGGGGCGTGCTGCCGCTCGATGGCTTCTTCGGTCTGCATCCGGCGCTCGCCTTTCTGGGCGAGTCGTATGCGGCGCGCGAGCTCGTGGTGTTCCACGCCGCGGCGAGCCCCTACCGCGAGCGCTCACACTTCGACGGCCAGGACGTGCTCGAGAACGGCACGCCCACCCCGCACGCCTCGCAGAGCGGCTGGCTCAACCGCGCGCTGGCGCAGGTGCCGGGCACGCGGCGGCGCGAGGCGGGCGTCGCGCTGGGGCAGAACGTGCCGCTCGTCATGCGCGGCCCGGCGGAGGTCGCCTCCTGGTCGCCCTCGAAGCTCGCCGGACTCGATGACGACACACTCGCGCGCATCACCGATCTCTACGCGCGGGACCCGCTGCTGTCGGTGCGCCTCGCGGATGCGCTCATGGCGGACTCGATCGTCGCCGGGAGCGCCGATGCGATGGCGCAGCCGGCGATGGCCGCTGGCGCGGGCGCGGGTCCGGGTACGGCCGGCACGGCGCAGGGCGCCCAGACGCCGCGCCCGCAGGCTGCGCCGCAGTACGCCGAGATCGTGCGCGCGGCCGCGGGGTTCCTGCGCCAGGAGGACGGTCCGCAGGTCGCGGTGTTCGACACCACGGGCTGGGATACGCATGCGAACGAGGGCGGGGCCGAAGGCCAGCTGTCCGGGCGGCTCGCGGCACTCGACAAGGGGCTCGCCACGCTCAAAGCCGAGCTCGGTGCCACGTGGAAGGACACGGCGGTCCTCCTCGTCACGGAGTTCGGGCGCACCGCGGCCATCAACGGGACGCGCGGCACCGACCATGGCACGGCGACCATGGCATGGCTCGTCGGCGGTGCGGTCGCGGGAGGGCGCGTGGTGGCCGACTGGCCGGGCCTCTCGGGGCGCGCGCTCTACCAGGGACGCGATCTCATGCCGACGCTCGACCTGCGCTGCGTGCTCAAGGGCGTGCTCGAGGAGCACCTCGGGGTTCCCGCGCGCGCGCTCGAGACGACGGTGTTTCCGGACAGCGAGCGGGCCCGC
>DATKPR010000112.1:0-3249 GCA_035523985.1 Steroidobacteraceae bacterium | reverse complement strand
CACCTGCTCATCGACAGCGATCCGCCCGCCAATCTCGCAGCCCCGCTCCCGGCCACCGACAAGCTGCTGCACTTCGGCAAGGGACAGACCGAGACCCTGCTCACCCTCACTCCGGGCAAGCACACGCTGCAGCTGCTGTTCGCCGACCAGAACCACATCCCGCACGATCCGCCGGTGATCTCGAAGAAAATCACCATCACCGTGGTGCCCTGAGGCGGTCCGCCCGCCGCCGCACGCCGGAATCCCATGAGCCGCGCCGTCCTGCACGTCGATATGGACGCCTTCTACGCGTCCGTGGAGCAGCACGACGACCCCTCGATCGCCGGCAAGCCGGTGATCGTCGGCTGGGCGGGCGGCCGGGGCGTCGTGGCGGCGGCCAGCTACGAGGTGCGCACTTTCGGCGTGCGCTCGGCGATGCCGATGCGCACGGCGCTCAGGCTCTGTCCGCACGCGGTGTGCGTGCGGCCGCGCATGGCGCGTTACCAGGAAGTGTCGCGTACCGTGTTCGGCGTGTTCCGCGAGATGACGCCGCTCGTCGAGGGACTCTCCCTCGATGAGGCGTTCCTGGATGTGACCGCGAGCCAGGAGCTCATGGGCGGCGCGGTCGCCATCGCGCGCCGCATCAAGGAGCGCATCCGTGCGCTCACGGGCCTCAGCGCCTCGGTGGGTGTCGCACCCAACAAGCTCATCGCCAAGATCGCCTCCGATCTCGACAAGCCCGACGGGCTCAGCGTCGTCGCACCCGAGCGCGTGCGCGCGGTACTCGATCCGCTCTCGGTGCGCCGCCTGCCCGGTCTCGGCCGCAAGACCGGCGAGCGCGTCGAGGCCGCCGGCATCCATACCTTCGCGCAGCTGCGCAGCGCGCCCGATGCGGTGCTGTGGCCGCTGTTCGGCCGCTACTCGGCGTGGGTGCGCGAGCGGGCCGCCGGGATCGACGAGCGGCCGGTGGAGCCGGACCTCGACGAGAAGTCGCTGTCCGCCGAGGACACCTTCGAGACCGACCTCGCCGACCCGCGCGCCCTGCAGGCGCAGCTGGCACGCCTCGCCGACACGGCGTGCGAGCGGCTGCGCGGCCGCGGCCTGGTGAGCGGCTGTATCGGCGTCAAGATCCGCCGCCACGACTTCGTGACCTTCACCCGGCAGCGCGCCATCGCGCCCGAGACCTGCGCCAACCGCGTGGTCGCCGGGGTGGCCGCGGAGCTGCTCGGGCGCTGGCTCGAGTCCCACCCCGGCGCGAAACTTCGCCTGCTCGGCGTGGTCTTGACGGAGCTGAAGCCCGCGGCGCAGCTCGGTCTGTTCGAAGAGGTGCGCCGCACCGGCCGCCTCGACGCGACGCTCGATGAGGCGCGCGCGCGCTTCGGCGCGCGGGCGCTGCGGCGCGGCAGCACGATCGAGTAGCATCCGGCACCATGTATCTCAAGTTCTTCGGTCTCAACGAGAAGCCGTTCGCGATCACCCCCGATCCGCGCTATCTCTACCTGAGCGAGCGCCACGCGGAGGCGCTGGCGCACCTCATGTACGGCATCAACGAGGCGGGCGGCTTCGTGCAGCTGACCGGCGAGGTCGGCACCGGCAAGACCACCATCGTGCGCTCGCTCCTGGCGCAGGCGCCGAAGGACGCCGAGATCGCGCTCATCCTCAACCCGCGCATGACCGCGCCCGAGTTCCTGCTGACGATCTGCGAGGAGCTCGGGATCGACGTGCCCGCCGGCTCGCGCGCGAGTCTCAAGGACCTGGTGGACGTGCTCTCCGGCCACCTGCTGCGCGCGCACGCCGCCGGCAGGCGCGTCGTGCTGGTGGTGGACGAGGCGCAGAACCTGTCCCCCGAGGTGCTCGAGCAGGTGCGCCTGCTCACCAACCTCGAGACCAATACGCAGAAACTGCTGCAGATCATCCTCATCGGCCAGCCGGAGCTGCGCGAGCTGCTCGCGCGCAACGAGCTGCGCCAGCTCGCGCAGCGCATCACCGGGCGCTATCACCTCGATCCGCTGTCGCGCGAGGAGACCACCGCCTACGTGCGCCATCGGCTGCGCGTCGCGGGTGCCACCACCGACATCCTGACTCCCTGGGCGCTGCGCGAGGTGTACCGCCTGTCGCGCGGCGTGCCGCGCATCATCAACGTCATCTGCGACCGCGCGCTCCTCGGCGCCTACTCCCTCGACCGCCACCGCGTCACCGGCACGCTCATCCGGCGCGCCGCCGCCGAGGTGTTCGGGCGCGCCTTCGCGGCGTTCTGGCTGCCGTGGGCCGCCGCCGCGGGGGTGGCGGCGCTGCTCGCGGCGGTGACCGCCACGCTCTGGGCGCTCGGACCGTGGAGCCCCGGCGCGCACGGCGCGGGCACGGCGCGGACGAACGCCGCGCCGACGGCCCAGGCCGCGCCGCCCGCTCCCGGTACGGTCGCCGCGCCGCCGCCGGCGGCATCGCTCGCGCAGCTGCTCACGGCGCATGCCACCGAGACCGACACCGACAGCGCCTTCGGCAAGCTCTTCGCACTCTGGGGCGCCAGGTACCAGGCCGGCGGCACCGATCCCTGTACGCAGGCGGCGCAGGTGCACCTGGAGTGCCTCGCCGAGCGCGGCTCCTTCGGACAGCTGCGCCTCTACAACCACCCGGCCATCCTGATGCTGAGCGATGCGAACGGCGCCAGCCACCAGGTGGTGATCACCGGCCTCGATGACGAGCACGCGCGGCTCGCGCTCGGCGGCAGCCAGGCGGTGGGACTCGGGGAGCTGTCGCACTTCTGGCTCGGCGACTTCATCATGCTGTGGCGCCCGGCGAGCTCGCCGGTACGGCCGCTGGCGGCGGGCATGCGCGGCGCGGAGGTGCGCTGGCTGCGCCAGAGCCTCGAGCGCCTCGCGCACGTCGACACGCCCGCGCCGGTGAGCGATGTGTTCGATGCGCAGCTCACCGGCCTGGTGCGCGATTTCCAGCGTGCCCATCAGCTCGCGGTCGACGGCATCGCGGGCCGCGAGACGCAGATCGCGCTCGCCGGCGCGGTCGCCGGTCCCGACGCACCGATCCTCTCGGCCGGCGGGCCGCATGGCGGGTAGACGATGTCATTCATCCTCGATGCACTGAAGAAATCCGAGAACGACCGGCAGCGCCAGGGAGGCCCGGCGCTCTTCGAAGTGAAAGTGGCGCCGCCGCGCAGCACGCTGCCGCCCTGGGCGGTGGCGATCGCCGTGCTGTTCGTCCTCAACCTCGCGGTGGTCGGCTGGCTGCTGCTGCGGCACGTGCCCGCCACGGCCA
>DATKPR010000111.1:0-17395 GCA_035523985.1 Steroidobacteraceae bacterium | reverse complement strand
CACCGCATACTCGGCTGGGCGCTCGAGCCCGGCGATGCGGTGTGCTTCCACATGCTGACGCTGCACGCCACCGCGGGCGTCGGCGCCGGGCAGCGGCGGCGGGTGTTCTCGGTGCGGCTCCTCGGCGATGATGCGCGCCATGCGCCGCGACGCTGGAAGACCTCGCCCGAATTTCCGGGGCTCGAGAACGAGCTTCCCGCCGGCGCACCGCTGGAGCACGCGCTCTTCCCCGTGCTCTGGCGCGCCTGAGGGCCGCCGCAGCGCCTCAGCCGCCGTCGATGCGGCGGATGAGCGCCTGCAGCGCGCGCCGCTGATCGTCCCAGAGCCCGTAGGTCAGGCGCGTGCCGTCGCTGTCGATGAGCAGGGCGACGCGGCGTGCTGCGCCGATGAAGCGCAGAGTCTCGAGATCGGTGCCGTAAACCCTCGGCGGTCCTGCGGGGCCCGGCGGTGGATCCACGGGGACACCGATGCCGGCGTCGTGCGGCCCGTCGCCGCGCAGCTCGAGCTCGATGCGCCGGTCATCCGCCTCGACGGTGATCTTGGCGGGGGCGGGCAGGGGCTCGGTGCGCATGCGCGGATCGACCGTCGACCAGAAGTAGGCCACCCACACGAAGGTCAGCTTGCCGCCGCGGTCGACCGCCGCGGCAGCGAGCGTCACGTAGTCGCGCGCGTTGGCGGCGAGCTCGGTGCGCGGATTGGCGAACACCAGTGGCCTGGCCGCCGCCATGACGGTGGCGGCCGTCTCCTGATCGAGATATTCGCGCGGCGCCGGGTCGCCGCCGCGCACCGCGAGCGGCGCGGCGAGCAGCGCCAGCGCGGCGAGCATGGGGAGGGCCGGGTGATGGCGTACGCGACGGCTCACTACTGGAAGGTCACCCGATACGACAGGCTTATATAGTAGCGCGAGGTGTTCTGGGTCTGTACGAACGTGCCGTTGGCGAGCTGCAGGAAGGCCTGGCGGCGGCCGAGCTCCGCACCGGTGTCGAGCTGCACCAGCCAGCGTCCCCGCGTCCAGTCGAGCAGTGCCGAGGGAATGTAGGTGGTCTGCAGACTGCCGTCGCTGAGCGCGGTGAGCCGGTCGATCGTGAAGCGCGGTCCGAGCCGCCACGCGCCCCCGATCGGAAAGCGGCTGGTGGCGGACACGGAGTCGATACGCCCGATCTCCGTGTCACCCGTGCTCACGGTGAGCACGCTGAAGTCCCCCGCGTGCCAGAGGTCCGTGGCCGCGAGCTGCAGCTGATAATCGAGCAGCATGCCGGTGCCGGCGACCGCGGCGACGCCGCCGGAAGCGGGCGTTGCCCCGGTCTCGGTGCCGGTCGCGATGGCTGTCACCTGGAAGCGCTCGCCGAGCGGGCGCGTCACGGTGAGGCTGTAATCGTCGGTGACCGGCGTGCGGTCGCGCGCCAGCTGGTAGATCTGCTGCGGCGTGAACACCTGCTCGAGCTGCGTGAGGTCGGTGAAGGTCTGGCCGATGAGCGCGTTGCCGGTGGTGAGCACCGGGGAATTGCGGTGCTCGGCGTCGAAACTCAGGTTCCAGCGCGCCGGCAATAGCAGTGTGCCGATGAGGCTCGCGGTGTTGAGCGAGTGATAGAAGGTGTCGTAGTCGATCACGCTCACGAGGGAGGCGGTGGCGCCGACGTAGCGGCTCTGGAAGCCGACGGCCTCGCGGTCCCTCAGGCCCTGGTACTGAGCGGTGGTCGCAAAGACGCTCGTATCCCAGTGCGCGCCGGGCGGCGCCAGCGCGAGCGCCAGCGTCTCGAAGCGCTGCTGGGTCTGGGGCGCCAGGATCAGCTGCTCGACGGGATAGCCGGCGGCCGCGTTGACGGACCAGGCAGGTGCGAATTGCCAGGAGACGAACAGGCCGTCGAAGGTGCCGAGTATGCCGTCTTCGACACTCACCTGGCGTCCGGCGCGCGCCAGCAGCCCGAGCGGGCGATCGAGCGCCTCGACCGAAGCGAGACTGACGCGCGTGGGATTACCGAGCGCCGCCGCGCTCGGCTCGAAGCTCCTGTCGTAGCCGGCGCTGAGGCGCGCGATCCAGTCGAGGCTGTCGCCGCGGTGCCGCGCCAGCAGGTCGAGGTCGTTGAAGAAGGCGTTCTCGGTGAGCGCGGGCGTTGCGGGCAGCGTCCCGGTGTTCGGCGGCGGCGGGCCGTTGCTGACGCTCGAGCCGTCGTAACGGAACAGCTGCGACCAGTCGCCGCTCACCTCCCAGCCGGGGGTCTCGCCTGGCGCGGCCCGCCCCGTGCGCGCCCGGGCCTCCGCGGCCCGCAGGATCTTCAGGCGCAGCGCCACCCGCTCGGCGGCCTCACCCTGCGGATAGCGGCGCAGATACTCCTCGTACTCGGCCTTGGCATGCGCCAGCTGCCCGGCCCGCTCGCGCGCGAGTCCGAGCAGCTCCTGTGCGCTGGCCCGCCCGGGAAATTCCGGCTGGCGCTGCAGGCGGGTGAGGAGGGCGATCGCCCGGGGATAGTCGTGCTGCTCGAGCGCGGTACGGGCTGCACTCAGGAGAGAGCTGAGCTCGGCGGGCGCCAGCGGCGGGTCGGTGCCGATATGCTCGACGGGAGGCAGGATCTCGGGAAGGCCGCCGGCAGGCTCCGCGGCGGTGGTGATCGCGTCATCGCCGATCGCCAGCCAGGCGCGCGGGTAGTCCTTGAGCGCGAGGGCGAGCAGGCGGTCGGCCTCGGAGCGGCGGCCGATCGGCCCGACCCGCAGGCGGTACCACTTCTGGTCCTGCACCGAGGTCTCGGAGACGTACACCGGTGCCTTGAGCCGCTCGTGCGCCCGATCGAGGTCGGCCTGGGCAAAGGGCCGCGGCTCGGAATCGAGGTTGACGGCGAAGTTGGCCACCACGTCGGGCGCGCCCACCAGCACATGGCCCTTGTGGCTCGCCTGATTGAGCAGCCGCAGGCGCAGGGTGCGCGTGTCG
This sequence comes from Steroidobacteraceae bacterium, assembly GCA_035523985.1. GTDB lineage: Bacteria > Pseudomonadota > Gammaproteobacteria > Steroidobacterales > Steroidobacteraceae > 13-2-20CM-66-19. The sequence goes on along the minus strand of DATKPR010000111.1, from coordinate 14,469 downwards.
GCGCCCTGGGCCATCACGTATTGCTCGCTGCGCGCGAACTCCAGCGTCAGTGTCAGCTGTCCCGGCGCCGTCGACTCGAGGCGCGCGGCGGTCACCCAGGAGGAGCCGCCGAGCACCGGCGGGGTCTCCGTGGCGACGAGCGCGAGCGGACTCAAGCCGCAGTCGGGCAGCGGCGCCAGCTGGATACGCACCACGCTGCCCTGGTTGGCCGGGAGATTGCTGAGGAAGCGCATCGAGCAGTTGAATACCAGGGTCAGGTCGACCTGGTCGTCGCGCGGGGCGACGTCGATGACGCTCACGAGCCGGTTCGGGACGACTCCCGCGGTCTGCGCCGCCGCGCTCGCGGCGGCGAGCAGGGCCGCGGCGGCGAGACAGGAGGCGTAGCGCCGGCGCTCAGCGCTTGAACGCCGCATCCATCACTCGATGCTGGGGTCCGGGGAGCGTGCGCGCGATGCCCGCGGGGCCGTACACGTGACAGGCACCGCTGCAGTTGGCAAGCGCCGCGACCGTATAGACCTCGCCCTTGACGGTCCTGGGGTGCGCGGCGGGCTTGAAGTCGGCGGCGTGACAGGCGGCACAGGTACCGGCGTAGCCCGGGGCGCGATAGGGCACGGCATCGCTCCCGCCGGTATGGCAGCTGGTGCAAGCGAGCACCGCCGCGTGATTTCCGGGATAGGCGCTTGCCGTATGCCGGAAATGCACCGCGCTCCACAGCGGATAGCTGTGACAGCTCGCGCAATCGACGGCCGTGCGCAGGTGCGCCGGCGGCAGGCCCACGGCGGCACTGCCGTTGTGACAGCGGGCGCAGTTGCCGGTGAAGCTGCCGTGATCGACCAGCGCCGGCGCCCAGGCGAGGGTGCCGTGGCAGCTGTCGCACTGCTGCGTCGTCGGAATGTGGCTGCGCGCCATGCCGATGGCCTGCACCGCGTTGTGGCACGTCGTGCAGGTGTGGGGCGTCACGGCGGCGTGCTCGAAGCGCGCCGGCGTCCAGCCGTTGGTCGTGTGACAGCTGTCGCAGCCGGCACTGCTCGCCACGTGGCCGTTCGGCTTGCCGCGCGCCACGCTGCCGTTGTGGCAGCTGGCACAGGCGCCGCGCACCTGCGAGTGATCGACAGCCGCGACCGGCAGCCAGGCGAGCGTCGCATGGCAGCTCTGGCAGCGGTCGGTGGTGAGCATGTGGCCAGCGGGCTTGGCGGCGGCGGCGGCCCTGGCGGCGGTCGTGGTTCCCTGGGTCGTGACTGCGGTCGCGCGCGGGCGGAACATGAGCTTGTCGCGCGCCGTGTGACAGCCCGAGCCGTTGCAATCCTGGCCGGCATGATGATTCGGGCTCGGCCGCGTCCACAGCTGCACGCCGGCGTTGGTCTGCCAGGCCATGCCGTACTCGTGGCAGGCCTCGCATTTCATCGACACCACATAGGCGTGGCGCATCACCGTGCCCGAGAAGGTCGTGAAGGCCGAGGGTGAGTGGCACAACTCGCAGGCGATCACCGTGGTGCCGTTCGGAGGCACCGCCGGAATATGGCCGGTCGACCCGGTCGCCGGCTGCTTCAGGGTGGGCGGCGCCATGTTGTAGAACGACAGGCCGTAGGCGTGGCACTGGGCGCAGTTGTTGGTGATGCCGGTATGACCGGTCGTGCCCATGACGTAGAGCGCGTAGTTGCCGGCCGTGGTGTGGCACTGGGTGCAGGCGGCGCTGGTCGGAATGTGGTTGGTCGGTTTCGAGCCGGAGGTGACGTTGCTGGTGAAGGTCGGCGTCGTGGTGTGGCAGCCGCTGCAGTCGCCGGTCGTCGGGTGATTCGCATCGAACGCCGTGGGGCGCGAATCGCCCGCCGTGCTCGCGGTGCTCGCCACCATGCCGAGGTAAGGCGCGCTCTCATGACAGCTCTGGCAGCCGCTCACCGCGCCCGCGACGGTGGTGTGGCCCGCGACGGTGAGGGTCGGGCTCGAGACGCTCGCCGTGCCGATCTTGAAGCCGCCCGCAGTGACGTTCGCCGTCGTGTGGCAGCCGGAGCCGTTGCAGTCGAGGCTCCCGGTCGGAATGTGGGTAGCGGGCGTCGTCACGATGGTGATGTTGGCGAAGGTCGTGGCGACCGCGGGACCGTGGCAGGTCGCGCAGCCGGTGACGCCCTGGTGCGTGCCGCTGACCGAATACGCGGCGTAGTTTCCCGCGGTGGTGTGACACTGCGCGCACGGGGCGCTGGTCGGAATGTGATTCGCGGGCTTGGCGCCGCCCGTCTGGTCGCTCGCGAAAGTCGGCGTCGTGGTGTGACAGCCGCTGCAGTCCCCGGTGGTCGGATGGGCCTTATCGAGCGCGGTGGGGCGCGAGTCGCCGGCGCTGCTCGCCGTGCTCGCCACCATGCCGACGTAGGGGGCGGTCTCGTGGCAGGTCTGGCAGGCGGTCACCGCCGTGGCGACCGTGGTGTGCCCGGTCACCGTGAGGGTCGGCGTGGCGATGCTCGCGGTGCCGATGTTGAATCCGCCCGGATTCACGTTGCCCGTGGTGTGACAGCCGGAGCCGTTGCAGTCGAGGCTGCCGATCGGAAAGTGGTTCGCCGGCGTCGTGACGATCGTCACGTTGATGAAGGTCGTGGCCACCGCCGGCGCGTGACAGGCCACGCAACCGGTGACGCCCTGGTGAACGCCCGTGACCGAATAAACCGCGAAGTTGCCCGCGGTGGTGTGGCACTGCGCGCACACGGCGCTCGTCGGGATGTGGTTGGCGGGCTTCGGCGCCGTCGGCAGCAGATTGGTCGCGAAGGTCGGGTTGGTCACGTGACAGTTGCCGCAATCTCCGGTCGCCGGATGCCTGGCGTCGAAGGCCGTCGGACGCGAGTCGGCCGCAAGCGTCGCGGTGCTCGCCAGCATGCCGAGGTAGGGCGCGGTCTCGTGGCAGGTCGCGCACGCGGCGAACGCCGCCACCGTCGTGTGTCCGGCGACGCTCAGCGTCGGGCTCGCGATGTTGGCGGTGCCGAGCTTGAAGCCGCCCGGGTTGACGTTGGCCGTGCTGTGGCAGCCGGAGCCGTTGCAATCGAGCGTGCCGATCGGGATGTGGCTGGCCGGAGTCGTGACGATCGTGACGTTGGCGAACGGACCGACCGTCGGGCCGTGGCAGCTCAGGCAGCCCGTGACGCCCTGGTGCGTCCCGGTGACCGAATACTGCGCGTCGTTGCCCGTGGTGTGGCACTGGGCGCACGGCGCGCTGGTCGGGATGTGATTGGCGGGCCGCGACACGCTGGCCGCGAAGGAGACCGTCGAGTGGCACTGCCCGCAGTCGCCGCTCGTCGGATGCTTGGAATCGAGCGTGGCGTTGGGGCGCGAATCGGCGGCGGTGGTGTTGGTGCTCGGGGTCATGCCGAGGTACGCCGCGGTCTCGTGGCACGTCTGGCATTGCATGGCCGTGACGGCGGCGTGGTTGATCACCGTACCCGCCCAGGTCGTGAACTCGGTGGTCGAATGGCACCCCTCGCAGGGCGTCGGTGCGCCCGGGGGCGTGGCGACCGGGATATGCGTGGCGGGCATGCCGGTCGCGTTCACGCCGTTGTGGCAGGCGGCACAGCCGCTCGTGACGCCGACGTGCGTGAAGAGCGCGCCGCCCCAGCTGAGCGTGTTATGGCAGGCGTCGCATTCGAGATCGGTCACGATGTGGGTCGGGGGCTTGCCCTGGGCCACGGTGCCGTTGTGGCAGGTCGAGCAGCTGCCGCGCGCCTGGGTATGGTCGAAGTCCACCGCCGGATTCCAGGCCCAGGGCGTGTGGCAGCTCTGGCACTGGTCGGTCGAGAGAATGTGGTTGGCCGGTTTGGCGGTCGCGCGGATCGCGGTGCCGATGCCGTGGCAGGCGCCGCACTGAGTCGGCGTGCCCTTGAAGATCGCGTTGGCGTGGCAGGCTTCGCAAGGCAGATCGCGGTGCTGGCCGAGGAGCTCGAAGCCGGTCGTGAGATGGTCGAAGTTGTCGCGGGCCTGTGCGGCGTGCGCGCCCGGCATGCCGATGAGCGCGAGCACCAGCGCGCAGCCGGCGAGCCACGCGCGCCTTGCCCGCCGGCGGGATCGCATCGCCTCGTGCGCCCCTGACACGCGCGCCCCTACTGCACCCGCGCCCCTCTCCACGTGACCGTGGAGTGGCAGCGGTCGCACTGACGCCCGTACTGGCCGAGATGCACGTCGTCCTTCTCGTGGCACGACAGGCAGTCTTCCTTCAGCTTCAGCTCCCCCGGGGGCTTGCGATGGCAGGCCTCGCAGGCGAGCGCCGCATGGGCGCCGCGCAGGCTGAAGCCCGTCTCGCGCGCATGGTCGAACTCCCAGAGGTTCCAGCCGTTCGGCGAATGGCAGCGCGCGCAGTCGCGGCCGAGCCTGCCCTTGTGCACATCGTCGGCGCCATGGCAGTCGCCGCAGCCCTTGCCGACGTCGCGATACTGCCGGCTGAGGTGGCACTGCTCGCACGGCACGGCCACGTGCAGCCCGAGCAGCGGGTAACTGGTCAGGTCATGATCGAAGCGCACGCTGCTGCGCCAGCCGGCGGGCGTGTGGCACTGCGAGCAGTCGCGCCCCAGGCGGCCGGCGTGCACGTCGTTCGGACGGTGGCATGCCAGGCACCCGGTCTGGAGTTTTTGCGAGGCGACGGGCGCGGTGTGGCAGGCCTCGCAGGCGATCTTCTGGTGGCGTCCCTCGAGCGCCCAATGGCCGTCGCGCGCATGGTCGAAGGCGGCGGGCTTCCAGGTCTCGTTGCCGTGGCACGTGCCGCAGTCGTGGCCGAGCCGTCCGGCGTGCGGGTCCTCGCCCCGGTGGCAGCCGGCGCAGTCCTTGGGGATCTTGTCCTTGAGGTTGCCGCTGCGATGGCAGTCGTTGCACGCGATCTGGCTGTGCACGCCGAGAAGCGCGAATCCCGTCTCCTTCTCGTGATCGAACTTCGAGGTCTTCCAGGCCTTGGTGGTATGGCATTCCGCGCAGCGCGCGCCGCGCTCGCCGCGGTGGACGTCGTCCGGCTCGTGGCAGGAAACGCAGTCGCGCGGTGTACCGCGGTAGCGATTGCCGAAATGGCAGGCCGCGCAGGCGATGCGCGCGTGCTCGTCGTGCAGCGGGAAGCTCGTTTTGTCGTGGTCGTAGGTCACGTGGCGCCAGGCGCCGTCGTCGTGGCAGGAGGCGCAGTCGCGGCCGAGGCGACCCTGGTGCGGCTCCTCCTTGCGGTGGCAGCCGATGCACTCGCGCGGGGCATCCCGCCAGGCCTTGCCCGCGGCATGACAGCCGGAGCAGGGGACCGCGGTGTGCGCACCCCGCAGCGGGTAGTCGGTCTGGGAATGGTTGAACTGCTCGGGTACCAGCTTGACGATGTCGGCGGTGCGCCCGAGGTGCTCGCTGTGGCAGGCGTGGCACTCGGTGGTGGCGATCGCGGGCAGCCGTCCGTGGTAACCCCGGGTCGCGCCGATGTCGGCGGCGATCTCCTTGTGGCAGTCGAGGCACAGCCGCGTCTGCCGGCCGGCGTTGGCCCGGTCGTGACACTGCGTGCACTGCTCCTCGTACCTGGCGTGCGCCGTCGTGAGCTTGCCGGGCATGAGCAGCGTCTCCGGGTTCACGGCTTCAGCGTGCCGCGCCGGCAGCCATGCGAGCAGCAATCCACACAGCGTCAGCCTTCGCCATCGTCCCCCCTGCATGTCGGCGTGCGGTGCGCGGGTCAGTACACGTTGACGGCGATCACGTGGATCACGGCCGCGATCGCCAGCATGAAAATGAGCGGGATGTGCAGCGCGTGCCACAGGGAGAAGAGCCGCTCGTAGCCGGCGAACTCGGCGACCCGCTGGGTTGCGGCGAGCCGGCGGTCGATGTAGCCGCGCGCGGCCTTGCCGAGGCGCGCCGCCTCCCCCGCCACGACGGGCGAAGCGCGCGCGCTCGCCTTGAGCGCCCGCCGCAGGTACCCGTGCAGCCGCCAGCGCTCGCGCATCGTCGCGAGCGCCACCACGAGGGGTCGGGCGAAGCCGAGCATCGACAGCTGCGGCCCGGCGCCGAGCAGCCGCTGCTCGGCGCTCTCGAGGCGGCTCACGAGCTCGGGCAGGAAGCTCACGCTGCCGGCGAGGGCGCGCAGCTGGTCGGCCCCCGCGCGCAGGTCGCTCAGCTCGAGCTTGCGGCCGTAGAGTCCGTAGTGGACGTGCGCGTAGAAATAGCGGCCGATGAAGCCGCTGCCGGCCACGGTCAGCATGGCGAACAGCGCGACGTTGCTGTTGGTGGCGCCGGTGCCGAAATTGGCGTGGTAGAGGATGCACAGCGGCCCGAGCACGCCGAGCACCATGTGGAATCGGAACCAGGCGGGCGTCGAGCCGAGGAAACCGAGCCACTCCCAGCGCTTGCGCAGCGAATACACGAGGAGCAGCAGCATCAGGCTCCCGCCGATGATCCCGAGCGCATAGCCCACACCGCGTGTCGGGGTGAGATAGCGCTCGGTCGGGAGGCACAGCCCCGCCGCGATGAGCAGCACCGAGGCGGCGAAGAACACGCGGTCGAACGTGAGCAGCCGGCGGCGCTCACGCGGCGCCGGGGTCCGCGCGGCCGGCGGCGCGCGCGGCGCGGGGGCAGGGGGGCGCAGCACGGTCGCCGGTGGTGGCGCGGGGCGCGCCGTGGCAGAGCCTGCCGCGGGCCGCCGGGGCGCGGGCAGCGGTGCCTCTTCCACCAGCTCCGATTGCCGTACGCGTTCTGCCATCGGGTGTTTCCTACTCGAGCTCGCGGTCGATGACGAGCGCGAGACGGCTCGCGCTTCCGGGCTTCACCACGGGACTCGTGACGTACAGATCGCCGCTGCCGGGCTGCGCCTGGCCGCTGCGGGAGATGCGCGCTTCGACCACGACGCGGTCGAACTGCGACAGGCGCCGTGAAGGAATCATCGCCATCGAGTCATCGAGCCTGAAGGTCACCGGCCAGGTCGCGGCGGTGGTCCGCAGCACGGCGAGCGGCGGCCCCGGAGAGTCGGCGGCCTTCGCGTAAATGAAGAGTGCCGCATCCGGCTGCACGCGGGCCGCGAGGCGGCTGTCGAGGGACACGGTGCCCGAGAGTGCAGCGCCCGCCGCCGCCGGCTCTCCGAGGAGGGCGCTGTCCTCGGCGATGTTGCCGTCGACGATGCGCGCATCGGGGGAGTCCGCCGGCAACGCGGCGCGCAGCTTGCGCCACCAGCCGAGCGCCTCCGCATAACGGCGCTGCGCGTGCGCCTGGCTCGCCTTGAGCCACAGTGCCTTGGGATTCGCGGGCTCGAGGGCGAGCGCCCGGTCGATGGCGGCGCCCGCCGCACCGCTCAGCGATCCGCCCGTCTGCGAGGCGAGCACGTCGGCGTAGTCGGCCCAGGACTGTGCGCTCATGGCCTTGAGCGCGATGACTTTCTCGAGCGCGGTGCGTGCGGTGCGGTTGTCGCCGCGGGCGCGCGCGGCGTCCGCGAGCGCCAGCCAGCCGCCGGCATCGCCCGGATGCGCGTGCACGCGCTGCGTCAGTTCCTCGAGCGTGGCGCCTGGAGCGGGGGAGGCCTCCGCGGCGGGCGGCGCCGGGGCGGGGGCGCCCGTGCCCGGGCGATCGCCGAGGCTGTCGCCGGCCTCCATGAAGGCGGCGAGGCTCGCCGGCGTCGCGGTCACGGCCGCCGCGTCGGGCGCGCCCGCCACGTGCGCACGCGCGCGGCGCGCATCGTCGCTGCGCCCGAGAAAATCGTAGGCGCGGGCGAGCAGCTCCCAGTCGGCGTCCGTGCCGCCGTTGCGCGCGAGGCGTGCCTCGAGACCGGCGACCGCCTGCTGCATTGACTGCGCCTCGCCGCCGCCGGCGGCGTGCGGGGCGGCGCCCGCCACATCGGTCCTGGCATGGCGGGTCAGTACACCGAAATAAAGAATCGCCGCGCAGATGCCGAAGGCGACGACCGCCGCGGCCACGAGCAGCGCGGGCCGCGTGCCGCGCAGGAACGCCAACACGCGGCGCCACGAAAGCGCGAGGCCGGTGGCCAGGGCTCCGGTGAGAAGGCCGGCTGCGAATGCCAGTGAGACCATCAGATGAATTCCCGCGGATCCTGTTACAACACCGCACGAAGGACGCGTTCCCGACGATACAGTTGGTTGCCGCGCCGCTCCTCCTGTCTCGCATAGACGACAGCTTTGTCGTCTAAAGCAGACAACAAGACCTAACACCCGCCCTTCTACGGGTTGGAAGTTTAACGTGTTACTTTTACTTTCAAGCAGCAATACTCGGGCCAGCTGTGAATGCCTTCACAGTGTGCGGGCGCCCCGGGCGTGTTGAATGGGCCTTTGGGCGGACTCCCGGCCCTCGCGGTGGTGTTGGAAGTTGGATTCCCTGACCTACCTCGTTTACGGAATTCCCTGCGTGCTGCTGCTCGGGTGGCACGTGCTGCGGCGGCGTGCCATCGAGCGGCGCAGCCGCGCCGCGCAGGAGAAGACCGGTGCCGCCGAGCCGGCCTCGCTCCATCCCCGGATCGATCCCGCGCGCTGTATCGGCTGCGGCTCCTGCCTCAAGGCGTGCCCCGAGCAGGAGCATCACGAGGTCCTCGGGCTGATCGGGGGACGGGCGGTGCTCGTCAGCCCGGGAGATTGTATCGGCCACGGCGCCTGCCGCACCGCCTGCCCGGTCGATGCCATCACGCTGGTCTTCGGCAGCGAGCGCCGCGGCGTCGACATCCCGGTCGTGTCGCCGAACTTCGAGTCCTCGGTCCCCGGCCTGTTCATCGCCGGTGAGCTCGGCGGCATGGGGCTGATCCGCAATGCCCTCGAGCAGGGCAGGCAGGCCATCGAAGCCATCGCCGCGCGTCGCGGCAGCGCGCGCGGTGCCGCCCTCGACGTGGTCATCGTCGGCGCGGGGCCGGCGGGTTTCGCTGCGACCCTCACGGCCAAAGCCAGGGGCATGCGCTATGTGACGCTCGAGCAGGAGTCCCTCGGCGGGGCGGTCTTTCAGTATCCGCGCGGCAAGCTGGTCATGACGGCGCCCGCGACGCTGCCGTTGCTCGGCAAGGTGAACTTCCGCCAGACCAGCAAGGAGTCGCTGCTCGAGTTCTGGCAGGGCGCCGAGCGCAAGACCGGCGTCACCATCAACTACCGCGAGCGCGTCGAGGACATCACGCCGAGCGGCGACGGTTTCACGGTGAAGTCGAGCAAGGGCACCTACCAGACGCGCAGCGTGCTGCTCGCGATCGGCCGGCGCGGGACCCCGCGCAAGCTCGGCGTGCCAGGGGAGGAGCTTCCCAAGGTGGTGTACCGGCTGATCGACCCCGAGCAGTATGCGGGCCGCAAGGTCCTCGTGGTCGGCGGCGGCGACAGCGCGCTCGAGGCGGCGGCCAGTATCGCCGAGTCGGGGAGCGAGGCGGTGGTCCTGTCCTATCGGGGCGCCGAGTTCGACCGCGCCAAGGCGCGCAATCGCGAGCGCCTGCAGAGCGCGACGCGCGCGGGACGGCTCAGGGTATTGATGAAATCCAATGTCCGGCAGATCGATACCGGGGAAGTGGTTCTCGAGCACGACGGCGCCCCGGTCACGGTCGCCAACGACGCGGTCATCGTGAGCGCGGGAGGCGTGCTGCCCTCGGAGTTTCTCAAGCGCATCGGCATCAGCGTCGAGACCAAGCATGGCACGGCGTGAGTGCACACTCGCGCTTCTCGGCCTGCTCGCGGCCGGCTCCGCCTGGGCGGTGTCGCGCCCCGGCGATCCGCTCGCCGAGGTCAAGAGCGCGATCCGTCTGAAGAGCTTCACGGCGGCCGCGGCCTCGCTGCAGCGGCTCGCCGCGGGCGGCAATGCCGAGGCCCAATATCTCTACGGCGTCTTCTATCTCAACGGACTCGCCGGGCCGTCCGATCCGGCGGCGGCGCGCAGCTGGCTCGAGAAGTCGGCCGCGCAGGGCAACGCCCGCGCCGCCTTCAGCCTCGCGACGCTCTGCAGCGAGGCGGCGCCGCCCGATGCCCCATGTGCCGAGCACTGGCTGGCGCGCGCGCGCGCGCTCGGCTTCCGTGCTCCGGCCGCCGCCGATCCGGGACGCGCGGCCGTCGCCGGCACGCTGCCGGCGAGTCTTTTGCCCGCCGCGCAGCTGAAGGACCCGGCCGTGCGGCGCGAGGCGCTGTGGCTCGCCGCAGCGGACGCCGACCTGCCCGCGCTCGAGGTGCTGGCCGAGCCGGGCCTCGTCGGCGCGACCGATGAGTTCGGGCGTGGCGCGCTCGCGCGTGCGGCCGAAGCCGGCTCGGCGGAAGCGGTCGCATTGCTGGTGCGCCGCGGAGCGCCCGTCGATCAGGCCGACCAGTACGGCATGACGCCGCTCATGCTGGCGGCGCGCGCCGGCGCACCGGCGGCGGTTGCCGCACTGCTCGCGGCCCACGCCAGTGTCGCGGCCGTCGACCGGGCGGGCAACACCCCGCTCATGCACGCCGCGGCCGCCGGGCGGCTCGACGGGGTCGATTTACTGCTGGCCGCGGGTGCCAGCGCCGGCGCGCGCGACGTCGAGGACTGGTCGGCGCTCGACTTCGCCCGGCAGCGCGGCGCCGCCGACGTGGAGGCGCGGCTGCGGGAGAAGGGTGCGACGGCCCTGGCACGCCATGCCATCGAGCGCGAGAGCGCGCCGACCAGCGTGCAGCGGGCGCCGCACGACCTGTACGCCGGCTGGCCGGACCTCGCGGTCGCGGCGGCACGGCCCTCGCCGGACCTGCTGCGCGCGGTGCTCGCGCGCGGCGCCGATCCCAACGCCTCGACCCCCGAGGGACTGCCGGTGCTGAGCGCCGCGGTCGTGAGCGGTCCCGCGGAGGCGGTCGCGGCGCTGATGGCGGGCGGTGCGCAGCCGCAGCGCAGCGATGCGCGCGGGGAATCGCCGCTGCTGCTCGCGGTGCGCGAGCATCGCGCCGACGTGGTGGCGGCGCTGCTCGCCCACGGCGCCCTGGCCGACGGCCAGCCGGATGACCCGGAGCCGCCGCTGGTTGCGGCGGCCAGAACCGGCGACGGGGCGATCCTGCGCAGTCTCATCGGCGCGCACGCCCATCCCGAGGCCCGCGATTCCCACGGCACCAGTGCACTCATGCTCCTCGCACGGGCGGGGGAGCCGCAGGATCTGCAGCGCCTGCTCGCCGCCGGCGCGGCCGTCGAGGGCGTCGATCGGGCCGGCCGGACGGCGCTGTGGTTCGCCTCCCGGGCAGGCCGCGCCGAGAACGTGCGCGTGCTGCTGCAGGCCGGCGCCAGCACCGATCATGCCGATGCGGACGGCGTGACGCCGCTCGCCGCCGCCTGCCTGGCACGCGCGCTGCCGGTCGTCGAGTCATTGCTCGAGAAGAGTCCCCATCTGCAGGCACGTACGGCGCGCGGCGATACCGAGCTCATGCTCGCCACCGGCGCCGGCGACGAGGCGATCGTCGTGCGGCTGCTGGCGGCCCGGCCGGACGTCGACGCGCAGAACGAGTTCGGCGACACCGCGCTCATCATCGCCAGCCGCAACGGCGACGCCGCACTGGTGCACCGGCTGCTCGATGCCGGGGCGAGTGCCCGGCTGCGCAACAAGGACCGCAAGAGCGCCGCCGACGTGGCGGCGGCGCGCTCCTTCGCCGCGATCGCAGAACTCCTCAAAGGGGTATGACCCGACAATCGCACGCGGCGTGCCTTGACCGTCGCGTGCCCGGGGCCGGACTCGAACCGGCACGGGGTTTCCCCCAGGGGATTTTAAGTCCCCTGCGGCTACCAGTTACGCCACCCGGGCGCCGCGAACTGCCGGGATTCTACAGAAGTAGGGCGGCTTGACGGCTCGGGCAGACAATCCCGAATGTGCTGTCCACCGTGGCGCTAACCTCATGAATTTGCGAGACTCGCGCGCCGTGTGGCCGCACTGACTGAGGACGCATGTCGCCCGAGGGCCTTCAAGCCGAGAATCTGCAGCTGTGGCGCGGTGAGCGCCACGTGCTGCGCGGCGTCGGCTTCGACGCACAACGCGGCAGCTGCCTGCACGTGACGGGCGCCAACGGCGCCGGGAAGACGAGCCTGCTGCGCGCCGCGTGCGGCCTGCTACATCCTGAATCCGGCCGGCTGTTGTGGAACGGGCAGCCCGTGGCCGCCGACCTCCCGGCCTTTCACGCGGCACTTCTCTATATAGGGCACGAGGCCCCGCTGAAGGCGGACTTGAGCGCGCTCGAGAACCTGCGCTACTGGATCGGGATGCGCCGGCGGGTGACCGCGGGCGCGCTCGCCGCCGCGCTGCAGCGCGTGGGCGCCGCGGCGTGGAGCGATCGCCCGGCCCGCACCCTCTCGGCCGGTCAGAAGCGGCGCGTAGCGCTCGCGGCGCTGTCGCTCGCACTCGTGCCGTTGTGGTTGCTCGATGAGCCGACGACCAACCTCGACGGCGAGGGGCAGCAGCTCGTCGGCTCCCTCATCGAAGAGCAGCTCAGCCGCGGAGGTGTGGTGCTGGCGGCCACGCATCATGAGCTGCCGGTCGCGCCGGCACGCGTGCAGCGCCTGGAGCTCGCGGTTGGCTGAGCTGCCGCATGCCGCGCTCACCGCCGCCGGCCGTGTCGAGGCGGACGGCAGCGCCGCGCAGGGCACCCCGGTGCTGGCGGCGGCGCGGCTGGTGCTCGAGCGCGACCTGACGCTGGCCTTCCGCCGGCGCGGGCAGCTGATTCAGCCGCTCGCCTTCTTCGCGATCGTGACGATGCTCTTTCCGCTCGCCATCTCGCCCGAGCTTGCGCGGCTGCGCGAGGTGGCGGCGGGGGTCCTGTGGGTGGCGGCACTGCTCGCCTCGCTGCTCGCGCTCGAGTTTCTCTTCCGCGACGACGCCTACGACGGCACGCTCGAGCAGTACGCGCTCTCCGGGCAGCCGCTCACCGGCCTCATGTTCGCCAAGACCGCGGCGCACTGGCTCCTCACGGGCCTGCCGCTCGCGCTGATCGCCCCGCTCGCGGCGCTGTCGCTCGGTGCGCCGCCGGGGGCGATTCCGGGAATCCTGGCCTCCCTCGCCGTCGGCACCGTGGCGCTCAGCCTCATCGGCTCGATCGGCGCGGCGCTCACGCTCGGCATCCGCAGGAGCGGCGTGCTGCTCGCGCTGCTGACGCTGCCGCTGTCGCTCCCGGTGCTGATCTTCGGCGCGCGCGCGAGTGAGCTCGCAATTCGCGGCGAGTCGATCGTGGCACCGCTCGAGCTCCTCGGTGCGCTCGCGGTGCTCGGGATCACGCTCGCGCCGCTCGCGTCCGCCGCCGCGGTGCGCATCAGCCTGGAGTGAACGCAGTCTCATGACCTGGACCTGGTTTCACCGCCTCGGCTCCCCGCCCCACGTCTACCGGCTGGCGCGGCGCCTCACGCCCTGGTTCTCCTGGTCCGCGGCCGTGCTGATCCTGGCCGCGCTCTACGGCGGGCTGGTGCTGGCGCCGCCCGACTACCAGCAGGGGGAGGGCTTCCGCATGATCTACGTACATGCCCCCACTGCCTGGATGTCGCTCATGGTGTATACGACCATGGCATGCGCCGCGGCGGTCGGGCTTATCTGGCGCATGAAGGTGGCGCACGCGGCCGCCGCCGCCTGCGCGCCCATCGGGGCCTCGTTCACCTTCGCCGCGCTCGTCACGGGCTCGCTGTACGGGGAGCCGATGTGGGGCACGTGGTGGGAGTGGGATCCGCGCCTGACCTCGGAGCTGATCCTGCTCTTCCTGTATCTTGGGTATATGGGCTTGCGCGGGGCGATCGAGGATACACAGCGGGCGGATCGCACCAGCGCCGTGCTGGCGGTGGTGGGAGTGGTGAACGTGCCGATCATCCATTACTCGGTGACCTGGTGGAACTCGCTGCACCAGGCCCCCTCGGTGATGCGACTCGGCAAGCCGACGCTCGCCGGGGCGATGCTGTGGCCCTTGCTCACGATGCTGCTCGGGTTCACGCTGCTGTTCGTCGCGCTGCTGCTGGTGCGGCTGCGGGCCGAGATCCTCGCCCGCGAGCGCAATGCCAGCTGGCTCCAGGAGGAGCTCGCCGCATGAGAGAGTTCTTCGACATGGGCGGGTATGCCGCCTTCGTGTGGCCCGCATACGCGGTGACCTTCGCCGTGGTGATCCTCAACGTCGTCTGGGCGCGGCGCGCGCTCGCGCAGGCGCTGGCCGCGGCACGCCGCCGCGCCGCCGGCGGCGGCGGTGGTGGTGCGCCATGACCCCGCGGCAGCGCCGCCTGACGCTGGTGATCGGTATCCTCGCCGGCGTGAGTATCGCCGGCACCCTGGCGCTGTCGGCCTTCCGCCGCAACGTGACCTTCTTCTTCGATCCGAGCCAGGTGGTCGCCGGACAGGTGCCCGCCGGCGAGCGCTTTCGCCTCGGAGGCATGGTGACCCAGGGAAGCCTGAAGCGCGCGCCCGGGAGCCTGGAGGTGCGTTTCGTGGTCACGGACTTCAGTCACGACGTTCCGGTGAGCTACACGGGCGTGCTCCCGGACCTGTTCCGCGAAGGCGCGGGCGTGGTCGCGCACGGCCACCTCGGCCCCGACGGTACCTTCATCGCCGACGAGGTGCTCGCC
>DATKPR010000110.1:0-25292 GCA_035523985.1 Steroidobacteraceae bacterium | reverse complement strand
ATCGATCCCGTCGGGGGAGCAGTTGGTGTCGACGATCGCCACCACCGGGATGCCGAGCTTGCGGGCCTCGTGGATCGCGATGTTCTCGTGGCCGACGTCCACCACGAACAGCACGTCCGGGAGCGACTCCATGTTCTTGATGCCGCCCAAGCTGCGCTCCAGCTTGTCCATCTCGCGGCGCAGCTGGGTCGCTTCCTTCTTGCCGCGCTTGTCCAACGCGCCGGAGGAAGCCAGGTCGGTGATCTCGCCCAGTCGCTTGATGGACTGGCGGATGGTCTTGAAGTTCGTGAGCATGCCGCCCAGCCAGCGCTGGTTGACGAACGGCTGACCGGCGCGGAGCGCTTCGGCCTGCACCGACTCGCGCGCCGAGCGCTTCGTGCCGACAAAGAGCACGGTGCCGCCATCGGCAATGACACCCTTGATGAAGTTCGCGGCCTCGGTATACAGGGGCTGCGTCTTCTCGAGGTTGATAATGTGAATTCGGTTCCGCTCACCGAAGATGAAGGGAGCCATCTTCGGGTTCCAGAAGCGAGTCTGATGTCCGAAATGGACACCCGCTTCCAGCATCTGTCGCATGGACACGCCGGGCATGAAGAACTCCTGTTCGGGTTAAGCCTCCGCGCATCCCCGTGACCATCCCCGGCCAGGCCTTGCGGCGTGCCCGGGGACACCCAGTCAGCGGGTGAACGATGCGCGTGTGGGTTGCGTTGCCAAAAAAGGCCGCGCTTTATACCATGAAGACCTCATCGGAACAATGTCTTACGCGAGCCCTGGGGGGCCCTTGGCGCAGGGCGTCCCCGGCCCCATTTCCTTGATCTATGCACGTGACCATCAAGACCCCCGAGGAACAGGACAAAATGCGCATCGCCGGGCGCCTCGCCGCCGAGGTGCTCGACATGATCGGCCCCCACGTGGTCCCGGGGGTCACGACCGACGAGCTCGACCGCATCTGCCACGACCATATCGTCAATGTGCAGCGCTCGGTCCCGGCGAACCTCAACTATCGGGGTTTCCCCAAGACCATCTGCACCTCGGTGAACCACGTGGTGTGCCACGGCATCCCGAACGACAAGCGCCTGAAGGCGGGCGACATCGTGAACATTGACGTGACCGTGATCCGCGAAGGCTTCCATGGGGATACCAGCCGCATGTACGCGGTCGGCAAGGCGCCGGCCCATGCCCAGCGCCTCGCCGATACCTGCTTCGCCGCCATGTGGCGCGGCATCCGCGCCGTGCGCCCGGGCGCGCACCTGGGCGACATCGGCCACGCCATCCAGTCCTTCGTCGAGCAGAACGACTACTCGGTGGTGCGCGAGTACTGCGGCCACGGCATCGGGCGCATCTACCACGAGGACCCTCAGGTACTGCATTACGGCGAGCCAGGCACCGGGCTCGAGCTCAAGCCCGGCATGACCTTCACCATCGAGCCCATGGTGAATGCCGGCAAGCGCCACGTGCGCCTCCTCGGCGACGGCTGGACGGTGATCACCAAGGACCACTCACTCTCGGCGCAATGGGAGCATACGGTGCTCGTCACCGAGACGGGCGTCGACGTGCTGACGCTGCCGGCCGACGGCGCGCCGCATTGATTCACTGATATAAGGAGCCGATGGGAGCCTCCGAAACAGAGCTGCTCGAGGCATCGCTCCCTGCCGCGCCCCCGGCAGCCTCCTGGCCGCTGCTCGCGGGGCTTCCCGACCGGCTGGCTGCGGCCGGGGCCGATCCCACCGCCTGGCGCGCACTGCTGCGCGCAGCCCATGAGGAGCTCAAAGCGCGCTTCTTCGCCGAGGAGCCGGTCGAGGAGCTGGTGCACGCGCGGGCCGCGCTGATCGATGCGGTGCTGCGCGAGGCGTGGCGCACCCACGGTGCGGCGGTCTGCGCCGCGTGGGCGCTGGTCGCGGTCGGCGGCTACGGACGTGGGGAGCTCCATCCCTGCTCCGACGTCGACGTGCTGCTGCTCGCGCCGCAAGCGCCCGACGCGGGCGGCATCGCCGCGGTCGAGCGGCTGGTCGCCTTCCTCTGGGACATTGGACTGGAGATCGGCCACAGTGTGCGTACCGTGCCGCAGTGCGCCGAGGCGTGCGTCGGCGACGTGGGCGTCATGACGACACTGCTCGAGGCGCGCCTGCTGGCCGGCAACTCCGCCCTCCTCGCCGCGATGCGTGCCGCGCTCGCACCCGAGCGCCTCTGGCCGGTGAAGCAGTTCTTCGAGGCCAAGGTGCGCGAGCAGACCGAGCGCCACCTCAAGGCCAACGACACCGCCTACAACCTCGAGCCGAACGTCAAGACCGGCCCCGGCGGCCTGCGCGACATCCAGACCATCGCCTGGGTGGCCAAGCGCCACTTCGACGCCGACTCGCTCGACGGGCTCATGACTCACGGCTTCCTCACGGCGCCGGAGCTGCGGCGGCTCAAGCAGGCGCAGGCGTTCCTGTGGCGGGTGCGCTTTGGCCTGCACGCCCTCACCGGCCGGCGGGAGGACCGGCTGCTGTTCGACACCCAGATCCGCCTCGCCCAGGCCTTCGGCTACGAGGATGCCTCCTACACGCTCGCGGTCGAGCAGTTCATGCAGCGCTACTACCGCACGGTGATGGACGTGAGCCTGCTCAACGAGCTGCTGCTCGAGCTGTTCCGCGAGGCGATCCTCACCGAGAGCGAGCCGCCGCGGCCGCTCAATGCGCGCTTCCAGGTGCGCAACGGCTCGCTCGAGGCGGTGAGCGAGGAGGTGTTCGCGCGTACGCCCGCGGCGCTGCTCGAGCTCTTTGCGCTGCTGCAGCAGAACCCGGAGATTCGCGGGGTGCGCGCCTCGACCATGCGTGCGGTGGCGAAGAACCTCTGGCTGATCGACGAGGAGTTCCGGCAGAACCCGCGTCATCATCGTCTGTTCCTCGAGATCCTGCGTTCCCCGGTCGGCGTCACCCACGAGCTGCGCCGCATGAACACCTACGGGGTGCTCGGCCGCTACATCCCCGCTTTCGGGCGCGTGGTCGGGCGCATGCAGTACGACCTGTTCCACGCCTACACCGTCGATGCCCACACGCTCTTCGTGGTGAGCAACCTGCGCCGCTTCGCCATCCCGCGCTACGACCAGGAGCTGCCCGAGGCCTCGCGCGTGATGCAGCAGCTGCCGCGCCAGGAGGTCGTGTACCTCGCGGCGCTGTTCCACGATATCGCCAAGGGCCGCGGCGGCGATCACTCCGAGCTCGGCGCCGTGGATGCCGAGGCCTTCTGTCTCGAGCAGGGGCTCTCGCCCTACGACGCGCGCATGGTGGCATGGCTGGTGCGCCATCACCTCGAGCTCTCGATCACCTCGCAGAAGCAGGACATCAGCGACCCGCAGGTGATCAACGCCTTCGCGCGCAAGGTGGGCGATCAGACACATCTCGACTATCTGTACGTGCTCACCTGCGCCGACGTGCGCGCCACCAACCCCAAGCTGTGGAACTCCTGGAAGGCCTCGCTCTTCAAGGACTTCTATCAGCGGGTGAAGCGTGCGCTGCGCCGCGGGCTCGAGAGCCCGATCGACCCCGAGCACCTGGTGCGCGAGACGCAGGATGCGGCGCGGCGCCTGGCCGTCGAGCGCGGCGTCGCCGAGAGCGACATCGTGGCGGCCTGGACGCGCTTCTCGGCCGGCTACTTCCTGCAGCATTCACCCGAGGAGATCGCCTGGCACACGCGCCTCCTGGCCGAGCGCGATGCGGCATCGGACGAGCCGCTGGTGGCGCTCGATGCGCACAGCGTGCACGGCACCACCGCGGTACTGATCTTTACGCGCCCACGCCGCCACGGTTTCGCGCGCACCACGGCGGTGCTCGACCAGCTCGGGCTCAACATCGTCGATGCGCGCATCACGCCGACCGGCGACGGCTTCAGTCTCGATCTCTACCACGTACTCGAGGACGACGGCGCGGGCGTCACCGATCACGACCGGCATATCGAGATCGAGCAGGCCCTGTGGCGCTCGGTGCAGGCGCGCGAGGATGCGCCGCTCTCGGTATCGCGGCGCGCACCGCGCCAGGCGCGCATGTTCCACACGCCGACGCAGATCGCGCTCAGCATCGACGAGCGCAACCGCCGCTCGGTGCTCGAGCTCACCGCGGGCGACCGGCCGGGCCTGCTGTGCGACGTCGGCAAGGTACTCATCGAGGAGCGCGTGGAGCTGCACGCCGCGAAGATCATGACGGTCGGCGAGCGCGCCGAAGACGTCTTCTACCTCACGGATTTCGACAACCGCCCCCTGGGCGCCGCGGCCGCCGAACGGCTGCGCGAGCGCATGATGGCGGTGCTCGACCGCGAGAGCCTGGCACTGCGCGGGGAGCGCGGCCCGCCGGTGAGCACATGAGCGATCGCGAGCGGCTGCGGGTACTCATCGAGGACGCCTGGGAGCGCCGTGCCACGCTCACGCCCAGTACGCTCACGCGCGAGCTCGGCGCAGCGCTCGAGGAGTGCTTAGGCCTGCTCGACGCGGGCGCGGCACGGGTCGCCGAGCCGCGCGACGGCGGCTGGGTGGTGAATCAATGGCTCAAGAAGGCCGTGCTCCTTTATTTCCGCGCGCATGACAACCGCGTGATGGATGCGGGCTTCACCCGCTTCTACGACAAGGTGCCGCTCAAGTACGCACACGCGAGCGATGCGCAGCTGCGCGCCGGCGGAGCCCGCATCGTGCCGCACGCCGTGGTGCGCCGCGGCGCCTACATCGCCGCGGATGCGGTGCTGATGCCGAGCTACGTGAACATCGGCGCCTGGGTGGGAGCCGGAACCATGGTGGATACCTGGGCGACGGTCGGCTCCTGCGCCCAGATCGGGCGCAACGTGCATCTCTCGGGCGGCGTCGGCATCGGCGGCGTGCTCGAGCCGCTGCAGGCGAGCCCCACCATCATCGAGGACGACTGCTTCATCGGCGCCCGGTCCGAAGTGGTCGAGGGCGTCGTCGTGGAAGCCGGCTCGGTGATCTCCATGGGCGTGTTCATCGGGCAGAGCACGCGCATCTACGACCGCACCACCGGCACGATCCTCCAGGGGCGCGTGCCCGCGGGCTCGGTCGTGGTGTCGGGAACGCTGCCGGCCAGGGACGGCAGTCACAGTCTCTACTGCGCCGTGATCGTCAAGCGCGTCGACGCGCAGACGCGCGCCAAGACCTCGATCAACGAGCTGCTGCGGGCTGCCGAGTAGGCGCCGCGGCAGCGCGGCGGCGGGGATGCCCCGCAAAAAGTAAAACGGCGCCTCCGGGGAAGCGCCGCCGAGTGTCCGGGCACGGGGGTGACAGGGAGGAGGCCCGGAACTGGACCATACCGCCCCTACATTAAGCGACGGCGAATGGAACATTAATCCGCCGGTCCGTGCCGGCGCCCGGCGCGCGCGTGTTACTTCCTGCCGCCCGCCGCTGCGGCCGCGGTATACGCGCGCATCGCCGCATGTCGCTTACTAACAGCGGGTTTCCAGCGTGTTGCAATGGCCGCGCACGCGCGCCGTGCACCGAACCAAACGTGACTCGGTTGGTCGTTAGCGGTAAGTTCGCGTGGCATGGTGAGTCGTATCATGTTGAATCACGACGCCGCGCACGGCCGCGAGCCGAACGCGCTCTGCGCGCAGCCCGGCGCCGGCGTGCTCGACGATCTCGCCGCGGCGCGCTGGATACAGTCCTACGACGCGGCGTGGCTCGGGCGCGATTGGTCGCGACTCGAGCGCCTCCTGGCGGCGGATGTGGCCCTGCTCGCCGCCGTGCCCGGCGCCTCCATCGCCGGGCGCCGCGCGGTGCTCGAGCACATGCGCTCCAGACTCTCGGGCGTCGAGGTCCACGAATACAACACGACCGACCTCACGGGACGTGCCGCGGGCGACCTCGGCATCATCAGCTACCGCTGGCAGCTCGAGTGGACGATCGGTCACCGGCGCCAGCAGCTCTCGGGACGCGACGTGCTGGTGCTGCGTGCCGCGGCGGCCGGGTGGCAGCTGCTGCGACGCCTGCCGCTCGACCCGTGAGCCGCGGGCGCAACGCGGCGTGCTCTTCTGTAACGGTGTGTATCCCGGTCGGCGCGGCCCGCCGTGGCCCCGCCTGAGTCCGGGCACGTGCGTGCTAGTATGAATTCGCCGAGCGACACACTCGCTGCCATGCGGGGCCCGAGTATGGATCCCACCGCCGCCCACGTGCTGTTTGTGGAGGACGACCCGGAAATCCGCGCACTGGTCGCCGACTTCCTGCGCCAGAGCGGCTTTCGCGTGACCGTCGCCCAGGACGGCGATGAAATGGATCGCGTGATGGCCGCCGCGGACGTGGATCTGCTGGTGCTCGACATCATGCTTCCCAAAGAGGACGGCCTGAGCCTGTGCCGGCGCGTGCGCGCCGCGGGCAACCTGCCGGTGATCATGCTCACGGCGCGCGGTAGCGAGATCGATCGAGTGGTCGGGCTCGAGATGGGGGCCGACGACTACCTCACCAAGCCCTTCGGCACGCATGAGCTGGTCGCGCGCATCCGGGCGCTGCTGCGCCGCGCGCAGTACGTCCCCGCCGAGGCGGCCGATCGCCGCCGCTCGGTGCTGAGCTTCGCCGAGTGGCGGCTCGACCTGGTCGCGCGGCGCCTGTATTCGCACGACGGTACGCGCGTGCCGCTCACCGGCGGCGAGTTCGAGCTGCTGGTGGCGTTCTGCGAGCATGCCAACAAGGTACTGACGCGCGAGCAGCTGCTCGACTTCACGCGCGGGCGCGCGCCGGCCACCATCGATCGCAGCGTCGACATCCAGGTGAGCCGCCTGCGCCGCAAGATCGAGAAGGACCCCAAAGATCCGATGCTGATCCAGACCGTGCGCTCGGGCGGCTACGTGTTCACGCCGGACGTCAGGCTCGGATGACCTTCAGCCTGCGGCGGCTGCTCCCTGCGGATCTGCGGGGTCAGGTCGCAGGCATACTCTTCCTCGGGCTCGCGCTGTCGCAGCTGACCGCGGCATTGCTGTACGTGGTGCTGCTGCCGCGCTGGCAGACGGAGCTGCGGCCCGACGTGGCCGCGACCCGTGTCCGCATGGTGGTGCGTCTGCTCGAAGCCGTCGAGCCGGGGCGCCGCCCGCAGCTCGCACAGCTCAGCTCGGATACCGACTTCCGCCTGCGCTACCTCGATGGCGGGCCGGCAAGCAGCGCCAATCCCGGGCGCGGCGCGGATGAGGAGTATCTGGCGCTGCGCGCGCAGATCGCGCAGGGGCTCGGCAAGCCGCCGTCGCAGGTCCGGGTGCGCGCCGACCCCGGGGCGCATGCCGCCGACTCGGTGCTGGTGAGCGTGCCGCTGCGCGGCGGCGGGCTGCTCGAGGTCTCGACGTCGGTCGGGCCGCAGCACCGCCTGGCCCTGGTGGCGCAGATCGGGCTCGGCGCCTTCCTGGTGTTCGCCACCGCGCTGCTGTGGATCTGGCTCACTCTGATGGTCAACGTGCCGCTCACCCGGGTGGCGCGCGCCGCCGAGCGCGTCGGCGTCGACATCAACTCGCCGCCGCTCGCCGAACAGGGCCCGGCGCAGCTGCAACGGCTGATCCGCGCCTTCAACGACATGCAGCAGCGGCTGCGCCGTTTCCTCACCGACCGCACGCTCATGCTCGGCGCCATCAGCCACGATCTGCGCACGCCGTTGACGCGGCTGCGGCTGCGCATCGAGACCGATCGTGCCGGGACTCAGCAGACCAAGATGCTCGACGACATCGAATTGATGGAGGGCATGCTGACCTCGACGATGCTGTTCATCCGCGGCGTCGACGATGCCGAGGCGCACGACGTCGTCGAGCTCGCCTCGCTGCTGCAGACGGCCTGCGACATGGTGAGCGACCTCGGCGGCAGCGTCGAGTACCACGGCGAGCTGCGCGACCGCTACCACTGCAAGCCGCAGGCGCTGCTGCGCGCCTTCACCAACGTGATCATGAACGCCGCCCGCTATGGCCGACACGCGCGTGTCGTGCTGCGGCGGGTAGCGCAGGCGGGCTTCGTGGTCGAAGTCGAGGACGAGGGACCGGGCATCCCGGCCGCGGAGAAAGACCGGGTATTCGAGCCCTTCTACCGCAGCGACGCCGCCCGCGAAGTCGATGCCCACGGCATGGGCCTCGGACTCGCCATCGCCCGGTCGGTGATCCTCGGCCACGGCGGCACGGTCGAGCTCCTCGACCGTGCGCCGCGCGGCCTGACGGTGCGCATCACGCTGCCCGAGGACGGCATCGCCTAGTTACAACGAGTATCGGCTGCACGCCGCTCACTTGAGCGGGTCGCGGTGGCTGAGGGTCCGCTGGAACATAGCGATGATCGCCGGCTCGGGCCGGTGGATGGGGGGCAGCTTCTGATAGTTCTCCCAGCCGCCTCCGAGGCTGCGATAGAGCTCGATGTATTGCTCGGCGGCCGCGACCTGGGTGGCGGCGTACTGCTCCTCCAGGTCGTACTCCTGGCGCTGCGCATCCACCACGTTGAGGAAATCGGTGACGCCGCGCTCATAACGCTCGTTCGCCAGCGTCACCGCGCGCTGGCCGGCAACGAGGGCCGTGCCGAGCTTCGTGAGACTCAACTGCTCGGCACCATACAGTGCGTAGCTGGTGTCGACCTCGCGCACAGCCTCCTGGATGGTCTGCCGGTAGCGCACCAGCAGCGCGCGCGTTGCGAGATCCGCAATCTCCACCTGCGCGTCGAGAGCGCCGAAATCGAGCAGCGGCCACACCGCCGCCGGCCCCACCGACCAGATGTGCTCGCCGAGCACCGGCTGGCCCTTGAGCGACTGGCGCTGGAATCCGACCGCGCCGGTGAGCGCGAGCGAGGGGAAGAGGTCCGCCGTGGCGATGCCGATGCGCGCGGTCGCGCCCGCGAGCTCGCGTTCCGACTGCTGGATGTCCGGACGCCGCCGCAGCAGTTGCGGCGGCAGACCCGCGTCCACGGCGTCCGGCACCGCGGGCACCATGCCGGGAGCGCTCAGCTCCCGCTCGAGGTCCTCGGGAAACAGTCCGAGCAGCGTGGCGAGCGTGAACGCGGCGGCGCGCACCTGCGCATTGATGGGCGCGGCCTGCGCCTCGAGCGTTGCCAGCTCGCGCGTCGCCAGCGTGACGTCCAGCTCGTTGGTGATCCCGCGCTCGTAGCGGATGCTGACGATGCGCAGCGATTCGCGCAGCACCGCGATCGCGGAATTGAGCACCGAGGCGCGCACCTGCAGCCCGCGCAGGTCGACATAGGCGCGCGCCACGTCGGCGATCACCGTGACCAGCACTGCGTTGCGTGCCGCGCGGGTCGCCTGCTCGTCGTAGCGCGCGGCCTCGATCTCGCGCCGATACCTGCCGAAGATGTCGAGCTCCCAGATCGAATCGAAGCCGCCGATCTCATTGAGGTGCTGATAGCCCGTGGTGTTGTCGGCCGAGATCAGCGGCTGCGCGGCGCGCCCGCGGGTGAGATCGCCGCCCGTGCCGCGCCCCGCACCCGCGGACGCCTCGGCGTCGGGCAGCACGGTGCCGATGACGGCCGCCTCGAAAACCCGCGCGGCCTGCAGCCGGTCGAGGGCCACGAGTACGTCGGGATTGGCGGCCACCGCGCGCTCGATCAGGGAGTCGAGCTCCGGATCCTGCAGCGCCTTCCACCAGGCGGCCGGATCGACCGTCGCGGGCGCCGCGGCCGCATCCGGCACCGCAGCGTAGCGCGCGGGAGTGGCGATCCGCGGCGTGTGGTAGTTCGGCCCGGCCGCGCAGCCGCCGAGCAGCGCGGCGAGGGCCGTCGCGATCCCGAGGCGCCGTGGCTGCATCGCGCGCCCTCTCAAGGGCGCAGCCCCGCGGTCGCGGGCTGCGAGTCCGCCGAGCGGGCCCGCACCAGCTGCCCCTCGCCGATCTGGCTGCTGACGTTGAGCGCGAGATGGTCGCCTGCGGCGACGCCGGAGCTGAGCTCGACGACGCTGCCATCGTCACGGCCGATGACCACCGGGCGGAAACTCAACCGCCCCCCCGCATCGACGCGCGCCACCTCCGGTCCGCTGGCGCGGAACACGAGCGCCGCGGCCGGCACCTGCACCAGCCCGCGCGGCGGCAGGCCGAAGCCCACCTTGACGTACATGCCGGGCACGAACTCCGCCTTGGGGTTGGGAATGTCCACCTCGACGCGCAGGGTGCGCGCCTGCGGGTTGATGGCCTCGGCGGTGCGGGTCACCTTGCCGGCGTACTGCCGCGGGTCCCCGCCGGCGGTGCGCACCTCGACCGGTGCCGCGTTGCCGAGCAGATCGTCGGCGGCGCTTTGCGGCGCATCGACGAAGATGCGGATCGGGTCGTTCTGCGTCATGACGTACAGCGGCGTCGTGGCCGCGGTGCTGCCGGCGGTGACCAGATTGCCGATATCGATGTCGCGGGTGGTGATGACGCCGCTGTAGGGCGCGGTCACTTTCTTGAAGGCCGCGAGCGCCTCGTACTGGTTGACGTGCGCGGCATCGAGTGCCACGTCCGCCTCGGCGGACTTCAGCCGCGCGAGCGCCGTCTCGTAGTCGGCCTTCTTCTCCTCACGCTCCTGCTCGGACACGACCCCCTTGGGCGAGTCGCGCCAGCGCTCGTAGGTCGTGAGGCCGAGCTGCACTTCCGCCTGGCGCACCAGCACCTGCGCCTGCGCCGCCTGCAGCTGCGCGCGCGCCGCCGCGAGCTGCGCGTCGAGCTCCGGGGTCTCGATGAGCGCCAGCACCTGGCCGGCTTTCACGTGGTCGCCGATATCGACGAACCACTTACTGACGTAGCCGTCGACGCGCGCGTAGATGATGCTCGCGTGCCAGGCCGCGGTCTCCCCGGGCAGCACCAGACGCTGCACGGCGCCTACGGGCTGCGCCGTGATCACATCGACCAGCGGCGGCGCGCCCGCCGCCTCCTCGGCCGCTCGTGCCACCGCGTGCGCCTTGATCAGGCGGTCGATGGCGACCAGCACGAACAGCGCACCGAGCACCGCGGCGAAGATGAGCGCCGCTCTCTTCAGCCGCGCCCCGGTATCGGCCGTGAACCCGGTGGATACCGCATGGCTCTCGACCGTGGTCAGCTCCGCCGCGTAGTCGGTGGCGCGAACTTCCCCCTGATCGGGCGATTGCCCGGATGTCGGCTGCATGGTCACGCGTCCCCCACAGTGTGCGTCCCGACGATGGCCTGCGGCGCGCGCCGCAACAGCCGGTACATGGTCGGCACGAAGACCAGCGTCGCGAAGGTCGCGAACAGCAGCCCGCCGATCACCGCGCGCGCGAGCGGCGCGTTCTGTTCGCCCCCCTCGCCCACCCCGATCGCCATCGGCACCATGCCGAGGATCATCGCGCCGGCCGTCATCAGCACCGGACGGATACGGGTGAAGCCGGCGGTGATCGCCGCGGTCAGCGGGCTGTCGCCGGCATCCATGCGCTGATTGGCGAAGGTCACCACCAGGATGCTGTTGGCGGTGGTCAACCCGATGCACATGAGCGTCCCCATGAGCGCCGGCACCGACAGGTGCGTCTGGGTGAGGAACAGCATCCACATGACGCCGCTCAACGCGAACGGCGTCGCCATCAGCACGATGAGCGGATCGATCCAGCTCTGGAAGTTGATGACCAGGAAGAGGTAGACCAGCACCACCGCGAGCGCGATACCGGTGAAGAGTCCCGTGTAGCTCTCGCGCATGGTCTCGACCTGGCCGCTCAACGTCACATGCATGGCCTTGGCCGCCGGCGGCCGGTTGGCGGCGATCACCTTGTCGATGGCCTGCGAGGCCGAGTAGAGGTCGCGGCCCTGGACGTTGGCCTGCACGTCGAACACCGGCCGGATGTTGAGCTGCGAGGTCACGAGCGGCGTCGTCCGGCGCCCGATGGCGGTCGTGTTCATCAGCAGCTGCGAGCTGCCCGGGGCGCTCGCCACCGGCATGACCTTCAGGTCCTGCGAGGAGTTGATGGCGTAGGTCGGCTGCTGCACCACCAGCGGATAGCTCACGCCGTTCTTCGGGTCGACCCAGAAGTTGGGCGCGCTCTGCAGACTCGAGCTGGTGGTGACCAGCATGTTGCTGGCGGCATCGCGCTGCGTCACGCCCACCAGCGTTCCGAGCGCGCGGTCGACGTCGACCGACAGGGCCGGGGCGTCGGGTACCTGCGCCACGTGGGCATCGACTACGCCGGGTACGCCGGCGACCAGCCGGGCGAGCCTGGCCGCCAGGCGATAGGCGCTGTCGGTGTCGGAGGCCGACACGCGGATGTCGATCGGCGCCGGCTGGCCGAAATTCAGCACCTGGTCGACGATATCGGCGGGCTGGAAGAAGAACTCGAGCGCCGGGAAGCGCTGCGGCAGCTCGCGCCGCAGCATCGCGGTCAGCTCGGCCGTCGGCGCGTGCTTACCGGTGAGCGAGACGAGGATCTCGCCGTCCATGGGTCCGACGGTCGCCGAGTCGCTGAGCGCGATGTTGATGCCGCTATAGGGCAGCCCGATGTTGTCGAGGATGACGGCAATCTGCCCGCTCCCGACCAGCCTGCGGATCGTCCCCTCGACCGCGGCGAAGTACTGCTGCGTGGTCTCCAGACGCGTCCCGGGAGGTGCCCGCACGTGCAGCCGCATCTGTCCGGCATCGACGTCCGGGAAGAAATCGCGTCCGAGCAGCGGAAACAGCGGCAGCGACACCACCATCATGGCGAGGAACGCGAGCACCGTGACCTTCGCCTGCGACAGCGCCCACGCGAGCGCATTGCGGTAGGTTTCGCGGAAGCGCTGGAAGCCGCGCTCGAAGCCGAGGTGCGCGCCGTGCAGCAGCCGCGCGAGCCCGGCCAGCCACTGCCGCCACGCGGCACTCGCCGCCCCCGCCCCGTGCTCGCCCGCAGCCACCGGCGCACCGGCCGGTGCGCCGTGGCTCTGTGCGCGCATCAGGTAGAGGAACAGTACCGGCACCATGGTGAAGGAGAGCGCGAGGCTGGCGAGCAGCGACACGATCACCGACACCGACAGCGGCGAGAACAGGTACTTGGCCGTGCCTTCGAGCAGGAACACGGGCACGAACACGATGCAGATGCACAGTGTCGAGAGGAAGGTCGGCACGCCCACTTCGCCCGCGCCGTGCACCACCGCGTCCGGCAGATGCTGGTGCAGCCCGGCGTGCCGCTCGATGTTCTCGATGACGACGGTACCGTTGTCGACCAGGATGCCGACCGCGAGCGCGAAGCCGCCGAGGGTCATGGTGTTGAGCGTCTCGCCGCCCGCTCCCATGGCGAGCACCGCGCTGACGATCGAGAGCGGAATGGACGCCAGGATGATGAGCGTGAGGCGCCAGTTGCCGAGGAACAGCAGGATCATGAGCGCGGTCAGGCCCGCCGCCATGCAGCCGCCCACAACCACGCTGTTGAGCGCCGCCTTGACGAACAGCGACTGGTCGAAGATCGGCAGGATGCGCACGCTCGCGGGCAGCATGTGGCGGATGTCGGGCAGCGCCGCGCGGATCCCCGCGATCACCGCGAGCGTCGACACACCGCCGGTGCTGCGGATGGTCATGAGCGCGCCCGGCACCCCGTCCACCGACACCGAGTTGGTCTGCACCTGGAAGCCGTCGTGCACGTGCGCGACATCGCGCATGAACACCTCGCGCCCCCCGACCTGCCGGATCGGGAAGGAGTTGATCGCCTCGATCACATCCGGGCTGTTGTTCATGGCGAGCAGGTAATCGAGCGAGCCGATCTTCACGTCCCCGGCGGGCAGGATCACGTTCTGGCTCTGCAGGGCGCTGCTCACGTCCGCGGCGGTCAGCCCGCGCGCCTGCAGCGCCTGGCTGTCGAGGTCGGCCATGATGACGCGCGGCTTGCCGCCGTAGGGATACGGCACCTCGGCGCCGTGCACCACGGCGAGCGCCGGGCGGATGATGTTCTGCCCGAGATCGTTGAGCGCCGTGTCGGGCAGGGAATTGCTCGAGAGGCTCAGCTGGATAATGGGCACGTCGGTCGCGCCGTAGCGGATCACGAGCGGCGGCGTGATGTTGGGGGGCATGTACTTGAGCACCACCAGCGCGCTGCTGGCGAGCTGCGCGATGGCGCGCGTCACGTCCGCCCCTTCGTGCAGGTACACGCGCTCCACCCCCACGCCCTCGTAGCTGGTGGCCTCGATGCGCGAGATATCGTCGACGAGCGAGGCCATCTGCCGCTCGTGCAGCGTGAGGATGCGGTTCTGGATGTCCCTGGCATCCATGCCGGCGTAGGTCCACACCACGCTGCACACCGGTATGTCCATCTTCGGAAAGATGTCGACCGGCATGCGCAGCGCCTCGCCGATCCCGAGCAGCGCGATGAGTATGAGCAGCGCCACGACGGTGTAGGGACGGCGCAGAACGTATTGAACGAGCGACATCTCTCAGGGCCTCAGCTGCGGGCGGCTTCGGTGGCGAGCGGGTGGCGCACGCGGAAGGTGCTGCCCTTGCCGGCGGCACTCCGCACCTCGACCTCGGCACCGTGGGCCTGGCAGATCGACTTCACGATCGACAGCCCGAGGCCGGCGCCGCCCGGCTCGCGCGAGCGCGAGCTGTCGGCGCGGAAGAAGCGCTTGAACACGTGCGGCAGGGCATCGGGCGGGATCCCGATTCCGTCGTCGGTCACCTCGAGCACCGCCCATGCGCCCTCGCGGCGCACGCTGAGCGCAATATGCCCGCCGCGCGGGGTGTACTTGATGGCGTTGTCGAGCAGGTTGACGATCACCTGCTTGAGGCGCGCGCGGTCGCCCTCCACCGTGACCGCGGCGGCCGAGTCGCAGCTGAGGCTGATCTCCTTGTCGGTCGCGAGCAGGCTCATCTGCCCGGCGGTGGTGGCCGCGAGCTCGGCGAGATCGAGCCGCTGCCAGCCGCCGCTCGTCTCGCCGGCATCGAGCCGCGACAGCGCGAACAGGCTCTCGACGATCTCGCCGAGCCGCCCGACCTCCTCCAGCACGCTGCCGAGGGCCTCGCGCACGTCGCGCTCGAGCCGCCCGTTCTGCACCAGGCTCTCGAGCTCGCCGCGCATCACGGTGAGCGGCGTGCGCAGCTCGTGGCTCGCATCCGCGACGAACTGCTTGGAGCCGCGGATGGCATCCTCGAGGCGCGCGATCATGTGGTTGAGCGATACCGACAGCCGCTCGAGCTCGTCGCCGCTCTCGACCACGGGCAAGCGCTCGCTGAGGGAATGCTGGGTGATTTCCTCGGCCTTGAGCGCCATGCGCTCGACCGGCTCGAGCGCGCGGCGCACCAGCACGAAGCCGCCCGCAATCGCCACGGCGACCGCAACCGGCAGCCCCACCGCCAGCATCAGCAGCACCTGCGCCAGGGTGTCCTCGGCCTGCGCTCCCGAGGTGCCGACCTCGACCCGATAGAGCGTGCCGTCGCTGCCGGTTGCCGGCACCGCCGCGATGAGGAGCACGCCCCCCGGCAGGGACACCTTGCGCGTCGAGCTCTGGAAGAAGTCCCCGGCGAGCGGCGCAACCCGTGCCGGGTCGAAGGCCTCGTCCCGGGGCGCACCCGAGGCGTAGACCACCTGGCCGTCGGCGCGCGAGATGCGGATGAAGCGGTCGTTGATCTGCGGCGAATAGAGGCTCTCCACTTCGCTCGCCATCGAAGCTTCGCTGTCGCGGCGCACGTGCGCCACCAGCGTTCCGGCGATCTGGCGCGCCCGGCGGGTCTGGTTGTCGAGCAGGTTCGCCTCGAGGTAGTGGCGCAGGAAGAAGAAGGTCAGCAGGCCGAGCAGCACGAATACCGCGGTCAGGACCCCGGCGTACCAGGCCACCAGGCGAAAGCTCAAGGATCGCGCGTTCATGCGTCGGGGGCGGCTCCGAGGCCGTAGCCGACGCCGCGCACGGTGCGGATGAGTTTCAGCGGGAACGGATCGTCGACCTTGGCGCGCAGGTGCCGCACGTACACGTCGACGATATTGGTCAGCCCCTCGAAGCTCTGGTCCCAGACGTGCTCGATGATCATGGTGCGCGAGAACACCCGGCCCGGGCTCGAGGCCAGATACTCGAGCAGCGCGTACTCCTTGGGGGTGAGCTCGATGCGCTTGCCCGCGCGGCGCACCTGCTGGGTGAGACGGTCCAGCTCGAGGTCGGCGACGCGCAGCACGCTCGCACGGGCCACGGGGCCGCGCCGCAACAGTGCCTTCACCCGCATGACGAGCTCGGCGAAGGCAAAGGGCTTGGTGAGGTAGTCGTCCGCCCCCGCCTCGAAGTTGCTGACCTTCTCCTGCGTGGCATCGCGCGCGGTGAGGATGAGGATCGGCACCTGCTGGTTGCGCCGGCGGACACGCCGCAGCAGCTCCTCGCCCGGGATGCCGGGGAGCATCAGGTCGAGGACGATGAGATCGTAGTCGTAGGTCTCTGCGAGCTCCCAGCCGCGCGTGCCGTCGTCAGCGACGTCGACGGCATAGCTCTCCTGGCGCAGCGCGCGCGCCACGAGCTCCGAGAGCTTCTTCTCGTCCTCGACCAGAAGGATGCGCACCGCAGCCAAGCCTCAGAAGGTCCTCCGATGATGCCGAGTGGAGCATAAGGCCATTAATCGACGGCAAATGCCCCATTAAAAACCGTTCAGACAAATAGAAGTTGCATTTAAGACTTTGATATGGAAGCATTTCATGCCCGCCAGGAAGGCTCAGACAGCTGGGGGGCCCGCAGTCGGTGAATGGCACCGCGGCCTGAATTCCGGCCGCGTTAACAAAAGTGCCATCTGAATGCGGTACAAGTGTCTTACAGCTGAACCAGAGTGAGCCCTCGGCGGGGCTGATCATTAAGAGGTTGCGGCAGCGCAACACGTTCCGTCCGAGCGATCGGGCGTGGGCGGTGCAGTGTCGCGTCGGCATTTTCAAAACCAACAGGAATTTTGCAGATGACATCCATCCGAGCCTGTCTGATTACGGCATCGTTGGCGGTGGCGGGCGTCGCGCAGGCGCAGACCGCCGCGCCGACGACCAAGGCTGAGGACAGCAGCCTGACCTGGAAGGGCATCACCCTCTACGGCATCGTCGACATCGGCATCCAGAACGATACCCACAGCGCCCCGTTCAGCGACTATTTCCCGGCCGTCTCGGGCTCGCTGGTTGGCAAGAACGACTACGACTCCCCGACCGGGATCGCGGGTAACAACCTGTCGCAGTCGCGCATCGGCATCGCGGGGAACGAGCCGATCGGCGGTGACTGGGCTGCGGTGTTCCGCTTCGAGACCTTCTTCAACCCCTGGTCGGGCGACATCTCCGACGCGCTGAAGTCCGTCGCGCTCAACAACGGCAAGCCGCTCACGGCCCAGACGACCGGCGTCGACAGCAGCATCGCCGGTCAGTTTTTTGGCGGTGCGGCCTATGCGGGCTTCAGCTCCCCGACCTACGGCAGCTTCACCTTCGGCCGCCATGTCACTTTGCTCGCCGACGGCATCGGCAAGTACGACCCGATGGGGGCCGCACAGGCCTTCTCGCTGATCGGCTACTCGGGTACGACCGCCGGCGGCGGCGATACCGAGGACCGGCGCCTCGATCAGTCCATCAAGTATTACGCCAAGTACGACTGGCTGCACGTCGGTGCCATGTACCAGTTCGGCAGCCAGAGCGGCAGCATCAACACCGGCTATCAGTTCCAGGTCGGCGGCGACTACGCGGGCTTCTCGATCGATGGTTACTATTTCAAGAAATACGATGCCATCGGCGTCGGCTCGCTGAGCGCGGCGCAGGTCGCCACCCTGCAGAGCGGCAGCTGCACGGCAGCGGCTCCCGCCACCCCGCAGTGCTGGCCGATCAGCAACTCGCTCTCGGGCACGATCTCGGATAACCAGACCTACGCGGTCATGCTCTCCTACGCCATCCCTTCCTCGACCGTGAAGCTCTCGGGCGGCTATGAGCGCATTCAGTTCGACAACCCCAGCAATCCGCTGCCCGCGGGGACGCTGACGATCGGCGGCTACATCCTCGCCTTCACCAACAATGCCGCCTACAACAACGAGAAGGTGCTGGACGTCTACTGGGCCGGCGTCAAGTGGGGCATTACGCCGAAACTCGACATACTGGCGGCCTACTACGGCTACAACCAGGACGCCTATGCCACGGGCGCCAACGCCGGCTGCGGCACCACGGTGAGCGGCGGGTGCAGCGGCACCGAGACGGTGATGTCGCTGGTGTTCGACTACCGGCTGTCGAAGCGCTTCGACGTCTATGCAGGCAGCATGTACTCGGGCGTGTCGGACGGCCTCGCCAACGGGTACCTGTACCACACCAACATCGCGACGACGGCGGGTCTGCGCTTCAAGTTCTGAGGCTGCAGTCCGGATCGGGTCCGCCCTCCGGGGACCTCGAGCAGCAAGGCCCGCGCAAGCGGGCCTTGCTGTTTTCCGGGGAAGAACCGTGCGTCTGCGCGGGGCGGGCGGCTAACCGAAACGCCCGGTGATGTAGTCCTCGGTGAGCCGGTGACGCGGGTTGGTGAACACGCGGTCGGTATCGCCGACCTCGATCAGCTCGCCGAGGTGGAAGTAGGCGGTGCGCTGCGAGACGCGCGCCGCCTGCTGCATGGAATGAGTGACGATCACGATCGCGTAGGACTCGCGCAGCTCATCGATCAGGTCCTCGATGCGCGCGGTCGCCACCGGGTCGAGCGCCGAGCAGGGCTCGTCCATGAGGATCACCTCGGGCTGCACCGCGATCGTGCGCGCGATGCACAGGCGCTGCTGCTGGCCGCCGGAGAGACCGGTGCCGGGGCTGCCCAGCCGGTCTTTCACCTCGTCCCAAAGTCCCGCGCGCGTGAGACTCGTGCACACGATGTCATCGAGGTGCGCGCGGCTCCTTGCCAGCCCGTGGATGCGCGGCCCGTAGGCGACGTTCTCGTAGATCGACTTGGGGAACGGATTCGGCTTCTGGAACACCATGCCGACGCGCGCGCGCAGCTGCACCACGTCGCGACGCCCGTCGTGGATGTCGGCGCCGTCGAGGGTGATGCTGCCCGTGACGCGCGCTCCCGGGATGGTGTCGTTCATGCGGTTGAGACAGCGCAGGAACGTCGACTTGCCGCACCCCGACGGCCCGATCATGGCCAGTACCTGGCGGCGGCCGACGTCGATGGTCACATTCTTGAGTGCCTGCTTGGCGCCGTAGTACACATTGACGTCGCGGCAGGAAAATACGGGGTTCTCAATGGCTGCCTGTCCGGCAGTCGATCCCGGGACGGCCTCGGCCGCCACGCTGACGTGCACCCGGGCGCTCGGCTTGAGGTTCAGGCCTCCCTCGGCGAGGTGCCGCTGCGGGGCGGCGGGTGCGGCATCCCCGGAAGCCGCGCTCGCTTCGCTGCCGAGTGCGCCATTGCCACCGGCACCCGCAGCGGGGGTGGCGGCGCCGTTGGCGCGTACTGCGGCGACGCCGGCCGGCGCGGCGCTCTCCCCGGCAGGTTGCGGCTTCTCGTGGGTGGGTTCGCTCATGGTGGCATCAGCCGAATCGGCCGGTCACGTAATCGTCGGTGCGGCGGTACTTCGGCGCCGTGAACAGCTGCTCGGTCGGCCCCATCTCGACGAGCTCGCCGAGGTACATGAAGGCGGTGAAGTTCGACACCCGCGCCGCCTGCTGCAGGTTGTGCGTGACGATGGCGATGCAGTACTTCTCCCGCAACGACTGCAGCGTCTCCTCGATGCGCAGCGTCGAAATCGGATCGAGTGCCGCGGTCGGCTCGTCGAACAGGATCACCTCGGGCCGCACCGCCAGGGTCCGGGCGATGCACAGGCGCTGCTGCTGGCCGCCGGAGAGCCCGCGGCCGTCCTCGTGCAGCTTGTCCTTCACCTCTTCCCACATCGCCGCATCGCGCAGCGCCTCCTCGACGCGATCCATGAGCTCGCTGCGTGCGATGCGCCGCACCAGGCGCAGTCCGAAGGCCACGTTGTCGAAGATCGACATCGGGAACGGCGTCGGCTTCTGGAACACCATGCCCACCCGATAGCGCAGCGCCGCGACGTCCACGGCAGGCGCGAGGATGTCCTCGCCGTCGAGGCGCACGTCGCCTTCGGCGCGATGCCCCGGGTAGAGCGCGTACATGCGGTTGAAGACCCGCAACAGCGTCGATTTGCCGCAGCCCGAGGGCCCGATGAAGGCGGTGATGCGGCGGTCGGCGAGCGTGAGGCTCACGTCCTTGAGCGCCTGGCTCGCGCCGTAATAGAAATTGAGATTGCGCACCTCGTACTTCACCGGGTGCGCGCCGGCGTCCGCCGCAGCCGGCGCGCCGAGCGCGGGTGCGGCGGCGCCCATCAGCGGTTACCTCCGCTCGGCCCGAGGCGCGACACCACGATGCGTGCCGTGATCGACAGCACCAGGATCGAGAGCGTGATGAGCAGCGCGCCCGACCAGGCGAGCTGCTGCCAGTTGGGATAGGGACTGAGTGCGAACTGGAAGATCACCACCGGCAGATTTGCCATGGGAGCGTTGAGATTGGTGCTCCAGAACTGGTTATTGAGCGCCGTGAACAGCAGCGGCGCCGTCTCGCCGCTGATGCGCGCGACGGCCAGCAGCAGTCCCGTCACGATGCCGCTGCGCGCGGCGGGGTAGATCACGCTGGTGATGGTGCGCCAGGGATAGGCACCCATGGCGGTGGAGGCGTCCTTCATGCCCTGCGGCACGAGATTCAACATGTCCTCGGTGGTGCGCACCATCACCGGGATGGCGATGATGCCGAGCGCCACGGCGCCGGCGATGGCGGAGAAGTGCCCCATGCGGATCACCAGCAGCTGATACACGAACAGGCCGACGATGATCGAGGGGGCGGACAGCAGCACGTCATTGACGAAGCGGATCACGGCGCTCACCGGCGAGGTGCGGCCGTACTCGGCGAGATACGTGCCGGCGAGCATTCCGACGGGTCCGCCGATGAGCAGGCCGATCACGGTCATCACCACGCTGCCGTAGATGGCGTTCAGCAGTCCGCCGCTGCTGCCGGGCGGCGGCGTCATCGCGGTGAACAGCGTCCACGACATGCCGGCCAGCCCGCGGCTGACGAGCGTCCAGAGGATCGCGCCGAGGAAGAACAGGCCCACCGCCGTGGCGAGGCCCGAGAGGCCGAGCGCCGCGAGATTGGTCAGCTTGCGCAGCAGCCGGCGGTTCATACCGAGGAGAGCGCGCGCCGCTCGAGGCGCAGCAGCATGAAGCGCGCGGCGGCGATCACCGTGAACGTGATGAGGAACAGCAGCGCGCCGAGCGCGATCAGCGAGGAGGTATACAGGTCGCCGACCGCCTCGGTGAACTCGTTGGCGATGGCCGCCGAGATCGTGGTCCCGGGCGCGAGCAGCGAGGAGCCGATGCGGTGCGCGTTGCCGATCACGAAAGTGACCGCCATCGTCTCCCCGAGCGCCCGGCCGAGGCCGAGCATGATGCCGCCGATCATCCCGGTGCGCGCGTACGGCACGACCACCTGCCAGATGACTTCCCAGGTGGTGGCGCCGAGCCCGTAGCCGGACTCCTTGAGGACATCCGGCACGGTCTCGAACACGTCGCGCGTCACCGCCGCGATGAACGGCACCACCATGATGGCGAGCACGACGCCCGCGGTGAGGATGCCGATGCCGAACGGCGGTCCCTGGAAGAGCCTGCCGACGAGCGGCAGCGGTCCGAGGGTGTCGATCAGCCACGGCTGCACGTGCCGCTGCAGCACCGGCGCCAGCACGAACAGGCCCCAGATACCGTAGATGATGCTCGGCACGGCCGCCAGCAGCTCCACCGCGATGCCCACCGGCCGTTTCATCCACACCGGAGCGAGCTCGGTGAGGAAGATGGCGATGCCGAAGCTCACCGGAATCGCGATCGCCAGCGCGATGACCGAGGTCACGACGGTGCCGTACACGGCCGCCAGCGCCCCGAACTGGTCGGTCACCGGGTTCCACACTTCACTCGTGAGGAAATGCAGCCTGAAGTGCGCGAGCGCCGGCCAGGCGCCGTGCACGAGCGATACCGCGACACCGCCCAGGAGTACGAGCACCAGGGTCGCCGCCACCCAGGTGGCGGCGCGGAACGCCCGCTCACGCAGCCGCTGCCCCGCCGCGTGTCGCGGATCGATGGCAGCCGCGGTATTCATCGGGTGCGGTACAGACTACATCCGTTTGGCGTCGGATGCGCTGGCCATCGCCGGGACGCCCTTGATATCGGCCTTCCAGGTCGCGCGGATGAGCTTGATGAGGCTCTCCGGCAGCGGCACGTAGTCGAGCGCGGCGGCCATCCCGGCGCCGTTGCGATAGGCCCAGTCGAAGAACTTGAGCGCCTCGCCGGTCGCGGCCGGATCGGGCGGCGTGGCGTAGACCAGGATGAAGCTCGCACCCGTGATCGGCCAGCTGGCCGGGCCCGGCTGGTCCGTCAGGATGAGGTAGTAGCCCGGCGCATGCGCCCAGTCGGCATTGGCGGCGGCGGCCTGGAACGACTCGGCGCTTGGCGCGACGGCCTTGCCGGCGGAGTTGATCAGATCGCAGTAGGCCATCTTGGTCTGCTTGGCGTAAGCGTACTCGACGTAGCCGATGGCGCCGTCGGTCTGCGCGGTCATGTTGGCCACGCCCTCGTTACCCTTGGCGCCGATGCCGCTCGGCCACTGGACCGAGGTGTTCTCGCCGATCTTCTCCTTGAAGGCCGGGCTCGACTGCGACAGGTAGTGGGAGAAGAGGAAGTTCGTGCCGGAGCCGTCCGAGCGATAGATGGGCGCGATCGTCGTAGCGGGCAATGCCAGCTTCGGATTCAGCTTCTGGATGCGCGCATCGTTCCACCGGGTAATGTCCCCCATGTAGATCGAGGCCACCACGGCGCCGGTGAGCACCATCTGCCCCGCCTGCACTCCCTTCACGTTCACCACCGGCACCACGCCGCCGATGATCATCGGGAACTGCACCAGACCGGCCTCCTTGAGGTCCTCGGGCTTCAGGGGCATGTCGCTCGCGCCGAAGGTGACGGTCTTGGCCTTGATCTGCTTGATCCCGCCGCCCGAGCCGATCGACTGATAGTTGAGCCCGATCCCGGTCTGCTGCTTATAGGCGTCGGCCCACTTCGAATAGATGGGATAGGGGAAGGTGGCACCCGCACCGGAGATATCGGCCGCCTGCACGACGCCGGCCACCGCCGCCGCGCTCAGCAGGGCGACCAGCGCCCGGCTCAATCTGCTTGATTTCATGGTCTGAACTCCTGCAATTCGGAAAAACGTCTCAGGGCACTTCACCGCTTGCGCGCATTAGATGACACTAATGTGACGCTTCGATGACAGGACCGTACCGGCCACTGCCGGCAACCTCTTTCCGTAGTCTTGCCGCGGGAGTTTTCACGCTCGTGACAGCCGGCTTGCCCGAAAGCCGGGTGCACCGTATAAACGCGAACCGCTTAAGTCCCGGGAGCCTGCCCACTCCGATGTCACCCGTCCTCGAGCTCGCCGAGAAGCTGATCGCCCGGCGCTCCGTGACCCCCGCGGATGAGGGTTGTCAGCAGCTGATCGGCGAACGGCTCGCCGCCCTCGGGTTCAGCCTCGAGGCCCTGCGCTACGGCAACGTCGACAATCTCTGGGCGCGGCGCGGCACAGGCGGGCCGGTCTTCTGCTTCGCCGGACACACCGATGTGGTGCCCACCGGGCCCCTCGAAGAGTGGCGCAGCGACCCCTTCCAGCCGACGCTGCGTGAGGGCTTACTCTATGGGCGCGGCGCCGCCGACATGAAGACGGGGCTCGCCGCCATGGTCACGGCCACCGAGCAGTTCGTGCGTGCTCACCCCGCCCACCGGGGCTCGATTGCCTTTCTCATCACGAGCGATGAGGAAGGCCCCTCGGTCGACGGGACCCGGCGCGTCGCCGAGACCCTCGCCGCCCGCGGCGAGCGCATCGACTGGTGCCTGGTGGGCGAGCCCTCGAGCGAGACGACCATCGGCGATACCATCAAGGTGGGGCGGCGCGGCTCACTCAGCGGCCGGCTCACGGTGCACGGGGTGCAGGGACACGTCGCCTACCCGCAGCTTGCCGAGAATCCCGTGCATACCCTCGCCCCGGCGCTCGCCGAGCTCACCCGTCGGGTCTGGGATGCGGGCACGGAGCACTTCCAGCCGACGACCTTCCAGGTCTCCAACCTCAACGCCGGCACCGGGGCCCCCAACGTCATTCCGGGGGAGCTCAAGGCGCGCTTCAACCTGCGTTACTCGCCGGTGCAGACGCTCGAAAGACTCAAGAGCACCGTCGAGGACATCCTGCGCCGTCACGGCGTGCGCTACACGCTCGAGTGGTACGTGTCGGGAGAGCCCTTCTACACCCCGCCGGGGCTGCTGTCCGAGGCGGTGGGTGCGGCGGTTGCCGAGGTCACCGGCAGCGTGCCGAAGCTCTCGACCGGCGGCGGGACCTCCGACGGCCGGTTCATCGCCCCGCTCGGCGCCCAGGTGGTCGAGCTCGGCGTGGTCAACACGTCCATTCACAAGGTCAACGAATGCGTGCGGGTGACGGACGTGGAGGCCCTCGAGCGCATGTATCTCAACGTGCTGCGGAAGCTGCTCGCCTGAAGTTGGCGAAGCTCCCGGGTACGCCGAGCAGCACTGCCGCAATCAGCACCCAGGCGGGCATGGCGAGCCCGAGGAAGGTCCAGTTGACCTCGCCGCACTCGCCGCTGCCGCTCAGCACGCGGCGGATCACCTCGGTCACGGGCATGAACTTCAGCAGCATCGCGAGCGGTGCGCCGCACGAGGGCAGCGTCCCGGGCGGCAGGCTCTGGATGTAGAGCTGGCGGACGGCCACCGCCGCCGTGAGGAGTGTGACGAGCACGAGCAGGGCGCCGTAGACGATGCGGCCGCCGCCGCGCGGGTCATGGAGCGCCGCGGCGAGAAACACGAGTCCCATGAGAATGAAGCCGATGCGCTGGAAGATGCACAGCGGACAGGGCTCCAGTCCCAGGCCGTACTGCGCGTACAGGGCGTAGGCCAGGAGGGCCGCGCAGGCCAGGAAGCCCGCGATATTGATCAGGCGGCGGCGTGACATCTGCGCAGTTTAGCGGAAGGCGCCCTCAGGCCGCCCGGACCGGCCGGCACACCGGCGGCTAGGACGTCGGGCCGCCGCTCCCCGACCCGGCCCGCAGCTCGCGCTCGACGTCATCGAGGGAGGTGTGGCGGATGTCCTTGCCGTGCACCATGTAGATGACGTACTCGCTGATGTTCTTGGCGTGATCGCCGATGCGCTCGAGTGCGCGCACGACCCACATGACATCGAGAGCCCGGCGGATGGTGCGCGGATCCTCCATCATGAAGGTGATGCTCTGGCGCTGGATCGCCTCGTACTCCTCGTCCACCAGGCGGTCCTGGCGCGCCACGCGCAGCGCCGACTCGACGTCCATGCGTGCGAAGGCGTCGAGAGCATCGTGCACCATTTCCGAG
>DATKPR010000109.1:0-24775 GCA_035523985.1 Steroidobacteraceae bacterium | reverse complement strand
GCCGCCGCGCACCGGCAGACACGCATCGAGCTCGAAGCCGACGGCGCTCGAGCCCGGGTCGACGAAGGCGAGCTCCGCATCGATGCGCTGATCCACCGGCATGAGCGCGCCGGGCGCGACGTTGTGCGGCAGGTAGTCGCGCGGCTCGACGTCGCGCGAGGCGAGGCGATTGCCGAAGCGGTCCTGCAGCGTCACCCGCAGCAGCGGCAGCGGCTGCGGTTTCGGTCCGGCGTTGCGGATGCTGGCGCGCACGGTGATCGTGCCCGCGGCCGCAGCGCCGGCCCCCGGTGTCACCGTCGCGCCGAGCTGCCGCAGGTCGTAGGCGTGCAGATCCCAGTGCGGTACCAGCGGCACGCCGAGGGATGAGTAGAGTGCGGTGAGCGGTCCGCGCAGGAGCGGGTTGGTGGCGAGCGCATCGCGCTGGTGATTGATCAGCTGCGCCGCGAGCACGAGCGCGAGCACTACGGCGCCGGCCGCCCAGGGGCGCACATCCGGCCGCGCACCCGCCGTACGGCTCGGCTCGAACGGCGCGATGATCTCTTCGAGCGCCTCCGGCGGCGGTCGTGGCGAGGGTTGCTGCTGCTGCTGCGGGAGCGGTGGGGGCGGCGGTGCCGGCTCGAGCCCGGCGTCCTGCCCGACGCGCAATGCGGCGGCGGCGGCGGCCGCTGCTACCGCGGGCTTGGGCCCCCGCCGCGGCGGCGGCGGCGAGGCCGCCGCCGCAGGCTCCTTCTCGACGATGTCAGACAGCAGCGCCGCGTCGAGCTCGATGTCGAGCTCCTCGTTGGCGGAGGCGGGCTTCGGCTCGGGTGCGATCGCCTCCTGATTCGCCGCGACCAGCGCCTTGAAGGAGCCGGTGGCGGCGGTCCACTCCGGGTTCGGCGGAGCGGCCACGAAGACCGAGGACGCATCCGTTTTCTGCGGATTGAATTCGAGCGCCTCCTCGGGGATCGCATCCGCGGGGCGCGCCGGGGGCTCTGCGGCTGCGGAGTCGGGCTGCGGTTGCGGTTGCGGTTGCGGCGCGGGTTGCGGGGCGGTCTGTGGGGCGGCTTGTGAAGCGGCTTGCCCCTCACTGGCGCGAGCCGCCGCGCGCTCATCGGAGAGCTGCGCCAGGGCGTTGAAGACGCTCGAGCAGCGACCGCAGCGCACGTAGCCCTGCGCCACGCGCAGGTCCGCGGCGGTCACGACCAGCGTCAGCGCGCACTTGGGGCAGACCGTGTACATCGTCAGTGGCGCCGCGCTCTCAGGCAGGCCCAGTCGCCTCGCTCCGCGCAGCCCGCCACATCAAAGCATGCGGCGTAAGCGGCTGTCACGTCGGGCACCTCAGGGCGCATGAGCCCGGCGAGCACGGCCTCACCGCCCGGGCGCAGCAACGCCGCGAACGCGCCAGCGAGCGCGCACAACGGGCCCGCGAGGATGTTCGCGAGCAGCAGGTCGACGCCGCGCGGCAGCTCCCCGGCACGCTCGTGCACGCGCACCACCGCGGCGACGCCGTTCTCGAGCGCGTTCTCGCGCGTGGCGGTGAGGGCCTGGGGGTCGATGTCGAAGCAGTGCACCTGCGCTGCTCCGAGCCGCGCGCTCGCGAGCGCCAGCACGCCCGAGCCGCAGCCGTAATCGATCACGCTCCGGCCGCGCAGCCAGCCCGCGTGCGCATCGAGATACTCCAGGCACAACGCCGTGCTCGGATGTGTCCCGGTGCCGAAGGCGAGCCCCGGGTCGAGCGTCACGACGATTGCGTGCGGGTCGGCGATACGCTCGTGCCGCGGGCAGATCCACAGGTGCGCGCCGAAGCGCATGGCGTGAAAGTCCTTGAGCCACTCACGCTCCCAGGCGCGGTCGGCGAGCACCTCGGTGGCGATGCACTCGCGCGGCAGCGCGAGGGCCGCCGCGAGCGCGGCGGCGAGCTCGCCGGGGTCGGCCGGCGCGAGGAACAGCGCGGTGAGGCGCGTCGCCGGCCACAACCGCACCTCGCCGGGAAGCGGCTCGAGCACCGGGTCGTCGCGCGCGTCGGCGAAGGTGACCGCCGCGGCCCCGAGGGCGAGGCAGGCGCTCTCGGCGCCGTCAGGATCGAGCGCGCCCAGATCGAAAGAGACCGAGAGCGCCGTCAACGCAGTCCCAGCCGCCGCTCCAGGTAGTGGATGTCCGTGCCGCCTTTCTGGAAGGCCGCGTGATTGCAGATCTCCTGGTGCAGCGCGACGTTGGTCTTGATGCCCTCGATGACCATCTCGGCGAGCGCGTTCTTCATGCGTGCGATCGCGGTGTCGCGGTTGTCGCCGTGCGCGATCACCTTGGCGATCAGCGAGTCGTAGTAGGGCGGGACGTTGTAGCCGGAGTACACGTGGCTGTCGACGCGGATGCCGGGGCCGCCCGGGGCATGCCACAGGCGGATCGGCCCCGGCGAGGGCATGAAGGTCTTGGGATCCTCGGCGTTGATGCGGCATTCCATCGCGTGGCCGCGGATCTGCACGTCGCTCTGCGCATAGGGCAGCCGCTCGCCGCTCGCGATCAGCAGCTGCGCCTTCACCAGGTCGATGCCGGTCACGAGCTCGGTCACCGGGTGCTCCACCTGGATGCGGGTGTTCATCTCGATGAAATAGAACTCACCGTCCTCGTAGAGGAACTCCATCGTGCCGGCGCTGCGGTAGCCGACGGCGCGGCAGGCCTCGACGCAGCGGTCGCCCATGGTCTTGCGCTGCCGCAGCGTGATGCCGGGCGCGGGCGCTTCCTCGATCACTTTCTGGTGACGGCGCTGCATGGAGCAATCGCGCTCGCCCAGGTGGATGACGTTGCCATGGGCATCGCCGAGCACCTGGAACTCGATGTGGCGCGGCCGCTCCAGGAATTTCTCCATGTAGACCTGGTCGTTGCCGAAGGCGGCGCGCGCCTCGGCGCGCGTGATCCCGATGGCGTTCAGGAGCGAGGCCTCGGTGTGCACCACGCGCATGCCGCGGCCGCCGCCGCCGCCGGAGGCCTTGATGATGACCGGATAGCCGATGTCGCGCGCCACGCGCAGATTCTCATCGCCATCGTCCCCGAGCGGACCGTCGGAGCCGGGCACGCACGGCACACCGTGCGACTTCATCACGCGGATCGCCGAGACCTTGTCGCCCATGGTGCGGATGGTCTCGGCCTTCGGTCCGACGAACACGAAGCCGGAGTTCTCGACGCGCTCGGCGAAATCGGCGTTCTCGGAGAGGAAGCCGTAGCCGGGGTGGATGGCGACCGAATCGGTGACCTCGGCGGCCGAGATGATCGCCGGCATGTTCAGATAGCTGCCGGCGGAAGCCGGCGGGCCGATGCACACCGACTCGTCCGCGAGCAGCACGTGCTTGAGGCTGTAGTCGGCGGTGGAGTGCACCGCCACCGTCTTGATGCCGAGCTCGCGGCAGGCTCGCAGGATCCGCAGCGCAATCTCGCCGCGATTGGCGATGACCAGCTTCTCGATCATGGCCGGCTTTATTCGATGACGAAGAGCGGCTGACCGAACTCCACCGGGTCGCCGTTGCGCGCCATGATGGAGGTGAGCCTGCCGGCCTTGTCGGCCTCGATCTGGTTCATCATCTTCATCGCCTCGATGACGCACAGGACCTGCCCGACCTTGACCTCCTCGCCGATCTCGACGAAGGCCTTGGCACCGGGGGAGGGCGCGGCATAGAAGGTTCCGACCATCGGCGCGGTGATGACGTGCTCGTTGGGCTTGGGCTTCTGCGCCCCGCCCTCGGCGAGCGCCGCCGGCTGCAGCTCCGGCACCCGTCCGGCCACGGCGGCGGCCGGGGCGGCCGCGTGCACCAGTTGCGTGACCGGCTGCGCGGGGGCCATGCGGCTGATGCGCACCGCTTCTTCCCCCTCCTTGATCTCGATCTCCGCGATGCCGGATTCCTCCAGCAGCTCGATCAGTTTTTTGATTTTTCGTATGTCCATGCCGGGTATACCCCGAGGTCTTGAGGCGAAGGGTGGGTCACTCAGGCGCCGCGCGCGAGCCGCTGCGCGGCGGCGCGCACCGCCATCTCGTAGCCGAAAGCGCCGAAACCGGCGATTACCCCGACGGCGATGTCGGAGAAGTAGGAGTGCTGGCGGAAGCTCTCACGCGCGTGCGTGTTGGAGAGGTGCAGCTCGATGAACGGCACGTGCGCGCCGAGCAGCGCGTCGCGCAGCGCGATGCTCGTATGGGTGAAGGCGCCGGGATTGAAGATGAGGAAGGCGATGCCGTCCGCCCCGGCGCGCTGGATGCGCCCGATCAGCTCGTGCTCGGCGTTGCTCTGGAAGGCCACGAGCTCATGGCCTGCCTCGCGCGCGAGGGCCGCGCAACGCTTCTCGATCGACTCGAGCGTGTCGGTGCCGTAGACGGCCGGCTCACGCGTACCGAGCAGGTTCAGATTCGGGCCGTTCAACAACAGCACTCGGGCCATGGCTGGCGCGTCTTCTTATCGGATTGGGTCACACAAGCGCGGCGAATGTACCCAATCCGAGCGCATTTGGATAGGTTCCTGGCGGGATCTGCGAGGATCTCACTCGATCTTGCTAATTGCGGGGGGTGGGCCCTGCGGCTGCCGCGCGCGCGGCGGCGAGGTGCCGGATCTCTTCCTCGATCCGTTCGCGTGCGGCCGGGACGGTCAGCGTTCCGGCGGCC
Organism: Steroidobacteraceae bacterium; assembly: GCA_035523985.1. GTDB lineage: Bacteria > Pseudomonadota > Gammaproteobacteria > Steroidobacterales > Steroidobacteraceae > 13-2-20CM-66-19. The sequence continues at coordinate 20,148 of DATKPR010000109.1, read as the reverse complement.
ACGTCGGCCAGCCGGGCGAGGATGAACGCCGCCTCGTCCCGATGCAACTCTCCAACCTTGAGCGTGACGATGCGGCCCTGCGGGTCGGCGAACACCGTGAAAGGCAGCACCGTATCCATGCCGAAGGCGCTCACGGCGGCGAGTCCGCCCTTCTCTCCGACCAGCACCGGGTAGGCGATTCCGAGATCCTTGACCATCTTCCGCACAGAATCCTCGTGATCGACGGCGATACCAATTATTTCGAGATTTTTATCGGCATTTTCACGTCGTATCGTCTCGAGCAGTGGGATTTCGCGGCGACAGGGCCCGCACCAGGTGGCCCAGAAGTTGATCAGCAGCGTCCGTCCGCGCCAGTCCGACAGCCGGTGGGGTGTACCGCCGAGGTCGGGGAGTGCGAAATCGGGGAGCTCCGCGGGGATCGAGGCACGGCCGGTCGCGGCGGGCGCCTGCGGCGCAGGCCCCCCGGGAGCCGTCGGGGCCGGGGCGGGTGGCAGGGGACGCAGCGTCGGGGCGGGCGCCGTCAGACGCTGCAGCAGAAAGCCCGCCACCGCGGCGACGAGCAGCAGCCCCGCCACCGCGAGGGCGGCACCGAGCGGGCGGCGCCCGCTCACGGCGGAGCTTGGAGCGCCTCGCGGGCCCGGGCGGCGAAGGCGTCGGCTTTCAGGTATCCCACCACGCGCAGGTTACTGCGCTCGCGGCCGTCGGCGCCGTAGAAGGCGATGGTCGGCGGACCCATGATGCCGAAATGCCTGAGCAGCGCCTGGTCGTCGGCGTCGTCGGCGGTCACGTCGGCGCGCAGCAGCGCGACGTTGGCGAGCGCGCTCTGCACCTTTGGATCGCTGAAGGTGTAGCGCTCCATTTCCTTGCAGGAGGTGCACCAGTCCGCCGAGAAGTCGAGCAGCACGCCGTGCTTCGCCGCGCTCGCCTGCGCCACCGCGCGCTCGAGATCGGCCACGGTGCGGATGCGCCGGAACGGCAGCGTGCGGACCTGGTGGGTGAAGGCCGGGATCGGGCTCAGGGGGTCGGTGCCGCCGAGCGCGGCGCCGGCCACGAGCGCCACTCCATAGAGTGCCGCGGCGAGCCCCGCGGCCCGCAGCGCCCAAACGCCGGCCGAGCGCATCTTGAGCTCGAACCACACGAGCCATGCCAGCGCGAGCGCCGGCACCGCCCACAGCGCGAGCGCTGCGCGGTCCGGAACGATGCGCACGAGCATCCAGGCCGCGACGCCCAGCATCATGACGCCGAAGAGCTTCTTGACGAAGTCCATCCAGGGGCCCGCCTTCGGCAGCAGCTTGCCGGCCGAGGCCCCGACGATGAGCAGCGGCGTCCCCATGCCGATGCTCATGGCGAACAGCGCCGCGCCGCCGCGCGCCATCTGCCCGGTCTGGCTGATGACCAGCAGCGCCGCCACCAGCGCCGGACCGACGCAGGTCGTGACGATGAGAGCCGACAGCGCACCCATGATGGCAACGCCGCCGAAGGTGCCGGCGGACTGGCGGTTGCTCACGTCGGCGAGGCGCGTCTGGATCGCCGCCGGCATCTGCACCGTGTAGAGGCCGAACATGGAGAGCGCCATGGCCACGAACACCGCGGCGAAGAGGGCGAGCACCCACCATTGCTGGAACAGCGCCTGCACCTGGTGTCCCATCGCCGCGCCGACGATACCCGCGGCCGTATAGGTGAGCGCCATGCCGAGCACGTAGGTGACCGAGAGCGCAAAGGCGCGTCCGGGAGTGGTGTGCGCGCCGCCGCCCGCGATGATCCCCGAGAGGATCGGCACCATGGGCAGCACGCACGGCGTGAAGGCGAGCAGCAGCCCCGCCAGATAGAAGCCGCCGATCATGAGGAACACGTTGCCGGTGAGCAGCTGCGCGAAGCGCGATTGCTCGGAAGGACCGCCGCCGGCCGCGGCGCCCGTGTTTCCCGGGCCGGCTGCGGCACCGCCGCCCCCGGCGAGCGTGACGCTCACCGTGCGCGTGACCGGCGGATAACACAGCCCCGCCTCCGCGCAGCCCTGGTAGGTCACCTCGAGCGGCAGCGCGAACGCGCCGCCCGCGGCGCGCGCCACCGGTACGGTGACCCGCAGCTCGTGATGGTAGATCTCCTGGCGACCGAAGTACTCGTCCGTCTTGAACTGTCCCGTCGGGAACTGCGGCGCGCCGAGCTGCGCTGCGGTGCTCGGGGTCGCGATCTTGATGCGCGCCCGGTAGAGGTAGTAGCCGTCGGCGATCTCCCAGTTGAGCTGCACCGCATCGCTCCCGCCCGCCAGGGCATCGAAGCGGAAGGCCTGCTCAGGAGGGAGGAACTCATCCCCGCTGGCCTTGACCGCCCCGAGAACCGAGCTCAGGCCCTTGGCGGGCGCTGCGGCGGGTGAGGACGGGCCGGGCGGGCTGCCCGGCGCACTGGCGGGCTGCGCCTGCGCCAGGGCAGCGGCGGCCAGCAGCGTCGGGATGAGAATATGTCTAATTCGAAGGCTCATAGTGTCAGCTTTATAGCGCAAGCCTTAGGCGCGTGGCAGGAACTGGGGTTCATCCTGGAGAAGACCGCGCTTCAGGAGGGCTCAGCGGCCCGTTCCCGAAAAAAGTCCGCCCGCGACTTGAATTCGCGGGGCCTCTCCCTATCATTAGCAGCCGTACGGGGAGAGTGCTAACAGCGGCTTCCCGGCCAGTAACCATCCATTCAAGAGTTTTTAAGGAGCGAACATCCATGAAGATTCGTCCTCTTCATGACCGCGTCATCGTGAAGCGCCTTGAGGAGGAGCGTACCTCCCCGGGTGGCATCGTGATTCCCGACACCGCGGCCGAGAAGCCGATGCAGGGAAAGATCGTCGCGGTCGGCAAGGGCAAGATTCTCGAGGACGGCTCGGTACGGGCCCTCGATGTGAAGGTCGGCGACAAGATCCTGTTCGGCAAGTACAGCGGGAACGAGGTGAAGGTCGACGGCGAGGATCTCGTGGTCATGCGTGAAGAAGACGTCATGGCCGTGATTGAAGGCAAGTAAGCGAGGATCACGAAATGGCTGCCAAAGAAGTTAGATTCAGCGACGACGCACGCTCGCGCATGTTCCGCGGCGTGAACGTTCTCGCCAACGCCGTCAAGGCGACTCTCGGCCCCAAGGGCCGCAACGCCGTGCTCGACAAGAGCTTCGGCGCCCCCACCGTCACCAAGGACGGCGTCTCGGTCGCGAAGGAGATCGAGCTCAAGGACAAGTTCGAGAACATGGGCGCGCAGATGGTGAAGGAAGTCGCGTCCAACACCTCCGACGAGGCGGGCGACGGTACCACCACCGCCACGGTGCTCGCGCAGGCGATCATCCGCGAGGGCCTCAAGGCCGTCTCCTCGGGTCGCAACCCCATGGACGTCAAGCGCGGCATCGACAAGGCGGTCGTCACCGCGGTCGAGGAGCTCAAGAAGCTCTCCAAGCCCTGCAAGGACTCCAAGGCCATCGCCCAGGTCGGCACGATCTCGGCGAACTCCGACGAATCGATCGGCAAGACCATCGCCGAGGCGATGGAGAAGGTCGGCAAAGAGGGCGTGATCACGGTGGAAGAGGGCTCGGGGCTCATCAACGAGCTCGAAGTGGTCGAGGGCATGCAGTTCGACCGCGGCTACCTCTCGCCGTACTTCATCAACAACCAGCAGAACCAGACCGCGGAGCTCGACAAGCCGCTGATCCTGCTGGTCGACAAGAAGATCTCCAACATCCGCGAGCTGCTGCCGCTGCTCGAGGGCGTCGCCAAGGCGGGCAGGCCGCTCCTGGTCGTCGCCGAGGACGTCGAGGGTGAGGCGCTGGCGACGCTGGTCGTCAACAACATCCGCGGCATCCTCAAGGTGGCCGGCGTCAAGGCGCCGGGCTTCGGCGATCGCCGCAAGGCCATGCTGCAGGACATCGCCACCCTCACGGGCGGCACGGTGATCTCGGACGAGGTCGGCCTGTCGCTCGAGAAGGCGACCATGAACGATCTCGGCGAGGCCAAGAAGATCGTCGTCGAGAAGGAGAACACCACGGTCATCGACGGCGCCGGCAAGCCCGCCGACATCAAGGCGCGCATCGAGTCGATCCGCCAGCAGATCGAGGAGGCGACCTCCGACTACGACAAGGAGAAGCTGCAGGAGCGTGTCGCCAAGCTCTCCGGCGGTGTCGCGGTGATCAAGGTCGGCGCTGCCACCGAGATCGAGATGAAGGAGAAGAAGGCCCGCGTCGAGGACGCGCTGCACGCCACGCGTGCCGCGGTCGAAGAGGGCGTGGTGCCGGGCGGCGGCGTGGCGCTGATCCGTGCGCAGAAGGCCATCGAGAAGCTCGAGGGCGCGAACGAGGACCAGACGGTCGGCGTGCGCATCCTGTCGCGCTCGATCGAGGAGCCGCTGCGCCAGATCGTCGAGAACGCCGGCGAGGACGCCGCGGTGATCCTCAACAAGGTCAAGGAAGGCAAGGGCTCCTACGGCTATAACGCCGCCAACGGCGAGTTCGGCGACATGCTGGAGGCCGGCATCCTCGATCCGACCAAGGTGACGCGTCTTGCACTGCAGAACGCGGCCTCCGTGGCCGGACTGCTGCTGACGACCGAGGTCATGGTGGCCGAGGCTCCGAAGGACGAGGAGCACAGCCATGCGGGCCCGCCGGGCGGCATGGGCGGGATGGACATGTAAGGACCTCTCTAAAGAGGTATCGATTCCAAAAGGATGAGCCGATAGGCTTTACATAACGGTTAGGGGTTAGCGCCCGGCTCTCAGTCAGGACGCGACCCCCAAAGACGCGGAACAAGACCCCCTATTCCGCGCATCATTCGCAGGCCCCCTCGTGGGGCCTGTTTTTTTGGTTTATCGTCTGAGCCCATCCACGCCGAGGAGGCCGCCATGGCTTCAGGACTGGCTCGCACACTGCTCCCCGCAGCGTGCCTCGCATCGCTCGCGCTCGCCGCGTGCGGCACCCCCCAGGGGCAGGACGAAATGAGCTGGGCCCGGGCGGCTCTCGAGCGCAACGACCGGGTCGAGATCATCGCCGCGGATCCCAAGAGCCGCAGTTTCACCGTGCGCCTGAAGGACACGGGGGAGCTGCGCATGGTGCGCGCCGACCAGGTGATCGGTGCGCCCGGCATGGCGCCGGCCGCGAGCGCGCCGGCCGCTGCCGCGCCGCAGTCCGCAGCCCCGGCGGCACCGCCGCCTGCGACGCCGGACGCTGCGGCCGCGCCGGCCACGGCCGCAGCCGGTGCGCCTGAGCCCACGCAGCCGGGCGAGCCAGCGGCCTCCGAGGCGGCCGGTCCGCCGCCGGCGCCGAAGGTCTTCGCCTCGCGCGCCCTGCAGCCGGGAAGCTCCGCGCCGCCGGCTCCCGGACAGGTGCTCGAGGCCGGACCCGGCTACTCCATCGAGGCCGGATCGCGCTCCCCCGCGGGCAGCGCGGGCGCGGCACGCGAGCCGGGCGGCGCGGGCGCCGCGGTGGAGCTGCGCCACGAGCCGATCGTGTGCCAGGGCGCACGGCTCCTGCACATCGATAACCTCAACCTCCAGTTCGACGGCGACGCGGTGAGCGCCGAGGACGGCTGCGAGATCCACATCACCAACAGCCGCATTCGTGCGACGGGCGTCGGCGTCTCGGCGCGCGCCGCCAACGTGCACATCGACAACAGCCTCATCGAGGGCGACACCGCCTCGATCGACGCCTCGCAGGGCGCGCAGATCTACGCCGCCTCGTCGCGCTTCCGCGGCCTCTCCCGCCAGCTCGACACCGCCGCCGTGCACGACCTCGGGGGCAATGTCTGGAATTGAGCCGGGCGGGGGAACCCGGCAGCGAGGCTGAGGCCGGCGCGCGCGCGGCGCTCGCGGGTGCCCCGGAGGCGGTCCGCGCCTCACTCCCGCGGGTCTTCGCGCTGAGCGACTTTCTCGCCGATTCCTGTAGCCGCGATCCCGCGCTGCTCGCGGCGCTGCTCGGGCGCGGCGATCTCTCGCGGCGCCTCGCACCCGATGAGCTCGCCACCCGCGCGCCGGCCCTGCACGGGGCGATGCCCGAGGCCGAGGTCCAGCAGACGCTGCGCCGCTGGCGCCGCTACGAGCTCGCGCGCATCGCCTGGCGCGATCTGGCCGGCTGGGCGGACCTCGCCGAGACGCTCGCGGACCTGAGCGCCTTCGCCGACGCCGCCATCCGCAGCGCGGCGGCGTTCGCGCGCCTTGCCCTCCTCGAGCGCTACGGCGAGCCGCGCTCCGCCGCCGGCGAGGTGCAGCCGCTGGTCGTGGTGGCCATGGGCAAGCTCGGCGGCGGCGAGCTCAACTTCTCCTCCGACGTCGACCTGGTGCTGCTCTTTCCCGAGCACGGCGAGACCGATGGCGCCCGTGTCATCGCCAACGAGGAGTTCTTCACGCGCCTCGCTCAGGCTCTGGTGCGCCTGCTCGAGACGCCGACCGCGGACGGCTTCGTGCTGCGCGTGGACCTGCGGCTGCGGCCCTTCGGCGCCTCGGGGCCGGTCGTGGCGAGCTTCGCCGCCTTCGAGGACTATCTGCCGCGCCACGGGCGCGACTGGGAGCGCTATGCCTGGATCAAGGCGCGCGCGCTCACCGCCCCCGGGCGTTACGCCGAGCTCGAGGCGGCCGCGGTGCGCCCGTTCGTCTACCGCCGCTACCTCGACTACGGCGTATTCGAGAGCCTGCGCGAGATGAAGGCACTCATCGAGCGCGAGGTCGAGCGGCGCGAGCTCGCCGACGACGTGAAGCTCGGTCCCGGCGGCATCCGCGAGGTCGAGTTCATCGTGCAGGCGCTGCAGCTGACGCGCGGCGGCCGCGACCGCCGGCTCCAGACCCCGGCGCTGCGCAGCGCGCTCGCGCGTCTCGGGGAGACGCAGGTGCTGCCGGCGGCGGCGGTGACGGAGCTCGACGCGGCCTATGTTTTCCTGCGCCGGCTCGAGAACCGGCTGCAGATGCTGGGCGACGCCCAGGTGCATACCCTGCCGGGCGAGCCGCGTGCGCGTGAGCGCATCGCGCACGCCATGGAGCTGCCCGACTGGCCGGCGCTGCTCGCCGCTCTCGAAGTCCACCGCGCGCGGGTGCGCGGGCATTTTCACGACGTGATCCTCGGCGGCGGCCGGGCCGAGAGCTCCGCCGTGCGCATCGACCTCGGGCGCTTCTGGGACAGCGAGGCCGAGACCGCCGCGCTGGTCGCGGCGCTCGCAGCCGCCGGCTTCGCCGAGAGCGCCGAAGCCGCCCGGCTGCTGCTCGAGCTGCGCGGCTCGCAGCTGGTGCGCAAGCTCGATGAGCCGGGGCGCAAGCGGCTGCAGGCCCTGCTGCCGGCGCTGCTCACCGACATCGCCGCGAGCGCCGCGCAGCTTCCGGTGCTGCGCCGCGTGCTGAGGATCATCGAGGCGACCGGCAAGCGCTCGGCCTACTTCGCGCTGCTGCGCGAGAACGCCGCGGCGCGCGCCCGTCTCGTCGAGCTGGTGGCGCACGGGGAGTTCCTCGCCGCGCAGATCGCCGCGCACCCGCTGCTGCTCGATGAGCTGATCGATGCGCGGCTGCAGACGCAGCTGCCGACACGCGCCTCGCTCGCGGCCGAGCTCGCCGAGCGCCTCGCGCAGCTGCGCGGCGAGGAGGACCCGGAGCGGCAGGTCGAGGCGCTGTGCCACTTCCAGAGCGCGGCGCTGTTTCGCATCGCGGTCGCCGACCTCACCGGCGCCATGCCGCTCATGCAGGTGAGCGACCGCCTCACCGACGTCGCCGAGCTCATCGTGGCACGCGCCATGGAGCTCGGCTGGCGGCAGATCACCGCGCAGTTCGGTGTGCCGACCTGCGGCGACGGCCGCCCGGTGAACATCTGCGCGGTGGGCTACGGCAAGCTCGGCGGCATGGAGCTCGGCTACTCCTCCGATCTCGACCTCGTGTTCCTGCACGACTCGCACGGCGAGCGCCAGGAGACGAGCGCGCCGAAGCCGATCGACAACCAGCTGTTCTTCGTGCGGCTCGCGCAGCGCATCGTGCACCTGCTCACCATGCACTCCGCCGCCGGGCGGCTCTACGAGGTGGACGTGCGGCTGCGCCCGAGCGGCAAGGGCGGGCTGCTGGTCACCAACATCGGCGCCTTCGCCGAGTACCAGCGCAGCGAGGCCTGGACCTGGGAGCATCAGGCGCTGCTGCACGCCCGCAGCGTCGCGGGCTCGGCGGCGCTGTGCGCCGAGTTCGAGCGGGTGCGCCTCGAGGTGCTCTGCCATCACGTGCGCCGCGCGAGCCTGCGCGCCGAGGTGCGCGACATGCGCGCGCGCATGCGGCGCGAGCTCGCCAGGGGGGATGCGGCGCGCTTCGACATCAAGCAGGACGCCGGCGGCATCGCCGACATCGAGTTCCTGGCGCAGTACTGGGCGCTCACCTGGGCCGAGCGCTATCCGCCGGTGGTGATGTTCTCCGACACCATCCGCCAGCTCGAGTCGCTGGCCTCGGCGGATCTCGTCCCGCAGCCGACCGTCGACGTGCTCACGGCGGCCTACCGCGCCTACCGCGCGAGCGCGCATCACCGCGCGCTCGCCGGGGAGCCCCCGCTCGTGCCGGCGCCGCAGTTCGCCGCGACCCGGGCGGCGGTGACGCGCATCTGGGATGCCACCCTGGGGGCGGATCAGCCCGCGGGACAGGTATAATCCGCGTACCCGATTTGCGCGAAAGATGCCCCATGGTCGCCACCGCCCGGCCGCTCATCCAGCCGAACGCGCAGAACCAGTACGACGTCACGGACGCGGACCTGCCGCTGTCGTGCCCGATGCCGCAGATGTATCTGTGGAACTCCCATCCACGCGTGTACCTGCCGATCCGGGAGACGGGGTGGGCGAAGTGTCCCTACTGCAGCGCGGAGTACACGCTGCGCAAGTGAGTCCCCCGGACCCGGACGCTCAGCGCCACAGCTGCAGCTTCGCCGGCAGCCCGGGATTTCCCGCCGCGTCGGGGTCGAAAGCCGCCGACGCCCGCCCGCCGCCGTGCGGCCCGTCCTCCTCGTCGTCGAAGGCCGCCGGCGGCGGCACCGTGAGCGCCGCCCCGCCCCTGGCCTTGAGCAGCGCATTCAGGGCGGGCACTTCCTTGCCGGTGAGCCTGGCGAACTCCGCCTGCGCATCGCTCAACTGGCTGCGCAGGCCGGCGATGTTGTCGAGCTGATAGGCCGTGGGCGGACCGTCCCAGCCGGTGATCGCCCCATAGAGCTGATCGGTGTGCTCGCGCAGCCGCTCTTCGCCGGTGATCGCGCCGCCCTCGGTGGTGGCGACGATTTCCTTGCGGATCTTGTCGAGCTGCTGGTCGAAGCCGGTGAGCTTCCTGCCGAGCGCATCGCCCGCGGCGCGGCCCTTGTTCGCGGCCGCGACCTGCGCACGCAGCCCCGCGATCTGAGCGTAGAACTGCGTCTCGTCGTTGAAGAGCGTGTAGACCTGCATGGCCGCGTCGAACTGCGCCTTGCGGTCGGCGGCGGTCCAGGTGACGCGCCGGTCGAGGCCGATGTCGACCCGGGTGTCGTAGGTCTTGCCGTTGTCTTCGATGCGCACGGTGTAGGTCCCGGGCAGCACGCGCGGTCCCTGCGTGCCCGCAAACGCCACCTGCACCGCCGGAGGCACGTGCGGCGCCGGCAGATGCATGGTCCAGACGACGCGGTTCAAGCCCCGGCGGCTGCTCGCCGGCAGCTCATCGACCACGTGGCCGCCCGCATCCAGCACCTCGATTTTGAGCTTGCCGAAGAGGTGGCGGGAGCGCTGGTAGTAGGTGATTACGGCGCCTTGAGCCGGGTCGTCGCCGACGAACGCGGCGGCGCCGTTCGCCCAGCCGCCGTTCGCCTCGATGCGCTGCTGCACCGGCCGCGCCGACACGAACGCGACCTCCTGTGCGAGCAGCTGCGGCGTCAGATGACGCAGCGGGGTGATGTCGTCGACGATCCAGATGCCGCGGCCGTGCGTGGCCAGCACCAGGTCGCTGTCGCGCGGCTGCACCACGAGATCGCGCACCGCCACCGCGGGGAGGTCGCCGCCTTTGAACTGGCCCCAGTGGGCACCGCCGTCGATCGAGATCCACAGGCCGAACTCCGTGCCGAGGAACAGCAGCGACCGGTCGACGGTGTCCTCCTTGATGACGTGCGCGTAGCCGTGCACGCCCTTGGCGTCCTGCGGCGTGACCAGCGGCGACCAGGTTCTGCCGAAGTCGCTCGTCACATACACGTAGGGCGCCATGTCGCCGAAGGTGTGGCGGTCGAAGGCCACGTAGGCTGTGCCCGGGGCGAAGGCGCTCGCCTGCACCCAGTTGACCCACTCGCCCTTCGGCAGACCCTTGACGTTGGCGACCACGTTCTCCCAGTGCTGCCCGCCGTCGCGCGTCAGCTGCAGGTTGCCGTCATCGGTGCCCACCCAGATGGTGCCCGCCGCGAGCGGCGACTCGCTGATCGAGTAGATGGTGGTGTTCATCTCCGCCACCGAGTTATCGACCGTCACACCGCCCGACTGCTCCTGCTTCTGCCTGTTGGGATCGTTGGTGGTGAGGTCCGGGGAGATGCGCTGCCAGCTCTGCCCGTGATCGCGCGAGCGATAGAGGAACTGCGCGCCGATATACAGGGTCGCCGGGTCGCTGGGCGAAAGCGCGATCGGCGCGTTCCAGTTGAAGCGCAGCTTCTTGTAAAGCCTGAGCTCCTCGGCGCCGAGCCGCGGCTGGATGTCGCGGATCTCGTGGGTGCGCATGTTGACGCGTCCGATCGTGCCGCCCTGCGCCTCGGCGTACACGTAGCTCGGGTCGGTGGGGTCGGCGAACATCCAGAAGCCGTCGCCCCCGAACATGTTCTCCCAGCGCGAGCTCGTGATGCCGCCCGGATAGGCCGAATCGCCCACCCAGGAGCTGTTGTCCTGCAGTCCACCGTACACGTGGTAGGGGTCGGCGCCGTCGACGCTCACGTGATAGAACTGCGAGATCGGCAGGTTGTCCGACTTCCACCACTTGTTGCCGCCGTCGTAGGAGGTCCACAGCCCGCCGTCGTCGGCCGAGTAGACGTGCTGCGAGTTCAGCGGATCGATGAACACGTCGTGCACGTCGCCGTGCGCACCGCTGAAACCGCCGACGGTGGTGAAGCTCTTGCCGCCGTCCTCGCTCAGGATGAGCGCGCCGTCGGTCTTGAACACCCGCTTGGGGTTCTTCGGGTCGACGATCAGGTTGGCGAAGTAGAACGGCCGCCACACCATCCACGTGCTCTTGTCGCCCTTGTCCCAGGTGGCGCCGCCGTCGTGCGAGATGTACAGCGCCGAGTCGGTCGACTCGATGAAGGCGTAGACGGTGCGCGCATCGCTCGGCGCAAAGCTGAGCGCGATACGGCCGTAGGGCTTTACCGGCATCCCCTTGTTGGCCGCGGGGGTGAGCTCGGTCCAGGTCCTGCCGCCGTCGGTGCTGCGGTAGAGGCCGCTGCCGGAGGCGGCCTTGGGGCCGTCGCCGCCGGAGCGGAACGTCCAGCCCTTGCGGCGGAAGTCCCACAGGCTCGCGAGCAGCACGTCCGGGCTCCCCGGCTGCATGGCGACGCTGGCGCAGCCGGTGGAGAGGTTCGCGCCCTTGAGCACCAGCTGCCAGGTCTTGCCGCCGTCGCTGGTCTTGTAGAGGCCGCGGTCGGCGGAGTCGCTCCAGAGCTTGCCCGGCACGCAGGCGTAGACCGTGTCGGAATCGCGCGGGTCGACGACGATCTTCGAGATGCGCTCGGAGTCTTTCAGGCCGACGTTGGTCCAGGTCTCACCCGCGTCGGTGGATTTGTAGATGCCGTCGCCGATCGAGACGCTGTTGCGCGTCCAGGTCTCGCCGGTCCCCACCCACACGTGGTCGTGGTGGGTCGGGTCGACGGCGATCGCGCCGATCGATTGCACGCCCGCCTTGTCGAACACGGGCTTGAAGATCGTGCCGGAGTCGGTCGACTTCCACACCCCGCCGCTCGCCGCGCCCACGAATACCGTGAGCTTGCCGGAGGCGTCGGCGTAGCCGGCGAGAGCGGCGATGCGCCCGCTCATGGCGGCGGAGCCGATATTGCGGATACCGAGCCCCGAGATGACGCCCGAGTCGGCGACCACCTCCTCGGCCTGCACCGCGGCAGGAAGGTTCGCACCAAGGACGCACGCGCCGGCCAGCGCCACGAATCGGAATCGCATGATGTTCTCCCCGGGATTATCTGGACGCGCTGGGCGCCGGCTGCGGCGCCGGGAACCGGAATATGCTGGCGTCGGACACGGAGTTGACCTCCGCTTTGTCGATCTCGACTTTCTGCTTGTCGCTCGAGCCCTTCTCGCCCGAGACCTGCGAGAAGGGGAAGTAGACGCCCGCGACCTTCTCGTAGTCGCCGAAATCGGTGACGGTCTCCTTCGGCACACCGTGCTGGATGCGGCGGTCGACGGTGCGGATCTCCAGGAAATAATCCGGGTCGAGGTAGACGTAGCTGATGTCGCCGTTCGGCCGCGTCACGCGGATCTTGTGCGCCTCGGTCCCGTCGACGTCCTCGGTGCCGAGGTATTCGAGCTGGTAGCCCTTGGCCTTGTAGTCGACGAGGTCGCCGGCGAAGTCGGCGGCGTTCTCGGCGAGCTCCTTGGCGTCGTCCGCGGACATCTGCTCGGCGTCCTTGCGCCCCTGGAAGGGATTGATCTTCCAGCCCTGCGTGCCGTCGTAGGCCTGCACCAGCGTCAGGCCCTGCAGCGTGCCCTCGAAGCGGATCGAGCTCGGGCGCTGCACCAGGGTGACGTAGCCGAGCTGCAGGGTGTCGCCGTTGACCAGCAGCTTGCCCGAGAGGCGCAGCGAGCGGATGGCGTTGAGCCGTTCGGCTCCGCCCTTGGCCGTTACGTTCCTGGCGGCGAGCTCATCGGCGGTGTAGGCGTGAGCCTCGAATGCTGCCAACAGCAGCACGACGGCGGCAAGACGGCGCATGCGCTTCACTCCAGTCTCTCGGATTGATCAGACTATGATGCACCGGCGACCCGGGGCGGCACCAGCCGCGTTCCCGGCGTCCCGGCGCTCAAAACCCACGCGTGGGCGCTCACTCCTCGTCCGCCACGTTGACATCCCGCGGCGGCGCCAGGTCGGTCCGCAGTGGCGCGAGCCCGGCGGCCTTCAGCTGGCGGTTGAGGCCGGGCAGGTCGTCCTGCAGGCGGCGCCAGTCGGCCATGAGGCCCGTGAGCGCCTCGCGCGCGCTGGCGGCGGCGGCGAGTTGGGCGGCGGTCGGTGGCGCATCGCCGCGCAGCAGCTCGGCGTAGAGGCCGTTGATATGCCCCTGCACGTCGGGCAGCAGCGCGCGCGCCGCACCCTGGGACACGGCGCCCGCCTCCTCCCTGGCCTCGAGGAGCGCGGTAAGGCGCGCCTGGTAGGCGCCGAGCGGCTGCGCCACCGGGCCGGTGGCCTTGAGAGCCTTCAGCTGCGCGATCTGCGAGCGCGCCGCGAGCAGCGCCCGCGAGCTGTCGGTCAGCAGTCCCGCGAGCTCGGTGGCGAGGCGCCACTGCGCCTCGAGCGCGCCCGCGGGCAGTTGCACGCGCGGATCGGGCTTGAGCTGCAGCGGCTGCTCGAGGCTGCGTCCGTCCACGGTGAGGCGCACCGTGTAGGCGCCGGGCAGGGCGAGCGGTCCCTCCGGCAGCCGCGGCGTCGCGTGCGGCACGGCCGAGATCGGGTAGCCGTGCTCGGTGGCGAGCGGCGCCGCGTAGCGCAGGTTCCACACCCAGCGATGCATGCCGGCAGTCGCCGGGAGCGTGCGCACCGGCGCGAGCCAGTAGCCGGGAATCAGCTCGCGCGCGAGCTCCTGCGGCGTGGGGTCGGGGGGGTCGTCGCTCGCAAAGCGGCGCACGAGGTTGCCGCCGGCATCGAGCACCTCGAGCGTCACCGCACGCCTGGCATCGTGCGGCAGGAAGTACTCGATCACCGCGCCGGGCGGCGGATTGGCGGCGAGCGGCTCATCGGGCGCGATCGGCGTATCGGTCCAGGTGCTGCGGTGAACGCGCCAGGCGGCGCCGGGCCTGAACAGCGTCGTCTGGTGCGGCGCGCTGCCGTCGAGCTGGCGCAGGCGCGAGATGTCATCGAGCACCCAGAAGGAGCGGCCGTGGGTCGCCACGATGAGATCGTCGTCGTGGACCAGCAGGTCGCGCATCGAGGTGTGCGGCAGATTGAGCTGCAGCGACTCCCAGTGATCGCCGTCGTCGTACGAGAGCCACACGGCCTTCTCGGTCGCGGCGAACAGGAGGCCGCGGCGCGCGGGATCCTCGCGCACCGCGTTGACGGGCGCATCCGCGGGCAGTCCCGCGTGTATGGCCTGCCAGCTCCTGCCGCCGTCGCGCGTGCGATAGATGAAGGGGTGCAGGTCGTCGATGCGCAGGCGGCTCACGGCGACGTAGGCGGTGCCGGCGTCGAAGTGCGAGGCTTCGATCTGCGTCACCTTGCTCCAGGGCGTGAGCTCGGGCGGGGTGACGTTGCTCCAGTGCGCGCCACCGTCGCGCGTCACCCAGACCAGGCCGTCGTCGGTGCCGGCCCACAGGGTATCGATGCTCTGCGGCGAGGGCGCGAGGGCGTAGATCACGCCGCGCTGCTGCTCGGCGTCCTTCAGATGCTGCGTGGCGACGCTGGCGGGCAGCGCGCCTGCCTCGCGCGCCAGGTCCGGGCTGATCACGCTCCAGCTCATGCCGCCGTCGGTCGTCTTGTAGAGCCGGTTGAGTGCGTAATAGAGAACGTGGGCGTCGAGGGGCGAGAACATGAGCGGCTGGGTGCGGTCGGCGCGCACGTCCTTGCCGCGTACCGGCACCGGCGTGACGTTCTGCACCTGGCCGGTCGACCAATGGTACTTCGAGACCTCCGTGCGGCCGGCGCCGTAGATGAGGTCCGCATCGAGGGGGTCCGGGGCGACGTAGCCGTATTCGATCGCACCCACCGGATGCCAGTCGCGCTCGGTGATCGAGCCGTCATTGCCGCGCGTGGCGATGCACACCGAGCCGCTCTCCTGCTGGCCGGAGCAGACGCGATAGGGGAAGGTCGGCGAGGCGCTCACGTGGTAGAGCTGCGCGGTGGGCTGGTTGAGCCAGCTGCTCCAGCTCTCGCCGCCGTTCACGGTGATGGCCGCACCCTGGTCGCTCACCAGCGCGAGCACGCGCGGGTCGCTGGGGCTCACCCACATGTTCTGGTAGTCATCGCCCCCGGGGGCGCCACGCAGCGGCGTCCAGGTGCGGCCGCCGTCGGCTGACTTCATGGTGACGATGCCCATGCTGTAGACGACGTCGGCGTTGGTGGGATCGACGCGCAGCACGGTGAGATCGCCGCCGCCGATGCGCAGCGAGGCGCGCGGGTCGGCGGTGATGCGGCTCCAGTGCGCCCCCGCATCGTCGGAGCGGTACACGCCGAGCCCGGCCGACGAGGAATAATCGCCCGGCTCGGTCGTGGCGGCGACGGCGTAGATGCGCTGCGGCGCGCTCGGCGCGATCGCGAAGTTGATCTGTGTGAGATCGTCCGGCAGCCCCTCGGTGAGGTGCTGCCAGGTGGCGCCGCCGTCGCTCGACTTGTAGAGCCCGCCGTGGGTGCCCTGGAACTCGTTCTTGTCCTCCCAGGGTCCGAGGCGCGACTGCCACAGCGCCGCGTACACGACGTCCGGGTGGGCCGGATCGAGCGCCACGCCCGAGCCGCCGGTGTCGGCGTCCTTGTAGAGCACGCGTTCCCAGCTCGCGCCCCCGTCGCGGGAGCGGTAGATGCCGCGCTCCTCGTTCGGGCCGTAGGGGTGCCCGAGCACCGCGGCGTACAGGTGGTTCGGATCGCGCGGGTCGACGGCGAGCTCGGGGATCTGCTGCCCGTCGCGCAGCGCGCCGCGCGTCCAGGTGCGTCCCGCGTCGGCGGAGCGATAGATGCCGTCACCGACCGAGAGGTCCGGCCGCCGCAGCCCCTCGCCGCTCGCCACGTAGACGATGTTCGGATCGGAGGGCGCGACGGCGATCGCGCCGATCGACTGGGTCGGCTCGGCGTCGAAGATCGGCTGCCAGGTGCGGCCCGCGTCGCCGGTCTTCCACACCCCGCCGTTGACCGCACCGATATAGAAGACGTCGGGTTGCCCGGGAACTCCGGCGACCGCGCGGGTGCGCCCGCCGCGCATCGGGCCGATGAGGCGCCAGGCGAGGTCGGCATACAGGCCGCCCGTGCCCGCCGCCCGCGCGGGCGCGCCGCTTGCGAGGACGCTCAGGCCGAGGAGGGGGAGCACCGCGAGAGGGATCGCTGCATTCAGCCGCACGGGGGGAATCCTCTGACTTATTTTGATCGCGCACGATACACCCTCGGCGCACGGAACCGAAGTACAGTGCGGACCGCGCCCGCCGTGCCCCTAGCGGTACTGCTGGTAGGACTTTTCCTCGACGATGCGCGAGCCGAGCTGGGTGTTGATGCGCTTCTTGATCGCGGCGCGCTCGTCGTTGGAGATGTAGACCGCGCGTGCCAGCTCGATGAACTCGCGATCGAAGGTCTGCCGCGCCTCCTTGTCGCGGATGCGGTCCTCGATGTCCCACAGCTGCTCGTTCACCCGCTGCAGCGCGTGCTCATCCTGCGGCAGCGCGCGCGCCGCGCAGCCCGAGTCGCGCCAGGTCGCTTCCAGCAGCGCGAGCTCGAGTTTCACGTTGGCGAGCTTGGGGGCCTCGAGGATGCGCGCCGCCTTGATGCGCAGGATCGTGATCTTGTCGAGCAGCTCGCCGGGGGAGACCGGCACCAGGACATCGTTCATGGGCGCGATCCTAGCAACTCATCGAGCCGCGCGGTGACTTCGCCGACCTCGATCAGGTCCATCACCCCCGGCTCCTCGATCTTGTGGCCCCACGGGAGCTCGCGGGGCTCGCAGCCGCGGAAGGCGCGCGCGGCGCGCCCGTAGGCATCCACACACCAGCGCCCCGAGAGGTACGGACCGCTGCGCGCCGGGTTGGTGGCCGCGTACAGGCCGATCACCGGCGTGCCGGCCATGGTGGCCATGTGCACGGGACCGGAATCCGGACTCACCAGCACGGTCGCGCGCGCGAGCAGGGCCAGGAGCTCCGGCAGCGTGTCCTTGCCGATCTGGTTCACCAGCGCCACGCCCGCCGCGGCCGCCTCGATCGCCGCCCCCATGCCCCGCTCGGCCTCGCTCGGCCCGCCGGCGAGGATGACGCGCATGCCGTGGCGCCCGGCCGCGTGGCGCGCCAGCGCTGCGTAGCGCGCGCTCGCCCAGTTGCGGCGCGCGTGGCTCGAGCAGGGGGAGATGACGAGCGTCGGCTGCGCGTCGGGAATCAGCCGCGCGGCGTAGGCGCGCGCCGCCTGCGGCAGCGGCACGTCCCAGCGCAGCAGCCGCTCGCGGATGCCGAGCGCCGTGAGGAAGCCGAAGAAGCTGTCGAGCACGTGCTCGCGCGTGAGCGGCGCGATGCGCGCGTTGGTGAACAGCCACTGCAGCTCCCGGGCGCGCGCGCGGTCGAAGCCGAGCTTGATGGGCGCGCGCACCAGCTGCGCGGCGAGGCTGGCACGCAGTGCGAGCTGCATGTGCAGCAGCACGTCGAAGCGGCGGCCGGCGAGTTGTGCGGCGAGCGCGCGCCGCGCGGCGAATCCTGCGCGCTTGTCCACGGTGATAAACTCGACGCCTTCGATGAGGCTCATGAGGCGCGCTTCGGTCCGCCCGACGATCCAGGTGAGCTGCGTCGCCGGCCACGCCTGCTGCAGGGTG
Organism: Steroidobacteraceae bacterium; assembly: GCA_035523985.1. Lineage (GTDB taxonomy): Bacteria > Pseudomonadota > Gammaproteobacteria > Steroidobacterales > Steroidobacteraceae > 13-2-20CM-66-19. The sequence goes on along the minus strand of DATKPR010000109.1, from coordinate 2,499 downwards.
CGTACGATCGGCACCACGTGGCAGGTATCGCCGATCGCCGACAGCCTGAGTATGCAGAGACTGCGCGGCGGTTCGGCAAGGGGCAGCATGATGGAGTCAGGTCTGTGAGTGGGCGCTGGGCGCTCGGCCCTGAGGTGAAACGCGGCGCTCTGGCGGGCGGCGCCATGCTATATGACGCCTCCCGGGTGAGCAATTTCAGCGCCGAGTGGTTCGCGCCCGACCACTGGCGCGCGCTCGGTGCGCTCGAGGATACGGCGAGCGGGCGCGGCGCCGCCTGGTTCGTCAGCGCCGGAGCCAGGCGCTACGTGCTGCGCCATTACCGCCGCGGCGGCCTCGCCGCGCGGCTGTCCGCGGACCATTACGCCTGGTGGGGCGAGGAGCACACCCGGCCGTTCGCCGAGTGGCAGCTCACCTACAGCCTGCATCGGGCGGGACTGCCGGTGCCGGCGCCGGTCGCGGCGCGCTACCGGCGCGCCGGCGCCGCCTACACCGGCGACATCATCACCGAGCGCCTCGCCACCGTCGGCTCGCTCGCCGAGTGCCTGCGCACCGGCGCGCTCTCGATCCTCACCTGGATCGCCATCGGGCGCTGCATCCGCCGCTTCCACGATCTCGGCGTGTGTCACGCCGATCTCAACGCGCACAACGTGCTGCTGAGCGAGGACGGCGTGTATCTGGTCGATTTCGACCGCTGCCAGTTGCGCGGCGGCGGCCTGTGGCGCGATGCCAACCTGGTGCGCTTGCGCCGCTCCCTCGAGAAACTCGCCTGGGGACTGCCGCCCGAGCGCTTCGGGGAGGCGGACTGGCACGGTCTGCTCGACGGCTATCGCCAGTCATCGGGGACTCCCGGCCCCGAGCCGGCCGTGGCCGAAGGCTGACGGCTTGCGCCTCCTCTATCTTCTCGCCGTTTACTTAAGCGCTCCGATCATTTCCGTCGTGTTCCTGTGGCGCGGCCTGCGCGACCCGGGCTACCGCGGCAAGCTGCGCGAGCGTTGGGGATTCGGCGCGCGCGTGGCGCCGCACGGCGTGTGGCTGCACGCGGTGTCGGTCGGCGAGGTGCAGGCGTGCGCGCCGCTCGTCGGCGCGCTGCGGCGCAGCCACCCGCAGCTGCCGCTCACCGTCACCACCTTCACGCCCACCGGCGCGGCGCGCGCCCGTGCGCTGTTCGGCGACGTCGCCGAGGTGCGCTACGTGCCCTTCGACCTGCCGGGCGCGGTGCGGCGCTTCCTCAGGCGCGTCGAGCCGCGGCTCGCGGTCATCTTCGAGACGGAGCTGTGGCCGAACCTGTATCGCGAGTGCCGCCGGCGCCGGGTGCCGCTGGTGCTGGCGAGCGCGCGCATTTCCGCGCGCTCGCTCGGGCGCTATCGCCGTCTCGGGGCGCTCTTCACGGACGCGGTCTCGGGCGCCGCGATCGTCGCGGCGCAGGGCGAGGGCGATGCCGCGCGCTTCAAGGCGCTCGGCGCAACCGCGGCCCGCACCCATGTGACCGGCAATCTCAAGTTCGACTTCGAGCTTCCGGCGGGGCTCGCCGAGCGCGGCCGGCGGCTGCGGGGCGTGTACGCGGCGCGGCGGCCGCTGTGGGTGGCGGGCAGCACCCACGAGGGCGAGGAGGCCGCGGTGCTCGAGGCACAGCGCCTGGTGCGCAGCCGCCACCCGGGGGCGCTGGTCGTGATCGCGCCGCGCCACCCGCCGCGCTTCGGCGCGGTCGCGGCCCTGCTCAGCGCCGCGGGGGTCGACTTCGTGCGCCGCTCGGACGGGGAGGACGCGGCGCACGCCGCGGACGCCGCGGTGCTGCTGCTCGATACGCTCGGCGAGCTGCTCGAGTTCTACGCGGCGGCGGACGTCGCCTTCGTCGGCGGGAGCCTCGCGCCGGTCGGCGGCCACAACCTGCTCGAGCCCGCCGCGCTCGGGGTGCCCATCGTCACCGGCCCCCACAATTTCAACGGCGCGGAAGTGGCGCGGCTGCTGACGGCGCGCGGCGCCGCGATCGTCGTCGCCGGCGCGGCCGAGCTCGGGGAGCGCGTCAGCGCGCTGCTCGCGGACCCGGGTGAGCGTGAGCGCATCGGCGCGCTCGGGCGCGACTGCGTGGAGGCGAGCCGCGGGGCGCTGGCGCGGCTGCTCGAGCTCATCGAGCCGCTGCTTTAGCGCACGCCCTGCGGTTGCGGCGGCGGCGGCGACTCGGGCTGCGGCCGCGGCGTCCCTTCGGCGGGCGGCACGGTGGGCGACAGCGTCTCGGGTGTCGCGACCGCGGGCGAGGTCGGGGCCGAGGTGGTGAGCCAGTTGTTGACGGCGGTGAGCTCGGAGCGGTCGAGCGTACCGGCGGCCACGCGCAGCGTGAGCACGCTGACGATGTAGTCGTAGCGGGCCACCGCGAAGTTGGTCTGCGCCTGCACCAGGTTCTTGCGCGCAGTCAACAGATCGACCGAGGTACGCGTGCCGACCTCGTAGCCGGCCTCGGTGGCCTTGAGCGCGGTCTGGTTCGACTCGAGCGCCTGGCGC
>DATKPR010000108.1:0-32418 GCA_035523985.1 Steroidobacteraceae bacterium | reverse complement strand
CATCGACGGCGACTCGAGCATCCGCATGAACATCGGCGAGCTCGAGACCGCGACCACCTACGACCTGCCGGTCAAGGTGATGGTGCTCAACAACTTCGGCGACGGCATGGTGAAGCAGTGGCAGAAGCTGTTCCACAAGGGCCGGCTGTCGGCGAGCGACAAGTCGCTGCACAAGAAGGATTTCATCCGCGCCGCGCAGGCCGACGGCTTCCGTTACGCCGTGCGCCTCGATCGCAAGGAGGACGTGCCGCGGATCGTCGGCGAGTTCGTCGCCTTCAGGGGACCGGCGTTCCTCGAGGTGATGATCGACCCCGACGCAGGCGTCTATCCCATGGTGGGACCGGGGCAGAGCTACGCGGAGATGATCACCGGCGAGTTCATCGCCTCGCGCACCAAAGTCGACATCAAGACGCCCGGACCTTCGGAGATGTTCTGAACATGAAGTACCTGCACACCATGGTGCGCGTCACCGATATCGACGCCTCGATCAGGTTCTACTGCGAGGCGCTCGGACTCGTGGAGCTCTCGCGCCAGGACTACCCGCAGGGCCGCTATACGCTGGTGTTTCTCGCCGCCCCGGGGGACGAGAGCGCGCAGGTGGAGCTCACTCACAACTGGGACCCGGAGGTCTACGGCAGCGGGCGCAACTTCGGGCACCTGGCGTACGCGGTCGACGACATCTACGCCACCTGCGAGCGGCTGCGGGCGCACGGCGTGACGATCAACCGCCCGCCGCGCGACGGGCGCATGGCCTTCGTGCGCTCGCCCGACAACATCTCCATCGAGCTGCTGCAGAAGGGCGCGGCGCGCGCGCCCGCCGAGCCCTGGAAATCGATGCCCAACACCGGCAGCTGGTAGACGCAGCGCCGCTCGCGGCCATGAAGACGCTCCCGAGCCTGATCATCGCGGCGGTGTTCGCCTCGCTCACCTTCGCCGTGTGGGCGTACCTCAACCGCCCGACGCGCGAGCCCCCCTGGCCGGCGCGTATCCAGGGATTCGCCTTCTCGCCGTTCCGCCTCAACGAGGACCCGAGCCACTTCCAGATGCCGACGGATGCGGAGATCGACGCGGACCTGGCGCTGCTCGAGGGCAAGGTCAACGCGGTGCGCACCTACTCGGTGGCCGCGACGCTCGCCGACATCCCCGATCTTGCCGACAAGCACGGCATCAACGTCACGCTCGGCGCCTGGCTCGACAGCAACCTCGAGAAGAACGAGGAGCAGCTGAAGAAGGTCATCGATCTCGCCGACTCGCACCAGAACGTGGTGCGGGTGGTGATCGGCAACGAGGTGCTGCTGCGCGGCGATCTGACGGCCGCACAGCTCGAGAAGTATCTCGACCGCGCCCGCGCCGCCATCGGCCAGCCGGTCGGCACCGCCGAGACCTGGTACGCCTGGCTCGCGCATCCGGAGCTCGCGCAGCACGTCGACTACATCGGGGTGCACCTGCTGCCGTACTGGGAGGGCGTGCCGGTGGATGCCGCGGTGGATTACTCCTTCGCGCAGTTCAAGCGCCTGCAGCAGGCCTTCCCGCGCAAGCCGATCGTCATCGCCGAGATCGGCTGGCCGAGCCGCGGCCGCACGCGCGAGGCGGCGGTCGCCTCGGTGGCGAACGAGGCGCTGTTCCTGCGCCGCTTCCTCGCCCGCGCCGAGAAGGAGCAGATCAAGTACTACGTGATGGAGGCCTTCGACCAGCCCTGGAAGGCCTACCAGGAGGGGGCGGTCGGCTCCTACTGGGGGGTGTACGACGTCAATCGCCAGCCGAAGTTCGCCTTCACCGAGCCGATCGTGCGCGTGCCCGAGTGGCACATCCTCGCGGCGCTGTCGGTGGCGGCGGCGCTGGCGGTTCTCGGACTCGTCTATCTCACGAGCGATGCGCTGCGCAATCGCGGCCGCAGCTTCCTCGCCATCGTGGTGTACGCCGCCAGCACGCTCGCGGTATGGGTGATCTACGATTTCACGCAGCAGTACATGACCGTCTCGAGCGTGATCGCGGGCGTGCTGCTGCTGCTCGGCATGCTGGGGGTGCTGCTGGTGCTGCTCGCCGAGGCGCACGAGTGGGCCGAGGCTCACTGGGTCGCCTACCGCCGCCGGCTCGGGGCGCCGACGCTGATTCCCGGCGCCCACACTCCCAGGGTCTCGATCCACGTGCCCGCCTACAACGAGCCGCCGGCCATGCTCATCGAGACCCTCGATGCGCTCGCGCGCCTCGATTACCCGGACTTCGAGGTGCTGGTCATCGACAACAACACGCGCGACGAGGCCGTGTGGCGCCCGGTCGAAGCCCACTGCGCGCAGCTCGGAGCGCGGTTCCGCTTCTTCCACGTCGCGCCGCTCGCCGGCTTCAAGGCCGGCGCGCTCAACTACGCCCTCGAGCGCACCGCGCCCGATGCCGCGATCGTCGCGGTGATCGACAGCGACTACGTGGTGGAGCCGTGCTGGCTGCGCCAGCTGACGCCGGCTTTCCAGGACCGCCGCGTCGCCATCGTGCAGGCGCCGCAGGATTACCGCGACGCCGGCCAGAGCGCCTTCAAGGCGATGTGCTACGCGGAGTACCGCGGCTTCTTCCACATCGGCATGATCACGCGCAACGAGCGCAACGCCATCATCCAGCACGGCACCATGACCATGGTGCGGGCCGAGCAGTTGCGGCGCTGCCGCTGGGCGGAGTGGTCCATCACCGAGGACGCCGAGCTCGGGCTGCGCATCTTCGAGGCGGGCTACGACGCGATCTACGTGCCGGTGAGCTTCGGGCGCGGGCTGATGCCCGATACCTTCATCGACTTCAAGAAGCAGCGCTTCCGCTGGGCCTACGGCGCGATGCAGATCCTCAAGGCCCACGCGCGCGCGCTGTTCCTCGAGGGCGGCCCGCTCTCCCCGGGCCAGCGCTACCACTTCGTCGCCGGCTGGCTCCCGTGGGTGGCCGACGGCTGCAATCTGCTCTTCAACCTGGCGGCTCTCGGCTGGTCGGCGGCGATGGTGTGGGCGCCCGGCAAGGTGGACCCGCCGCTCGTCATGTACTCCGTGCTGCCGCTGTCCCTCTTTACCTTCAAGCTCGCCAAGCTCGTGCACCTGTACCGCGTGCGCGTCGGCGCCAACGTGCGCCAGACGGCGGCGGCGGCGATCGCCGGGCTCGCGCTCACGCACACCATCGGCACCGCGGCGATCAAGGGCCTCGCCACCCGCAGCGAGCCCTTCTTCCGCACTCCCAAACAGGCGAGTGCCTCGGGCCTGCTGCGCGCGCTCGGCGCGGCGCGCGAGGAGACGGCGATGGTGGCGGGGCTGCTGCTGTCGGCGTGGGCGGTGTCCTACACCAGCACCCGCGAGCTCGCCGGTCCCGACCGCCTCGCCTGGATCGTGGTCCTCCTCATCCAGTCGGTGCCCTACGCCTCCTCGCTCATCGTCTCGCTGGTGAGCGCCTTCCCGCTGCCGGCACGCTGGCTCGGCACGAGCTATCGCCCGGTGGCGGGCGCGCCGCCACAGCCGCAGGCCGGACCCGCGGCCTGAGCCGTGCGCGAGGGGAGACTGTCCGCAATCGCGACCATGATCGCGGCGGTCGCCGTGTTCTCCCTCATGGACGGGATTCTCAAGTACCTGTCCATGCGCTACCCGCCGATGCAGGTCGCGACCTTGCGCGGCGCGACCTCGTTGCCCTTCACGCTGGCGCCGGTGCTGCTCTCCGGGCGGCTGCGCGATCTCATGCCGCGGCGCTGGCCGATGCACGTGCTGCGCGCGGCGCTCACCACGATCGTGCTCGGAGGCTTCATCTACGCGGTGCGCGATCTGTCGCTCGCCGGTACCTACTCGGTGTTCCTGTCGGCGCCGCTCATCGTCGCCGCGCTCTCGGTGCCGCTGCTGCGCGAGCGGCTGGCGTGGCGCAACTGGCTTGCGATCCTGGTCGGCTTCGGCGGGGTCCTGATCATGCTGCGGCCGAGTGCCTCGGGGCTGGCGAGCTTCGGCGCGCTGGCGGCGCTCGCCGGCGCCACCGCCTATGCGCTGAGCGCGATCGCGGTGCGGGTGCTCACCCGCACCGACACCACCGTGAGCGTGGTGTTCTGGACGGTGGGTCTCATGTCGCTGTTCGCGGGCGCCATCGCCGCCCCGGGCTGGGTGGGGATCGCGGCCGTCGACTGGAAGTGGCTGCTGGCGCTCGGCGCGCTGGCGGCGACCGGCCAGTACCTGCTCACCGAGGCGTTCCGTTCGGCACCGCCCTCGATCGTGACCCCCTTCGAGTACACCGCGCTCCTCTGGGGGGTCGGAATCGACCGCCTGATCTGGCACGTGCTGCCCTCGGCGCGGGTGTGTCTCGGCGGCGGTGTGGTCATCGCGAGCGGGCTGTATCTCATCTGGCACGAGCGCGCCGCGGCGCGCGCCGTGCCGCAACAGTCATGGCAGTGACCGGCGCGCCGAGGCAGAATGCGGCTCCTATCCTGCGCGGCGTCGTAACAAGAGGAAACGACCATGAGCACTGCCGATATCCGGGGAAAAGTCCTGTGGCACGAGCTGCTGACGACCGACACGGCGGCGGCCGCCGCCTTCTATCCGAAGGTCGTACCGTGGCGCAGTCAGCCCTCGAGCATGCCCGGCTACACCCTGTGGATGGCCGGCCAGGCACAGGTCGGCGGGCTCATGGCCCTGCCGCCGGATGCCGCGGGAACGCCGCCGCACTGGCTGATCTATATCGGCACCCCGAACGTGGATGCGACCGCCGAGCACGCGCAGCGCCTCGGCGCCAGGGTCTGGAAGCCGGCGACCGACATTCCCAACGTGGGCCGCTTCGCGGTGCTCGCGGACCCGCAGGGCGCGACCTTCGCGCTCTTCACGCCGGCCCCGGGCGGTGGCGGCGGTCCGCCCGCCGGCCCCGGAGTCTTCTCCTGGCACGAGCTCGCGACCACCGATGTCGCCGCCGCGGTGGCCTTCTACGGGGAGCTGTTTGGCTGGACGCGCGGGCCCGGCCACGACATGGGCGCGATGGGCATCTACCAGGTGATCGAGCGCTTCGGGGTGCAGATCGGCGGCATCTGCAACGTGCAGGGACCGGCGACGCCGCCGTCCTGGCTCTCCTACGTGCAGGTGGCCGACTCGGGCCGTGCGGTCGCCGCGGCCAAGGGCGCGGGCGGCCGCTTGCTGCACGGCCCCATGGAAGTCCCCGGCGGCAGCTGGATCGCCCTCTTCATGGACCCGCAGGGAGGCGCGTTCGCGGTGCAGGAGCCGCCGCGCCCCGCCGCGGCCAAGCCCGCCGCCCCGCCGCCGAAGCCCGCGGCGGCCGCGGCCCCGAAGCCGGCCGCGCCGAGCGCACCGAGCGCGCCGTCGGCCGCCGCACCTGCGGCAGCGAAGCCGGCGGCCCCGAAAGCTGCTGCGGCGGTCAAGCCCGCCGCCGCGAAGAAACCCGCGAAAAAGAAGGCGGCGAAAAAGGCCGCGGCCCGCAAGAAGGCCGGCAAAAAGGCCGGCAAAAAGAAGGCAGCGCCCCGCAAGCCGGCGAAGAAGAGCGCGCGGCGCAAAGTAGCGAAGAAGCCGGCGCGCAAGAGCGCCGCGCGCGGCAAGGCGCGGCGGCACCGCTGAGCCGGGGCCGCTAGAGCTTCACGAGCGGGCGTCCGAAGTTCTCGCCGCGCATCGCGAGCAGCAGGTGCTCGGGTGCGCTGGCGAGACCCTCGACCACGTGCTCCTTGCGCGCGATGCGCCCCGCGCCGTACCAGCTGATCGCTTCGCGCAGGAACTCCCCGCGCCGGTGCTCGTAGTCGCGCACCCGGGCGCGCAGCACGCGGATGCCGTCACGGGCGCCCTGATAGCCCGCGCGCTCGAGCGCGGGGCCGGGGTCGCTGGCGCTCAGGGAGTTCTGGATGATGCGTGCGCCGCTCGCGAGATGCCGTCCGGCGATCAGCGTCTCGAGCAGCTCCCCGCCGCGGTTGTCGAAGTAGACGTCGACGCCGCGCGGTGCCAGCTGCCGCAGCCGCGCGCTGAGCGGCTCGGAGCGGTAATTGATGCACGCCGCGAGCCGTGCGTGCCGCGTCACCCACTCGCACTTCTCGCGCGTGCCGGCCAGGCCGATGGCGCGCGCCCCCTTGAGCATCGCGATCTGTCCGGCCATGGAGCCCGCGGCATTGGAGGCGGCCGATACCAGTACCGTCTCGCCGGGCTTCAGCGCCGCCAGATCGAGCAGCCCGAAGTACGCGGCCATGCCGGGAGCCCCGAGGATCCCGAGCGCCGTGGAGGCCGGCGTCTGCCCCGGATGCACGAAGCGGGCGTACTGGCCGGCGGTGACCGCGAACTGCTGCAACCCGGCGTCGAGTACCACGACGCTGCCCACACCGAAGACGTCGTGCCGCGATTCGATCACTTCGCCGACACCGCGCGCCGGCACGAGGTCGCCCGCTTTGACGAGGCCGCCCGCGCCATCGGCGGCGGCACCGAGCACGAACGGGTCGAGCGCGAGCCACAGCGTGCGGCACAGGAAGGTGCCGTTGGTCACTGCGGGGCGCGGCGTCTCGATGAGCTCGAAGTCGCCCGCTTTCGCAGGTGCACGCCGCACGCGGATCTGGAGATTTTGCACGACGTCGCTTCCGCGGTGCGGCTATCTGGCGAGCAGCCTTGCGACTCGCATGGACGTCAATTTACCCGGATCGTGGCACTATGTCGCGCATGCCGAGGACCCCCATCAGGCCACCGGCCGGCGACGCCGAGCCGCGTGTGCGGCGCGGTTACTTCGAATGCCGGTTCGGGCAGCTGCACGTGCATCACGCCATGCCGCCGGGTGGCGGCTTCGAGGAGGAGACGGCGCTCGTGTGTCTGCACGGCGCGGCCGGCTCCGGGCGCATGTTCCGCGCGTTCCTCGCGCTCCTCGGGCGCGACCGCTCGGTGTACGCGCCCGATGTGCCGGGTTGCGGCGAATCGGATGGACCCGCGCAGCCGGTCGCCACGGCCGAGTACGCCGCGGCGATCGCCGATTTCCTCGACACCATGCGGCTGCGCACCGTGGACCTGCTCGGCCAGGGCGCCGGCGCCGTGCTCGCGATCGAGCTCGCGCTCGCGCGCGCGGCGCAGGTGCGGCGCATCGTCCTCGCGTCGGTGCCGCCGGCTGGCGGGGCTGCGGCCGCGGGGGATTTCGGTGCCGCCGCCTATCCCTGGCGCGAGCGGCTCGCGCGGGTGACGCAGCCGCTGCTGGTGCTGCGGCCCCGGGACGCCTCCTCCGACGCCGGGGCGCGCGTGCGCGAGGCGCAGCCCGGTGCGCGCGTGGTCGATTTCCCCGAGCCCGGCGAGGCGCTGTTCCAGAGCGCCCCGGGGGCGGTCGCCGAGGCCGTTCGCCCTTTTTTGCGCCGCTGAAGGCGCCCCCGACCCCGGAAAAAAGCCGATTTCGCGATTCGCCTCACATAATTGAGCCACGTCACGCGGACGTAAGCCCCGTGCGGTATTAAGATTTCCGCACAAAGAAATCAGGGGCCCAATCCCACATGGATCCTCGCCTGAGGCAGCCCCCCGAAGGACTACCACCCCCGGGGGCGGATCTCGACAGTACCGATGAGCTTCCGGTTCTGGACCCGAAAGCTTATGAGGCGGCCGCGCGCGAGCGGCTCGCCGATACCTGGATTCAGCCGGCGCTCCCCGAGGGGCCGCCCGCGCCCGGGTCCCCCGCGGCCGCCGAGGCCGCCGAGGCCGGGGAGGACCCGCTGCAGACCGCGGTGGCCAATCTGCGCGAGGCGCAGGAGCTGCTCGCGAGCCGCGGCGCACGCCTCAACGAGATCGAGCGTTTGCTCGAGGAGGCCGATGCGGCCCGCGCCGGCGCCGGGCAGCGCCTCGAGACCCTCACCGCCGAGCTCGCCGCGGCGCGCAGCGCCGCCACGCAGGCCGCCGCCGCCCACGCGGCCGAGCAGGCCGCAGCGCACGCCAGCGGCGAGCAGCGCAGCGCCCAACACGCCGCGGAGCTCGCGCAGTTGCGCGCCGCCGCCGCCGAGCGCGAGGCGGCGCTCGGCGAGGAGCTCGCACGGGCCCGCGCCGCGGCGGGCGAGCAGGCGGCGGAGCTTGCCGATCAGCTGGCCGCGGCGCGTCAGGCCGCCGCGGAGCGCGAGGCGCTGCATGCGCGCGAGCTGGCCGCGGCGCAGCTCGCCGGCGAGGTGCAGCTGCTGGCCGAGCGTGAGCATTCCACCGAGAGCGCGCGCCGCCGCGAGGTCGAGCATCGCGAGCTCATCGCCGCCCGCGACCGCGCCCACGCGGCGCTCGAGCGGGAGCTCGAGGAGCTGCGCGCCCGCGCCGCCGCCCACTTCGAATCGTCCCGGTCCGCCGAGGGACGCCGCGCGCTGTTCGAGGGGCTGCTCGTGCAGCTGCAGGACGAGCTCGATGGCGAGGAGAGCGGCCGGTCCAGGCTGACGCGCGAGCTCGCGAGCCGCGACGCGCGCTGCGGCGAGCTCGAAGCGGAGCTCGGACAGCGCGCCGCACGCATCGCCGCGCTCGAGGCCCAGGTGCACAACCTCGGGGGCACGCTCGAGCAGCGCGACGAGGAGCTGATGCGGCTGCGCGCGGCGCAGGCGAGCGTCAACACCGCGCTCGAGGCCTCGCGCGCCGCCACGGCGGGCGTGACCACGCGCGCCAGCGAATACGAGGCGGCGCTCGCCGCGGCGCGCACCCGGGGGGCGACTCTCGAGGCGGAGCTCGCCGCCGAGCGCAAGCGGGCCGCCGAGCGCGACCAGGAGCTCGCCAAGGTACGCGCCGACATGGACGAGTGGGCGGGCGCGCTGCGCACGGCGCAGCTCGAGCGCAGCGGCCACCTCGCCAGCATCGCCGCGGGCGAGGCGCACGCCAGGCAGCTCGAGGCGCGCGTGGCGGAGCAGGTGGAGATGCTGCGCGCGCTGCAGAGCGCCTCGGAGGCCGCCATCGCCCGCACCCAGGAGCTCGAGGCGGACCTGCGCGCCGCCGAGGACACGATCACGCGCCTCGAGTCGCAGCTGCGGGGCCGCAACGCCCGCGTCTCGGAGCTCGAGAAGGCCAACCAGCAGTGGCGCCACACGCTCGATGAGACCCGCGCGGCGCACGTCGAGACCGATACCCACCTGGCGCTGCGCGAGGCGGCGGCGTTCGCCGAAGCCGAGGCGGGCCCGGTGCGCGATCCGGCCCCGGATGGCGCGGCGCGCCTGCTGATCCGCTCGGACGGCGGGCGCGAGGTGGTGCACGTGCTGGCGCGCAAGACCAGCATCGGCCGCACCCCCGACAACGACCTGCAGATCGACGCCAAGTACATCAGCCGCCATCACGCCGTGATCCTCGCCGCACCCGCGCACACCATCATCGAGGACCTGAACAGCACCAACGGCGTGCTGGTCAACGGCCGGCGCATCACCCGGCAGATGCTCAAGGACGGCGACCAGGTGTGCATCGGGCGCAGCGAGTACCGCTTCGCGGTGCGCCGCACCGGCGAGAAGCGCTGACAGGGACACGCCGCGTTCGCTAAGCTCGCCGTCGATGGCGAGTCCCTACATCGAGAGGATCCTCAAGGCCCGCGTCTACGACGTGGCGATCGAGTCGCCGCTCGAGGTGGCGCCGCGCCTGTCGCGCCGCCTCGGTAACGAGGTGCTGCTGAAGCGCGAGGACCTGCAGCCGGTGTTCTCCTTCAAGCTGCGCGGCGCCTATAACCGCATCGCGCACCTCGGGGATGCGGCGGCGGCGCGCGGCGTGGTGTGCGCCTCGGCCGGCAACCATGCCCAGGGCGTGGCGCTCGCGGCGCGCCGCCGCGCCATTCCCGCGGTCATCGTCATGCCGGTCACCACGCCCCACATCAAGGTGCAGGCGGTACTCGATCTCGGCGGCGAGGTGGTGCTGCACGGCGACGACTACGACGCCGCGCTCGAGCGGGCGCTCGCCCTGGGGCGCGAGCGCAATCTCGTGTTCGTGCATCCCTTCGACGATCCGGACGTGATCGCCGGACAGGGCACCATCGCGGTCGAGATCCTGCGCCAGGCGCGCGAACCGGTGCACGCCATCTTCGTGCCGGTCGGCGGCGGCGGGCTGCTCGCCGGCATCGCGGTGTACGTCAAGTATCTCTACCCGGCGGTGCGGGTGATCGGCGTGGAGCCGCGCGACGCGGCCTCGATGTACGAGTCGCTGCGTGCCGGACAGCGCGTGACGCTCGAGCGCGTCGGCATCTTCGCCGACGGCGTCGCGGTGCGGCGCGTGGGCGAGGAGACCTTCGCGTTGTGCCGCGGGCTGGTCGACGAGGTGCTGCTCACCGACAGCGACGCGATCTGCGCCGCGATCCAGGACGTGTTCGAGGACACCCGCTCGATCGTCGAGCCGGCCGGGGCGCTGGCGCTCGCGGGCCTCAAGCAGTACGTGGCGCGCGAGGGCTGGCACGGCAAGCGCCTGGTGGCGATCAACAGCGGCGCCAACATGAACTTCGACCGGCTGCGGCACGTCGCCGAGCGCGCCGACCTCGGCGGCGAGCGCGAGGCGCTGCTGGCGGTGGTGATCCCGGAGCGGCCGGGCAGCTTCCTGCGCTTCTGCGAGACGCTCGGCAGGCGCGGCGTCACCGAGTTCAACTACCGTTACGCGGGACCCGATGCGGCGCAGATCTTTGTCGGGCTCGCGCTGTCGCAGGGGCGCGCCGAGAAGGACGTGATCGCCGCGCAGCTGCGCGCCGCCGGCTTCACGGTCACCGACATGACCGACGATGAGATGGCGAAGCTGCACGTGCGCTACATGGTGGGCGGACACGCCCGCGGCCTCGAGCACGAGCTGCTGTACCGGTTCGAGTTCCCGGAGCGCCCGGGGGCGCTGCTGAAGTTCCTGCAGGCGATCGGGGCGCGCTGGAACATCAGCCTGTTCCACTACCGCAATCACGGCTCGGACTACGGGCGGGTGCTCGCCGGCATCCAGGTGCCGCCGGCCGAACGCGCCGATTTCCTCGGGCACCTGCGCGACCTGCACTACCCCTACGTGGAGGAGACCGCGAATCCGGCCTACCGGATGTTCCTGTCGAGCTGACTCTCGTGCTGCCACTCGCGCCAGATGGCGAGCAGCACCGCGAGGATCACCGGACCGACGAACAGGCCCACCAGCCCGAAGGCGGCGAGCCCGCCGAGCACGCCGAACAGCACCACCAGGAAGGGGATCTGCGCCTCGCGGCTGATGAGGAACGGCCGCACGATGTGGTCGGTCCAGCTCATCACCACGGCGCCCCATACCAGCAGTCCGATGCCCGCGACCGTGTGCCCCTCGAGCAGCAGCCAGGCCGTCACGCACGCCCAGATCGCGGGAGCCGCGAACGGGATGAGCCCGCACACGGTGGTGAGCGCGGCGAGGAATACCGGCGCGCCGACCCCGGCGGCCGCGTAGCCGAGGCCGACCAGCACGCCCTGCACCACGGCGGCGAGCACCAGCCCGTAGACCACCGCCTTCGCCGTCTGGCCGATCGCCTGCAGGTAGTTGTGCACGCGCGGGCCGAGCATCTGCTCGAGCGCGGTGGCGAGCTGTGCGGCGATGCGCGCGCCGTCGCGGTACACGAAGAACAGGCTCACCACGGTCAGCAGCAGCTTGCCGACATTGCGGCCGATGTTGCCGACCACGCGGCCGATCTGCTCGAGCGAGTGGTCGGTGATGTTGCGCAGCTCGGCGCCGAGCGCGTGCGGGTCCTGCGCGGCGCGCGCGGCCAGCTCGCGCAGCGGGTCGCCGATCCACGGCAGCTTGAGGACCGCCGGGGGCAGCGTGCCGCCGGCGAGCAGCGTCTGCGTTTCGTGGTAGGCGTGTACCAGCTCGAAGCGCACCACCACCGCCAGCCAGGCGAGCGGTGCGATCACCGCGGCGCTCACCACCGTGGTCAGCGCCAGCGCCGCGAGGGTGCGGCGGCCGCGGAACTTGCCGATGAGCCACCCGTAGGCCGGCCAGGTGACGAAGGCGAGGATCGTGGCCCAGACGATCGGCACGATGAAGGGATCGAGCACCAGGAAGCCGAGCAGCACGAGCCCCGCGAGCAGCGCCACCGTGATGAGGCGCCGCAGCCAGGGCGCGGAGAGGAAGTCCTCGGCCATCAGAGCAGCCCCGCCGCATCGGAGGCGATCATGATGAGCGCCAGCAGCGTCGCCGCGGCGAGGCTTAAGTTGCGCCGCAGGGTCAGGTAGGCGGGCGGCAGCCCGGCAGCGCACGCGCGGTGCTCGTACAGCCAGAAGAGGCCGCCCGCGACGGTGAGGAGCGCGAGCGCCCGCTGTCCGCCGATCAGCACCGCTGCCGCCGCGGCCAGCGCCGGCAGCGTCACTGCCGTCATGCGCACCGCCGTCGCGGGAATGCGCCCGGCGAGCGCGAGGCCGACATGCACCGCGGCGCCGAAGACCAGCAGTACCGCGCCCCAGGCGATCGCGGCGCGCTGCGCGAGCTCATGAGCGGCGTAGCCGGGCAGCGCCGTGACGGCTGCGAGACACGCCAGCAGCGGTGCGACCGCCAGGTAACCGAGGAGCCCGGCGGCGGTAGCGGGTACGGGGGCGGCGTCGTGTTGCAGCGGCTTCATCGGGAGCGATCATGCCACGGGGCGTCCGCCGGCGACGCCTTGACGGCGCCGCGGGGCGCAGGCACGCTTCGCGCGGCGTGAGGTGCTCGTCCCGCGAGGGAACGAGTAAAACGGGAAGTCCGGTGCGGATTCGTCCAAACCCGGCGCTGCCCCCGCAACGGTAATCGAGTTGAGGCGGATCACTCGCCACTGCGTCCGCAAGGGCGCGGGAAGGCGATCCACCGAGGAGGCGCAAGCCTCCGGCTCGAGAGCCCGGAGACCGGCCTCGCGCATCACCGTTGGACGTCGCGGCGGGCGACGCTGGTCTTGCGGTATGCGCGGGCGTTGCGCAGACCCGCCAGCTCCTCGAAGCGACGTGCGACGCGCACGGGTGTGTGCCTTTGAGGAGCTCTCTATCATGTCGCAGGGTCTCATCTCGCGCCGCGCGCCGGTCCGCGCGGCATGGCTGTACATTGCGTTCGTGCCAGCGGCCTTCGGCCAGCTGGCGCCGCCGCCGCAACCGCCGTCCGCCGATCAACTGCAGCAGGTCATCGTCACCGCCGCGCGCGTGCCGGAGCCCGAGGACCAGTCGCTGTTCTCGGTGACGGTGCTGACGCGCGCCGACATCGAGGCGCGCCAGGCGCTCTCGGTGCAGGACCTGCTCGCCGATCTCGCCGGCGTCAACGTCGACAGCTCGGGGGGCCTCGGCCAGCAGAGCTCGGTGTTCATCCGCGGCGCCGACTCCGACCACACGCTGCTCCTGATCGACGGCGTGCGGGTCGGCTCCGCCAGCCTCGGCATCGCGCCCTTCGAGATCATTCCGCTCGAGCAGATCGATCGCATCGAGGTGGTGCGCGGGCCGCGCTCGACGCTCTACGGCTCGGACGCGGTCGGCGGCGTCATCCAGATCTTCACCCGCCAGGCGAACGACCCGGGCATGACGCTCGGCGGCAGCGCCATGACCGGCAGCTACGACACGCACCAGTTCACCGGCTACCTCGCGGCGCGCGGTAGCGAGGCCTGGGGCAGCGTGTCGGGCGACGCGCTCACGACCGCGGGCATCCCCGCCTGCCTGCCGTCCGCGATCGCCGGTTGCTTCGATCCGGCCGCCCCGCAGGTGCCCGACGGTCACCAGAACCGCTCCGGCTCACTCAGCGGCGGCGTGCGTCTCTCCGATACGCTCACCGCATCCGCCGACGTGCTCTACACCCGCGGCTGGACCGCCTTCGACGGCGCCGGCTTCGACGACCGGCTGGATTTCGCCGAGAAGGTCTACACCGCGCATCTCGACCAGGCGCTCGGCGGCAGCTGGCACGTGCGCCTCATGGCCGGGCGCGACGAGGACGACGAGCGCGACTTCCTCGACCCGACCCCGGTCGGCACCTTCGACACGGTGCGCGACAGCGCGAGCCTGCAGGCCGACGGCCAGCTCGGCCGGGTGTTCAGGCTCATCAGCGGCCTCGACTACGAGGACGTGCACCTCGACAGCGACACGCCCTTCGAGGTGACCGCGCGCACCACGCGCGCGGTGTTCAGCGAGCTGCACGCCGATCTCGGCGACTGGTCGGCGCTCGCCGGCGCGCGCTACGAGGACAACGAGCAGTTCGGCGATCATTGGACCGGGAACCTCGGCGTCACGCGCAAGCTCGGCGACGGCGTGCGTTTCCTCGTCACCTGGGGCTCGGCGTTCCGCGCGCCGACCTTCGACGAGCTCTACTTTCCGGGCTACGGCAATCCCACTCTCAGGCCCGAGACCTCCGAGTCGTGGGAGGCGGGCTTCGACGGCGAGGGCGCGACGCTGCGCTGGTCGCTGCACGCCTACCAGACCACCATCGACGACGAGATCTCGCTCGATCCCGAGACTTTCCTGCCGCTCAACATCGACCGGGCGCGCATCCGCGGCGTCGAGCTGCAGGGCGACTGGCACAGCGCCGACTGGGTGCTCGCCGGACAGCTGACCGGGCTCGAGCCGCAGAACGTCTCACCGGGTCCCGGGTACGACGATCTGCTGCCGCGCCGCGCGCAGCAGAACGCCAGTCTCACCGTGCGCCGCCTGCTGCACGCCGGCAACGCCGCCGATGCCGCGGGCTCGCTCGCCGTCGTGGCCCGCTGGGAAGGCCGCCGCTACGACGACCTCGCCAACACGCTGCCGCTGGGCGGCTACCTGACGGTCGATCTGCTCACCCAGTGGCGGCTCGGCAGCGACTGGACGCTCGAGGCGCGCGCGGCCAACCTCTTCGACCGCAGCTACCAGACGGCGGCATACTATGCCGAGCCGGGCCGGAGTTACGGAGTCACCCTCCGCTATCGCTCCAGCCTGCATTGAAGGGGAGGAGTCGACATGAGCGAGTCCGGCGCGGGTCCGGCGCCGGGCGCGGCGCCGACCGAGAGCGAGCGCACCTGGGGGATGCTGGCGCACCTCGCGGCATTCGGTGGCCTGGTGGTGCCGCTCATCGGCAACGTGATCGGGCCGCTGATCGTGTGGCAGAGCTGGCGCGGGCGCTCGGCGTTCGTCGGGGAGCAGGCGCTCGAGAGCCTCAACTTCAACATCTCGGTGTCGATCGCCGCCGTCGTCTGCTGGGTGGCGGTGTTCATCTTCATCGGCGTGCTGCTCGGGATTGCGCTGCTCATCGCCTGGCTCGCCCTCACCATCATCGCCGCCATCAAGGCGAGCGAGGGCGTCTCCTACCGCTATCCCTTCGCGCTGCGGCTGGTGAAGTAGGGCGCTCAGCCAAGCCCCCGGCGCGCCGTCCGGGACCGGCGCCCGCTCAGCCTCTGGGCGCGATATTAGTAATTAAATCATTCAGTTAGGTTGCTTTACCGCGCTACTGTATGGGCGTACAGTTGGCGGATGACCCGCATGAATTCCCGCCCCCGGGCCCTCAAGGGCCGCGGGGCTCTCTCCAATCCGCCGGGACGTTTCGAGTCGCGCGCGATCGATGCGGTGGATGACGGCTGGTACCTCGAGGAGGCGCCGGACTCGGTTCCGACCACGCTCGAGCCGGACCAGGCGCGCGGCGTGATCACGACCAACGACTCGCCGGATGTTGGATTCGATCGGTCGATCAACCCTTATCGGGGATGTTCCACAGGCTGCATATTTTGCTTTGCGCGTCCGACCCACGCTTACCTCGGGCTCTCACCCGGCATCGATTTCGAGACTCGGCTCTTCTACAAGGTCGACGCCGCAAAGCGGCTGGAAGAGGAGCTGTCACGTCCCGGCTATGTCTGCAAGCCGATCATGCTCGGCATCAACACCGACGCCTACCAGCCGGATGAGCGCCACATGAAGGTCACCCGCTCGATCCTCGAAGTGCTGGAGCGGACGCGGCATCCGGTCGCGATTCTCAGCAAGCATACGCTGGTGCTGCGCGATCTCGACCTGCTCACCTCGCTCGCGCGTGACAATCTGGTGAGCGTCGCGATGACGGTCACGAGCCTCGACGACGACCTCAAGCGCAAGCTCGAGCCGCGGGCGGCGGCGCCGGCGGCGCGCGTGCGCACGCTCGCGGCGCTCGCCGCGGCGGGCGTGCCCTGCGGCGTGATGGTGGCGCCGGTGATTCCGGCCATCACCGACCACGAAATGGAGCGGATCCTCGAGGCGTGCGCCGCCGCGGGGGCCCGCTGGGCGGGCTACGTGCTGCTGCGGCTGCCGTACGAGGTCAAGGACCTGTTCCGCGAGTGGCTCGCCGCCCACTATCCCGACCGCGCGGCGCACGTCATGTCGCTCATCCACGGGATGCGCGGCGGACGCGACAACGACCCGAACTTCGGCTCACGCATGCGCGGCACCGGGCCGTACGCACTGCTGCTGCGCAACCGCTTCCGGCTCGCCTGCCAGCGCCTGGGACTCAACTCCCCCGGGCGCGGCGCTCTCGACACCACGCGCTTCACGCCTCCGGTCCCCGCCGGCGCGCAGTTGCGGCTCGGACTGTAGGCGAGCCTGTTGTATATAAGTTGAGTCTTGCCGCGGCGCATACGCTCTCGCTAAGCTGCGCCGCGGAGAGCGCTTGCCCGGTCACGGGGGATATCGATGTCAAACGGCCAGACCAGGGTCGCGCTGCTCGCCGGCGCGAGCGGCCTGACGGGCGGCTATCTGCTCGATGCCCTGCTCGGCGCCCCCGACTTCAGCCGCGTCATCGCGGTGACCCGCCGCCCGCTGGCGCGCGAGCACGCGCGTCTCGCCAACCGCATCGTGCAGTTCGACCGCATGGAGACGCAGCTGCAGGGCGTGAGCTGCGACGTCGCGCTGTGCTGTCTCGGCACCACCATCCGCCGCGCCGGCTCGCGTGAGAATTTCCGCGAGGTCGACGTGGATTACGTCATGGCGTTCGCGCGTACGGCGCTCGCCGCCAGGGCGCAGCGCTTCGTGGTCGTGTCGAGCGCGGGCGCCGATCCGCGCTCGCGCAACTTCTACCTGCGCACCAAGGGGGAGATGGAGGAGGAGCTCGAGGGCGTCGGCTTCGCCGCGCTCGACATCCTGCAGCCGGGGGTGCTGCTCGGCTGGCGCCACGAGATGCGCCCGCTCGAGCTCGCGGCGATGCTGTTCATGCCGCTCGTGAATCCCTTCCTCACCGGCAAGCGCGCCGCGCTGCGTGCGATCTCGGCGCGGGAGGTGGCGGCGGCGATGGTCGGAGCGACCCGCTCGGGGCGCAAGGGTGTGCAGCGTTACGTGAATCCGGGCCTCCACGCCCTCGCACGGCTCACGCCCGCCCGCGGCCCCGCCGCGCCCCCCGACCGCAAGCCCGCGCGCGCCCGCTGATGCGCCGCACGCCGCGGGCGCTCGCCGCGGGTGCGCTGCTCGCCGCCGCGCTGCTGCTTGCGGCCTGCGCGGCGCCGCCGCGCCGCGCCGCCGCGCCGCCCGATACCGGCGCCGCCATGGCCGCGCTCGCGGTCTCGCTCGTCGGCACGCCCTACCAGTTCGGCGGCGCCGACGCGGCCGGCTTCGATTGCAGCGGGCTTGCGCTCTACGTGCATGCCCGCGCCGGGCTCGCGATCCCGCGCACCGCCCGCGAGCAGCAGCGCGCCGCGCATCCGGTGCGGCTCGCCGCGCTCGCGCCCGGGGACCTGATTTTTTTTCGTATCCACTCGCACCACGTCGATCATGTGGGCATCTACGTGGGCGGCGGACGCTTCGTGCACGCGCCGCGCGCCGGCGGCGCGGTGGCCTACGGCGCGCTCGCCCCGGGCAGTTATTACCGGGCGCGCGTGGCAGGCGCGGGCCGTTTTTGGGGTGGTATTTCTACGGATGCGCCGCCGCGTTGAGACATAAGGTGCGCGTGCGTCGCGGCGATGCACCATATGTTGGTCATCGAGTTCAAAAGTTCGCCACAAGCTCTTGACTGCAAACGGCGACGCTTTGACACTGGGTACGTGATAAGGGCAAACCCGTTGAAAGACGGGGACGCAAAGCCACCGGTCTAACGGACCCAAGAGGTTCCACGACGGCGGGGCTGCCACGATCGCGCAGTTAAAAGCGCGACGCTCGCACCTCCCTTCCCCGTTGCGAATCCCTAAAGTCCGCGTGTTCCGGGGACGTTATCAGGGATTTGATCGAGTCCGGATCTCGGGGAAGCTATGACACCAATGCCAGAACTGGCTGCCGACTCCATGCCGGGAGCCACTCAGGGAGAAACGGGACCGCCCGCCGCGGTGAACGGCCCGTTCGTTCTCAACCTGTGCTCGTCCACCACGCCGATGGCGCTCGCGCAGACCGACCTCCCGGAGCTCAAGCGCTTCAACTTCTTCGTCAGCCGCCGCTTCGAGGAAGGCCGCGAGCGCTTCCGCCTCCACATGGGGTATTTCGCGACGCTCGCCGAGGCCGAGGAATGGCTGAATGTAGTGCGCGAGATTTATCCCGGCGCCTGGGCTGGCGAGGCTCCGGGCCGCAAGCTCCGTGAGCGCGCCGCCGCTGCCGCCGCGGCGCAGGCTCAGCACGCCGCCGGCCCCCAGACCCGGATCGCCGCGCCCGCGGTGCAGCCCGCCCCGCCGCGCGCCGTCGCTCCCGTCGTCGCACGCCCCGCTGCGCCGCCCGCGCCGCCGGCCGGTCCGCCCGCTTCGGTGCGGGTGCCGGTGGTGCATGCCGCTCCGCCGGCCGCCGCCCGTGTCCCCACGGTCCGTGCCGCGGCCGCGCCCGCCGCACCGGCCGCGCCCGCGGTGCGCAAGCCGGCCGCAGTGGCACGCCCCGCCGCCCCCGTCCATGCGCCTGCGCGCGGCACGACGCCGACGCGCGCCGCTCCCATCGCCGTTGCTGCGCCCGCCCGCGTCGTTGCGCCGGCGCGGGCCGCCGCCGCGCCTGCACGCGCCGCGGCGCCCGCCCGTGCGCCCGCGGCAGCGCCGGCTCGCCCGCAGATGCCGGCTCGCCCGCAGATGCCGGCACCGGTTCCGGCACCGCGCGCCCGCGTCGCGGTCGGCGCCCCGGCCCGGCCCGCCGCCCCGCCCGCGGTCAGCGATTCCAACGTGCGTGAGGTGCTCGCCGCGCTCGGCGAGACGAGCGCCACCGGCGAGACCCGCCTGATGCAGATGCCGGCGGCGCCGCGCAGCGCCGCCGCCCCGGCGGATGCTGCGCTCACGGATACCCAGGTGCTAAGGGTGCTCGAGGACCGGCGGCCCGAGGATGCGGAAAAATCCGCCGATGCGCCGGCGAGCAACATTCCGCTGCTCAAGCCCGACGACACCGGCACGCGCCGCGCGCTGAAGGACGCGGTCGTCAACAATGCGCCGGTCTGGTTCGCGGTGCAGCTGCAGTGGTCGGTGCAGCCGGTCGATCTTGGCAAGGTGCCGCCGCTCGCGATCTTCAGCGCCTACACTCTCTACACGGTCGAGGGCAGCCGCGAAGGCCGCCGCTGGTACGGGCTGCGGCTCGGATTCTTCAGCGACGCGATCTCGGCCAAGCAGGTCGCCTACTACGTGCGCTCGGAGTTCGGCTCGGTCGCGGTCGTGCCGGTGAGCCCGCAGGAGCGCGGCCGTGCCACCGACGACGAGAAGGTGGCGGCCACGCTCGCCATCGCCCCCGGCGCGCCGCGCCGCCTCGAGCCCGAGGAGTTCAAGCTCATCGACAACGACCTCGATCTGCAGCTGCCGGC
Organism: Steroidobacteraceae bacterium; assembly: GCA_035523985.1. Lineage (GTDB taxonomy): Bacteria > Pseudomonadota > Gammaproteobacteria > Steroidobacterales > Steroidobacteraceae > 13-2-20CM-66-19. The sequence continues at coordinate 12,871 of DATKPR010000108.1, read as the reverse complement.
GGCGCGACCGCTGGCGGCGAAGCCGGGAGCGAAGCCGGCGGCGCCGGGACGCGCTCCCGGGGCCGCCCGCACTCGCGCTCCGGGCAGGGTCGGTGCGCGCGAGCGCCGCGGCGGACCCACGCTCGAGGAGACGCTGGAGATACTCGGGGCGACGCAGCTCACCATCGAGGACGACCGCGGCGAGATCGTCAACGACACGGGCGTGCGCCACCTGCAGGTCGAGGTGCAGAAGAACTCGCCGTTCTCGCGGCTGCTCGAGCGCCTGAGCGAGCGCGCCAAAAAGTCCTGAGCGCTCAGCGCTTGCCGAACACCCGCTCGAGCTCCGAGCGCGCCCGCTCGACCTCGGCCGTGTTGGGCGGCGTGTAAGCCGCGGAGCGCGGCTTGAAGTGGTCGCAGAAATTCGCGTGCGTCTTGTCGCTCACTTCTTCCGCGGTCGGCTCACGGCAGTGCTTGGCGACGCGCGTGTCGTAGTCGACGCACATGCGGCACACGTGCAGCTCCGCGCGGCACTTGGGGCACTCGTCGAGGCGCCGCAGCGGCAGGCTGAGCGCGGCGAGCGCCGCACCGCATTTCCAGCAGACCAGATCGTGGGCCATGCAACCGCGAGCGTACTACCGCGGGCCCGCCCCGGGCGTGGTTCTTTCGCGCAGGAAGTCCTTGAGCACCCGCCCGGTGTGTGAGGTGCGGGCGCGGCGCGCGATCTGCGCCGGGGGCCCCTGCGCGACGATGCGGCCGCCGCCCTCACCCGCTTCGGGACCCAAGTCGATGATCCAGTCGGCTTCGGCCATCACGTCGAGGTTGTGCTCGACCACGACCGCGCTGTTGCCGGCGGCGACCAGGCGGTGCAGCACCTGGATCAGCTTCTCGACGTCCGCCATGTGCAGCCCCACGGTGGGCTCATCGAGCACGTAGAGCGTCTGCTTGGGCGCCGCCCGCAGCCCCCCCGCGCCGTCCTCGCGCACCTTGGAGAGCTCGGCGACCAGCTTGATGCGCTGCGCCTCGCCGCCCGAGAGCGTCGGGCTCGGCTGCCCGAGCGTGAGATAGCCGAGCCCCACGTCCTGCAGGAGCTTGAGCGCGCGGTGCACGCGCGCGTGGGCGGCGAAGAACGTCACCGCGTCGTCGACGTCCATGGCGAGCACGTCGCCGATGCTCTTGCCGCGCCACAGCACGGCGAGCGTCTCGGCGTTGAAGCGCTTGCCGCCGCACACGTCGCACAGCACCTTGACGTCCGGCAGGAAGCTCATCTCGATGGTCTTCACGCCCTGGCCTTCGCAGGCCTCGCAGCGGCCGCCGGCGGTGTTGAAGGAGAAGCGGCTCGCGGTGTAGCCGCGGATGCGCGCCTCGGTGGTAGCGGCGTAGATGCGCCGCACCTCGTCCCACAGTCCGATGTAGGTCGCGGGGCAGGAGCGCGGCGTCTTGCCGATCGGCGTCTGATCGACCTCGAGCACGCGCCCCAGGGGCTCGATCCCGCGCACCGCGGCGCAGCCGAGCGGCTCGCCGCCGTGGCCGCGCCGGCGCCGCCGCCCGCGCTGCCCGGCGCCGAGCAGCCGCCGCAAATTGGCGTACAGCACGTCGCGCGCCACGGTCGACTTGCCCGAGCCGGAGACGCCGGTGATCACCACCAGCCGCCCGAGTGGAATGCGCACATCGCTGCCGCGCAGGTTGTGCAGCGTGACGCGCGCGAGCGTCAGGTGTGCGGTGCGTGCGTCCACCGGGCGGTGCGGGCGCGCCGGATGCAGCAGCGGCTCGCGCAGGAAGCGCCCGGTGATCGAGCGCGGGTTGGCGATGAGGTCGCGCACCGTGCCGGCGCCGACGAGCTCGCCGCCGCGCACGCCCGCCTGGGGACCTAAGTCGAGCACGTAATCGGCGCGGCGGATGGTCTCCTCGTCGTGCTCGACCACCACCAGCGTGTTGCGGTGGCCGGCGAGCTCGGCGAGCGAGTCGAGCAGGATGCCGTTGTCGCGCGGATGCAGCCCGATGGTCGGCTCATCGAGCACGTAGCACACGCCCTTGAGATTCGAGCCGAGCTGTGCGGCGAGGCGGATGCGCTGGGCCTCGCCACCCGAGAGCGTCGGCGCGGAGCGATCGAGCGTGAGGTAAGCGAGGCCGACGCGCGCCAGGAACCGGAGCCGCGCGCGGATCTCGGCCAGCAGGTCGCGGGCGATGGCGCGCTCGCGCGGCTTCAGGCGCAGCCCCGCGAAGAACTCAGCGCTGCCCGCGACCGGCTCGGCGGCGAGTGAGGCGATCGAGCGCCCGCGGAAGCGCACGTTGAGCGCGACCGGGTTGAGGCGCTCACCGTGGCAGCGGGCGCAGGGCGCGGGCTCCCGCTCGTACCACTCGTTCCACCAGATCTCCTCCCCCGACTGCCCGGCATCGAACCCCGCCATCTCGACGCCGGTGCCGTAGCAGCTCTCGCACCAGCCGTGACGCGAGTTGAAGGAAAAGAGCCTTGGGTCGAGCTCGGCGAAGCTGCGCCCGCAGGAGGGGCAGGCGCGCCGGGTGGAGAACACCGTGACGGTGCCGGACTTCACGTTGAGCACGTGCACCAGACCCTTGCCGAAGTCGAGCGCGCGCGCGAGCTCGCGATGCAGCGCCGCATCGGTCCGGGCGCCGACCTCGAGGTCCGCCACCGGCAGCTCGATGGTGTGCTCGCGGAAGCGCGACAGGCGCGGCCAGGGCGAAGTCGGCGTGAGCTCGCCGTCGACGCGCAGGGCGCGGAAGCCCTTCTTGTGCGCCCACCGGGCGAGGTCGGTGTAGTAGCCCTTGCGCGCCACCACCAGCGGCGCGAGCAGCGTGACGCGCTTGCCGCGGTACTCGCGCAGCAGCCGCGCGGCGATCGACTCCGCGCTCTGCGGCTCGATGGCGACGTCGCAGTCGGGGCAGTACTGCGTGCCGAGCTTCACGTACAGCAGCCGCATGAAATGGTAGATCTCGGTGAGCGTCGCCACGGTGCTCTTCCTGCCGCCGCGGCTGGTGCGCTGCTCGATCGCGACCGTCGGCGGGATGCCGAAGATCGCATCGACGTCAGGGCGCGCCGCCGGCTGCACGAACTGCCGCGCATAGGCGTTGAGGGACTCGAGATAGCGGCGCTGCCCCTCGTTGAAGAGGATGTCGAAGGCGAGCGTCGACTTGCCCGAGCCCGAGACCCCGGTGATGACGGTGAAGCGGTCGCGCGGGATCTCGACGTCGATGCCCTTGAGGTTGTGCTCGCGCGCCTTGTGGATGACGACCGCGTTGCGGCCGCGCCCGTTGGCGCCGTACGCCGCGCGCGGCTCGGCGACCGCGGCGCTCGAGGACGCGGCGGCGGCGATCGGCCGCTCGCCGGCGAGCGCCGCGCGGTAGGCGAGCAGCGCGCGGCCGGTGTGCGAGGCCTCCGCCGCGCAGATCTCGGCGGGCGTGCCGGCGCACACGATCTGCCCGCCGCGCTCGCCGCCCTCGGGCCCCAGGTCGATGATCCAGTCGGCCGCGCCGATGACGTCGAGGTTGTGCTCGATGACGAGCAGCGAGTGCCCCGCGGCGAGCAGCTTCCTGAACGCCCTGAGGAGCTTGGCGACGTCCTCGAAGTGCAGCCCCGTCGTCGGCTCATCGAACAGGAACAGTTTCCCCTTGTGGGTGGTGCTCGAGAGCACCGAGCCGGCCTCGGCGAGGTGCCCGGCGAGTTTCAGGCGCTGCGCCTCGCCGCCCGAGAGCGTCGGCACCGGCTGGCCGAGCTTGAGATACTCGAGTCCGACGTCGGCGAGCGGTGCGAGCCGCACGGCGATCTCCGGGACGTCGGCGAAGAAGGCGCCGGCCTCGGTCACGGTCATCTCGAGCACCTGCGCGATGCTGGCGCGGCGGCCGTCGGCCCCCTCGCGGCGGATCTCGAGCACCTCGTCGCGGTAGCGCCGGCCGTCGCAGTCCGGACAGCGCAGGTACACATCCGAGAGGAACTGCATCTCGACGTGCTCGAAGCCGTTGCCGCTGCAGGTCGGGCAGCGGCCGTTGCCGGAGTTGAAGCTGAAGGTGCCGGCGGTGTACTTGCGCTCCTGCGCGGCGGGCTCGGCGGCGTACAGGGCGCGGATCGCGTCGAAGGCGCCGACGTAGCTCGCCGGATTGGAGCGCGTGGTGCGGCCGATGGGGTTCTGGTCGACCATCACCACGTCGTCGATCAGCTCGGCGCCCGCAAGCCCGGTGAACTGGCCCGGCGCCTCGGTGGGCTTGCCGCGGTATTTGAGCAGCGCGGGGTAAAGCACGTCCTCGACCAGCGTCGACTTGCCTGAGCCCGAGACGCCCGTGACGCACACCAGGCGCTTGAGCGGGATGCGCGCGTCGACGTTCTTGAGGTTGTGCTCGCTCGCGCCCTTGAGCTCCAGCCAGCGGTTGGAGCGCGCCTCGGCGGTGACGCCGCCGTCGGCGGCGCCGGCGCGCGCCGCGGTGGCGCTGCGCGCCGGCGGTACCACGGCCTTGCGGCCGCTCAGGTAATCGCCGGTGAGCGAGCCCACGCGCTCGCGCAGCTGCGCCGGACTGCCGTAGAAGACGATCTGCCCGCCGCGCTCGCCGGCACCGGGACCTAAGTCGAGGATGCGGTCGGCCTCGAGCATGATCTGCGGATCGTGCTCGACCACGACGAGCGAGTTGCCGGCGTCCCGCAGCCGCTTCATGACGCCGATCACCCGCTGCATGTCGCGCGGATGCAGCCCGATCGAGGGCTCATCCAGCACGAACAGCGTGTTGACGAGCGAGGTGCCGAGCGCGGTGGTGAGATTGATGCGCTGCACTTCGCCGCCCGAGAGCGTGCGCGACTGCCGATCGAGCGTCAGGTAGCCGAGTCCCACGTCCGCCAGATAGCGGAAGCGCCCGCGGATCTCCCCGAGCAGCAGATCGGTCGCCTCATCGAGCGGCTGCGGCAGCGTCAGCCGCGCGAAGAACTCGCACGCGCGCTCGACCGGCAGCAGCATCAGGTCGTGGATCGAGAGCCCGGGGAGCGTGGCGAGCCGCGCCGCGCTCCATTCGGTGCCCACGGGGCGAAACGGCGGCCGGCCGTCGAGCGCCGCCGCGGCGAGCTCGCGGCTGCCGATGCGCCACAGCAGGCCTTCGCTCTTGAGGCGCGCCCCCGCGCAGGCGCTGCAGGGCGTATAGGCACGGTAGCGCGACAGCAGCACGCGCACGTGCATGCGGTAGGCACGCGTCTCGAGCCAGGCGAAGAAGCGCCGGGCTCCATACCAGACCTTGCGGCTCCACGCGCCTTCGCCCTCGATCACCCACTTGCGCGCCTCGGCGTCGAGCTCGCGCCACGGCACATCGAGGGCAATGCCGCGCAGCTTCGCGAACTTCTCCAGGTCCTGCTGGCACTCGGCGTAGGACTTGCTCTGCCAGGGCTTGATCGCCCCGCCGCGCAGCGACTTGCTCTCGTCCGGGATCACGAGGCCGTAGTCGATGCCGATGGTGCGGCCGAAGCCGCGGCAGGTGTCGCAGGCGCCGAGCGGTGAGTTGAAGGAGAAGCCGCTCGGCGTCGGCTCGCGATAGGCGAGGTTGCAGTGCGCGCAGTGCAGCTCGTTCGAGTAGCGCCAGGTGGCGAGCACCGCGGGCGGATCCGCCTCATCGACCACGTGCAGATTGACGCGGCCGCGACCGACCTTGAGCGCCGCCTCGAGCGACTCGAGCACGCGGCCGCGCTCGGCGCTCCCGGCGCGCAGGCGATCCTGCACCACCTCGAGTACCCTGGGCGGCGCGCCCGCCGCCGCGCGCGCGCGCTTGCCGCGGCCCTTGCCGCGCGCCGCCGGGGCCTCGGCCGGCGGCGCTGCCGGGGGCGGCGGGGCCGCATCGAGGTAACGCGTGTAGCCCTGCCGTGCGAGCAGCTCGCGCACCTCGCCCTCGGTGAAGTTCGCGGGCACCGGCACCGGGAAGGAGAGCACCAGGCGCGGGTCGCCGGCGCCCTGGGCGCGCGCGGTGAGATCCGCGTAGATGCTCTCGGTGCCGTCGCGCCGCACCGGCTCGCCGCAGCGGCGGCAGTAGAGCTGCGCCGCGCGCGCATAGAGGAGCTTCAGGTGATCGTTGAGCTCGGTCATCGTGCCGACGGTCGAGCGCGAGGTGCGCACCGGGTTGGTCTGGTCGATGGCGATCGCCGGCGGTATGCCGGCGATCGAATCCACCTGCGGCTTGTCCATGCGGTCGAGGAACTGCCGCGCGTAGGGGGAGAAGGTCTCGACGTAGCGGCGCTGGCCTTCCGCGTACAGCGTGTCGAACACGAGCGAGGATTTGCCCGAGCCGGACACGCCCGTCACGACCACGAGCTCATTGAGCGCGATGTCGAGATCGAGATTCTTCAGATTGTTCTGGCGCGCGCCACGCACGAGGATGGCGTCACGGGAACCGTCGGTCATTCCTTCACCGTCAGCTGAGTGAGTCGCGGGGTACTTGAGGCGGACGCGGGCGAGGGAATTGTAATCGATCCGCACAGGCCACATTTCAAGGGGTCGGCGCGGCGCGGCGCAATCCAGTAGTCCTTTCTCCGGTCCACTGTATGGGTGTGCGCGCTACAATCGCGCCCCGGTCCGAGATGCACACATGCTGACGCGTCCTTCCCTCGGTTTTGGCCTGGGCCTTCGGGTCGAGCACTACGAGGCGATCCTCGCCGATCGCCCGCGGGTCGACTGGCTCGAGGTGCTCACGGAGAACTACCTGGTGCCGGGCGGCAAGCCGCTCGATTACCTGACGCGTTTCCGCGAGCGTTACCCGCTCGCGATGCACGGCGTGTCGCTCTCGATCGGCAGCACCGCGCCGCTCGATCGCGAGTACCTGCGCCAGGTGCGGGCGCTCGCGGCGCGCATCGAGCCGGAGTGGATCTCCGATCACCTCTGCTGGACCGGCGTCGCCGGACGCAACACCCACGATCTGCTGCCGCTGCCCTACACCGAGGAGGCGCTCGCGCACGTGGTGGCGCGCGTGCGCACGGTGCAGGAGGTGCTCGGGCGGCGCATCCTGCTCGAGAACGTCTCGAGCTACGTCGCCTTTCGCGACTCGCCGCTCACCGAGTGGCAGTTCCTCGCCGAGATTGCCACGCGCGCCGACTGCCTGATCCTCCTCGACGTCAACAACATCTACGTGAGCGCGGTGAACCACGGCTTCGATCCGCTCGAGTATCTCGCGGGCATTCCGCCCGAGCGCGTGCAGCAGATCCATCTCGCCGGCCACGAGAACCACGGCGACTACCTGATCGACACGCACGATCACCCGGTGCCGGACCCGGTGTGGGAGCTGTACGCGAGCGCCGTGCGGCGCTTTGGCGCGGTGTCGACCATGATCGAGCGCGACGACCGCATCCCGCCGCTCGCGGAGCTCGTCGCCGAGCTCGAGCAGGCGCGCGCGCTCGCCGCCCGCACGCTCGCGCAGTCGCCGCCCGCCGTCTCCCCCGCCCGCGCCGCCGCCGCGGCGCGCCTCGGTGCCCCGTGAGCGGCCTCGCGCGCCTGCAGGAGGATTTCCAGGAGTACCTGCTGCGCGGCACCCGCGCCATCGAGGCCGAGGTGCTCGGCAGCGAGCGCGTGCCGGTCGCGACCCGGCTCGGGATCTACGGCGGCGCCTACGGCAGCCGCCTGATCGATGCGCTCAAGACCAGCTACCCGGCGCTCGCCGAGCTCCTCGGGGAGGAGGACTTCGAGGCGCTCGGCGCCGCCTACGTACGGGCGCACGACTCGCCGTTCTTCACCATCCGCCACTACGGCGATGCGCTCGAGGCCTTTCTCGGCGTCTACCCCGACACCGCGGACGTGCCGCTGCTCGCCGAGCTCGCGCGCTGGGAGTGGACGCTGTGCGCGGTGTTCGACGCCGCCGATGCCGTGCCGCTCGTGGCCACGGCGCTCGCGCGCGTCGCGCCCGCGCAGTGGGCGGGGCTGCGCTTCACCTTCCATCCGAGCGTGCGGCGCCTCGCGCTGCGCTGGAACGCACCGCAGCTGTGGAAGGCGCTCACCGAGGGCGAGGAGCGCCCGCAGCTGCGCGTGGTGGAGGAGCCGGTCGAGTGGCTGCTGTGGCGGCAGGACCTGAAGAGCTATTTCCGCTCGCTCGAGCCGCCCGAGGCGGCGGCGCTCGATGCGGCGCGCGCCGGTGCCACGTTCGGCGAGCTGTGCGAGCGGCTCTCCGCGGTGCACGGCGCCGGGCGCGCGGCCGCCGAGGCAGCGGCGCTGCTGTCCGGCTGGGTCGCGGCGGGACTTCTGGTCGCCGCCACCCCCGGCTGACCGTACAATCACGGTCCCCCTACACGGGACCGCACATGGCAGCGCAGAGTTACGGCAACGTGCTGGAGATGATCGGCCGCACGCCCCTCATGGCGGTGCGGCGCATCGACACCGGCCCGTGCGAGCTGTACTTGAAGCTCGAGAACCAGAATCCCGGCGGCTCCATCAAGGATCGCATCGGCCTGTATCTCATCCAGGCCGCCGAGCGCGCCGGCCTGATCCGCCCGGGAAGCGTGCTCATCGAGGCGACCGCGGGCAACACCGGTCTCGGGCTCGCGCTGGTCGCGGCGCAGAAGGGCTACCGCCTGGTGCTGGCGATCCCGGACAAGATGAGCCAGGAGAAGATCTTTCACCTGCGGGCGATGGGCGCCGAGGTGGTGATGACCCGCTCGGACGTGAGCAAGGGGCATCCGGAGTACTACCGCGACGTCGCCGAGCGCCTGGCGCGCGAGACGCCGAACTCGTACTTCGTCAACCAGTTCGGCAACCCGGTGAACGCCCAGGCGCACGAGGAGACCACCGCCCCGGAGATCTGGGAGCAGATGGCGGGCCGGCTCGATGCGGTGGTGTGCGGCGTCGGCACCGGCGGCACGCTCGCGGGACTGACGCATTTCTTCGCGCGCACCGCGCCGCAGGTGGCGATGGTGCTCGCCGATCCCGTGGGCTCAGGGCTCGCGAGCTTCGCGAGCACGGGTCGGCTGCCGCAGAAGATGTCGCCGTGGCTGGTCGAGGGCATCGGCGGGGACTCGGTGCCGCCGGTGGCGGACTTCTCGGGCGTGAGGAGCACCTACAGCATCCCGGACGCGGAAGCGTTCCTCACCTGCCGCGAGCTGCTGAAGAAGGAAGGGGTGATCGGCGGCACCTCGACCGGCACGCTGCTGGCGGCGGCGCTGCGCTACTGCCGCGAGCAGCGCCAGCCGCAGCGGGTGGTGACCTTCGTATGCGACAGCGGCAACAAGTATCTCTCCAAGGTCTACAACGACTACTGGATGCTCGATCAGGGGTTCCTCGAGCGCGAGAGCCACGGGGACCTGCGCGACCTGATCCTGCGCCGCCACAAGGACCGGGCCGCGGTCACCGTCAACTCCAGCGAGACGGTGCTGGCGGCCTACCGCCGCATGAAGCTCTACGACGTCTCGCAGGTGCCGGTGATGCAGGACGGGCGCATCGTCGGCATCGTCGACGAGGAGGACATCCTGCTCGAGGTGGTCAAGAACCCGCAGCACTTCAACGATCCGGTGACCCAGGCGATGGCGCGTCACCTGGTGACGGTGCCGGTCGACGCACCGATCGAGCAGCTCATGGAGATCTTCAAGCGCGGCATGGTGGCGATCGTCATGCACGGCGGGGAGTTCCAGGGGCTGGTCACGCGCATCGATCTGCTCAACTGGCTGCGCCGCCGCCTGCCGCCGTGAACGAGTGACCCATGAACGATGACAGCTCCGCACAGCGCTTTGCGACCCGGGTGATCCACGGCGGCCAGCGTCCCGATCCCCTCACCGGCGCGGTGATGCCGCCGATCTACGCCACCTCGACCTACGTGCAGTCGAGCCCGGGCGTGCACCAGGGCTACGACTACTCGCGCAGCCGCAATCCGACGCGCGATGCGCTGCAGGCGGCGATCGCCAACCTCGAAGGCGGCGGCGCGGGCTTCGCCTTCGCCTCGGGGATGGCCGCGAGCTCCACCGTGCTCGAGCTGCTCGATGCCGGCTCGCACATCGTCGCCATGCACGATCTCTACGGCGGCAGCTACCGGCTGCTCGAGAACGTGCGCAAGCGCTCGGCCGGCCACAGCGTGTCGTTCGTCGATCTGACCGACGCCGCCGCGCTCGAGGCCGCGATCCGTCCCGAGACGCGCCTGGTGTGGGTCGAGACCCCGACCAATCCGCTGCTGAAAGTGGTGGATCTCGCCGCGGTGGCCGCGCTCGCCCGGCGGCACCGGCTCATCAGTGTCTGCGACAACACCTTCGCGACGCCCTTCATCCAGCGCCCGCTCGAGCACGGCTTCGATATCGTGGTGCACTCCACCACCAAGTACCTGAACGGCCATTCCGACTCGGTCGGCGGCGTGGCGGCGGTGCGTGCCGGGAGCGAGCTCGCCGAGCGGCTCGGGTATCTGCAGAACGCGATCGGCGGCGTGTCGAGCCCGTTCGACAGCTTCCTGACCCTGCGCGGCATCAAGACGCTCGCGCTGCGCATGGAGCGGCACTGCGCCAACGCGCTCGCGGTCGCGCAGTTCCTCGAGCGCCATCCCCAGGTCGAGCGCGTCCACTACCCCGGACTCGCGAGCCATGCGCAGCACGCGCTCGCGCGGCGGCAGATGCAGGGCGGCTTCGGCGGCATCGTGACGGCGGTGCTGCGCGGCGGGCTGCCCGTGGCGCGGCGCGCGCTCGAGCGCTGCCGGCTGTTCGCGCTCGCCGAGAGTTTAGGGGGCGTCGAGAGTCTCATCGAGCATCCGGGCATCATGACCCACGCCTCGCTGCCCGAGGCGACCCGCCAGGCGCTCGGCATCAGCGACGGCCTCGTGCGTCTCTCGGTCGGCGTGGAGGACGTCGAGGATCTGATCGGCGAGCTGCGCCAGGCGCTCGGCTGAGTGCGTTGCCGGCGCGCTCCGGTATGATCGCGCACCGCACCGCCACCGACAGGGGACCTACCGCATGCCGCACCTCGCACCGCGCGCGCACCTGGCGCTCTCGCTCCTGCCCGCACTGCTGCTCGCAGCCCCGGCGCTCGCCGCCGACACGGACGCGCAGCGCATCGAGCGCGTGCTCGCCCAGACGCCGCTCATCGACGGCCACAACGACCTGCCGTGGGAGATCCGCACGCGCTTCGCCAGCGACCTCTCGAAGATCGATCTCAGCCGCTCGACGCTGCCGCTCCCGGCCCCGGAGGGCAGCCCGCCCCTGATGACGGACATTCCGCGCCTGCGGGCCGGGCACGTCGGCGGTCAATTCTGGTCGGTGTTCATCCCGGTGGAGGTGCAGGGAGCGGCCGCCGTGCAGATGACCCTCGAGCAGATCGACCTCGTCAAGCAGATGTGCGCGCGCTACCCGAACGACTTCGCCATGGCGTACACGGCCGCCGACGTCGTGCGGGTGCACAGGGCGGGGCGCATCGCCGCGCTGATCGGCGTCGAGGGCGGCCACCAGATCAACAACTCCCTCGACGTGCTGCGTGCCTACTACGATCTCGGCGCGCGCTACATGACGCTCACCCACTCCGCCAACACGGCCTGGGCGGACTCGGCCACCGACAATCCGGCACACCACGGGCTCACGCCCTTCGGCAGGGAGGTGGTGCGCGAGATGAACCGTCTCGGCATGCTCGTCGATCTGTCGCACGTGTCGGAGAAGACCATGCGCGCGGCGCTCGCGGTGAGCGAGGCGCCGGTGATCTACTCGCACTCCTCGGCGCGGGCGCTGGTCGACCACCCGCGCGACGTGCCGGACGACGTGCTGCGGCTGGTGGCGGCCAACGGCGGCGTGGTGATGGTCAACTTCTACCCCGGCTACGTCTCGGAGGCACGGCGCCGCTGGGACGCGGACCGCGCCGCGGAGGCGGCGCGCTACAACAGTCCGCCGTTCGGCGGCCTGTACATCGGCCAGCCCGAGCGCGCCCGGGCGGCGATGGCGGAGTGGGAGCGCACCCATCCGAGGCCCGCCGTGGGAATCACCGACGTGGCCAATCACATCGACCACATCCGCCAGGTCGCGGGCGTCGATCACGTGGGCCTCGGCTCGGACTTCGACGGCATCCCCGATGCGCCGGCCGGACTCGACGGCGCCGACAAGTTCCCGGCGCTGCTCGCCGAGCTTGCGCGCCGCGGCTGGAGCGATGCCGATCTCGCCAAGGTCGCCGGCGGCAACGCGCTGCGCGCGCTGGCGCGCGCGGAGGAGGTGAGCGCCCGGCTGCGCGCGACGCGCCTGCCCTCGACCGCGACGCTGGCGATCGACGGGGCGCCGCACAGGCCCTGAGGCGCCGAGCGGGAGCGGCGGGTATCCGGGAATCGTGCTGAGCTAAGGCGCCGCGGGCGAGCGCGCCGGGTGCGCGGCGGATGCGGCCTCAGCCGCGCTTCTTTTTCGCGGGCGCCGCCGGAATGCGCCGCGGGGCCTCGGTGCGCGGCTGGCCGGCGCTCGCCGCGATCAGCTGCGTCTCGGGAGCCGAGTTGAGCGACAGGACGCGGCACGGCCCTTCGCCGACCGCGATGTAGGCGTGCCCCATGCCGCTGTCGAAATAGATCGAGTCGCCGGCCTTCAGGCGCACCGGCGCGTACAGGCTCGTGTAGAGATCCACTTCGCCCTCGAGCACGAAGGCATATTCCTCGCCCGGATGGCGGATGAGCTCGCCGAATTCCTCGAGGCTGCGCGCGTGCGGCTCGGCGACGATCGGGATGATGCGCTTGTTGAGCAGCTCCCACGCCGGATAGAGGTGTGAGTAATTCGGCGTCTCGATCGCCTTGCCCTCGCCGGCGCGGGTGACACTGCGCCTGCCGGTGCCGCCCGGCATCCCGTCCTCGCCCGCCTCGCCATTGAAGAGCGCCGAGATGTCGACCCCGAGCCCGCTCGAGAGGCGCAGCAGCTTGTCGAAGGAGAGGGACATCTTGTCGTTCTCGATCTTCGAGAGCGTCGAGAGCGGCAGACCGGTGCGCCGGCTCACCTCGG
>DATKPR010000107.1:0-44276 GCA_035523985.1 Steroidobacteraceae bacterium | reverse complement strand
TTCGGCGACGCCGACCTGTGGCTGGGAGTGGCCGCCGCCGCCGCGATGCTCTACGCCGCCGCGCGCATCCGCCGCTACCGCGACGACAGCTGACGCGCGCCGGTTCGCGGCCGGGAGCGAATCGCGCTTATGATCGCGGCTGCGCACGGGCGAGGCCGCGAGTGTCAGCACCGGATTCCAACACAGCCGCCGTCACCTCCGCCGTCGAGGTACACCGCTCGGAGCGGGGACTGGAGCTCGCGCTGACGGGCGACTGGAGCGTGCGCGAGGCCGCGGCTCTCGAGGCCGCGCTCGCCGCCATCGACGTCGGCTCCGCGCCCGTGATCCGCATCGCCACCGCCGGCATCGCCGCGCTCGACCTCTCGGGCGCCTGGGTGCTGCGCGCCTTCGTGCAGCGCGCGCGCCGCGCCGGCGCCGAGATCGTCTTCGCGGACCCCTCGCCCGCGGCGCTGCGCCTGGTCGATGAGACGCTCGCCGCACCCGCCGCCATGCCCGCCGCCCCCGAGCTGCGCGCCCGGCCCGAGGAGCCGGGCGGACGGGCGCTGATCGCCATCGGCCGCTACGCGGTACGCACCGGCCACGACATGGTCGGCGGCCTCGCCTTCCTCGGCCGCACGCTCACCACCTTCGGCGCCGCCCTCGCGCATCCGCGGCGCCTGCGGCCGATCTCGGTGGTGCGGCACGTGTACGACACCGGCATCACCGCCGTGCCGATCGTGGCGCTGATCGCCTTCCTCATCAGCGTGATCATCGCCTACATGAGCGCCCAGCAACTGCGCGGCCTCGGCGCCGACATCTACGTCGTCGACCTGGTCGCCATCGGCGTGCTGCGCGAGCTCGGCGTGCTGCTGACGGCGGTCATCGTCGCCGGCCGCTCCGGCAGCGCCTTCGCCGCCGAGCTCGGCTCCATGAAGCTCAACCAGGAGGTCGACGCGCTGATCGCGACCGGCGTCGATCCTTACGAGATGCTGGTGGTGCCGCGGGTGCTCGGGCTCGTGCTCGCGCTGCCGCTGCTCACCATCATCGCCGATCTCATCGGGCTCTCGGGCGGGGCGCTCTTGTGCCGCTATCTCCTCGAGATGCCGCTCACCCAGTACGTCAACCGCGTCAATTACGCCATCTCCGACACCACCTTCTGGGTCGGCATCTTCAAGGCGCCGGTGTTCGCGCTGCTCATCGCCCTGGCCGGCTGCTACCGCGGCATGCAGGTCCGCGGCTCGGCGCGCGAGCTCGGGCACCTGGTCACGGTGGCCGTGGTGCAGGCGATCTTCCTGGTCATCCTCGCGGACGCGCTGTTCGCGGTGCTGTTCATGCGGCTGGACATCTGATGGCGCCGGTGGTGGAGGTGCGCGGCCTGGTGAACCGCTTCGGCCGGCAGGTGGTGCACGACGGCCTCGACATGCGCGTCGAGGCCGACGAGGTATTCGGCATCGTCGGCGGCTCGGGGTCCGGCAAATCGGTGCTGCTGCGCACGATCCTCGGCTTGCAGCGGCCGAGCGCCGGCACGGTGCTCATCCACGGCCGCGACATCACGCGCCTGCCGGAGGCAGAGCTGCGGCCCATCAAGGCCCGCTACGGCGTCGCCTTCCAGTCGGGGGCCCTGTACTCGGGGCTCACGGTGCTGCAGAACGTGCAGCTGCCGATGCTCGAGTACCTCGAGCTGCCGGCGGATGCGCTCGAGGGCCTGGCGCGCCTGAAGATCCGCCTGGTGGGGCTGCCCGAGGAGGCGGCCGGCAAGTACCCGGCCGAGCTCTCCGGCGGCATGGTGAAGCGCGCCGCGGTGGCGCGCGCCCTGGCGCTCGATCCGGAGCTGCTGTTCCTCGACGAGCCGACCTCGGGCCTCGATCCGGTGAGCGCGGCCGCGTTCGACGATCTGGTGCTGTACCTGCAGCAGCACCTGAAGCTCACCATCGTCATGATCACCCACGATCTGGACAGCATCTTCCGTACCTGCAATCGTGTCGGGGTGATCGTGGACAAGCGCATGGAATCCGACACCCTCGAGCGCATCGTCGAGCACCCCAACCCCTGGATCCAGGCCTACTTCCACGGCGAGCGCGCGCGCTCGCGTCTCGGAGCGAGCCATGGAGCGTGAGGCCAACTACGCCGCAGTGGGCGCGTTCGTGCTGCTGGTGACGCTGGCGGGCGCCTTGTTCGTCTACTGGTACTCCGACACCCACGAGCATCGCGACTTCAAGCGCTACGAGATCTACTTCACCGGCAGCGTCAGCGGACTGGAGAAGGGCGCGGCGGTGCGCTACCTCGGCGTGCCGGTCGGGCGCGTCCAGGACCTGCGTATCGATCCGCGCGACTCGAGCCGTGCCCAGGTGACCGTCGACGTCGACACCAACACGCCGATCTCCGAGCACACCGTGGCGGAGCTGCAGCTGCAGGGGGTGACGGGGCTGCTCTACATCGACTTGAGCGAGGATCGCACCGGCACGCGCGCCGGGCCGCAGGTCGCCTCGCAGCGCTACCCGGTGATCCGCTCGGCGCCCTCGCGCTTCGATGTGTTCCTCGCCGGGCTGCCCGAGGTGCTGGCCGCGGTCGGTAACCTGGTCGACCGTGCCAGCCGCCTCCTGAGCGATGAGAACATCGCCGCGGTCAGCGCCGCGATCGGCAACCTCGACAAGGCGACCGGCAACCTGCCGCGCACCGCACACGAGCTGAACACGCTCATCGCCGAGCTGCGCGGCGCCAGCGCCGATCTCGCCGCCAGCGCGCATCTCGCCCACGGCATGCTCGCGACCGTCGACCCGCAGGTCCGCGCCGCCGGGCAGCGGCTGCGCACCATCGCCGACAACCTCGCGGACGCGAGCGGCCAGCTCGACCAGGCGATCGCCGAGAACCGCCAGGACGTGCGCGCCTTCACCCGCGACGGGCTGCCCGAGATCGAGCGCTTCGTGCGCGAGGGCCGTGCCGCCGCGCACGACATCCGCGAGCTTTCCAACAGCCTGCGCGAGAACCCGACGCAGCTCCTTTACCAGCCGCCCGAGCGCGGCGTGGAGATTCCGCGATGAGGGCACCGCTGCCCGCAGCATCGAAATGGCACCGGGCCGCGGCGCTCGCGCTCGGCGCGGCGCTCGCCGCCGGCTGCACCAATCTCTTCCACAGCGACGCCAAACCCGAGCAGATCTACGTGCTGCGCGCCCCGGGCGCGGCGGCCGTGCCGGCCGGCGATGCCGCGGCGGCGGCCACCCCGGCGCCGTCCGCGGACCTCGGCGCCATCCAGGTGCTGCGCCCCATCGCCGCTCCCGGCCTCGACAGCCCGCACATCATCCTGGTGCAGCCCGATCACCGCATGAACTTCTACGTCGGCAGCCGCTGGCCGGCGCCCCTCCCCGACGTGGTCGAGGCGCTCGCGGTCGAGACGCTGCGCGCCGCGGGCGAGTGGCAGTCGGTGCAGGATTCGGCCAGCGCCTTCTCGCCCGAGTACGTGCTGCAGATCTCGGTGCGGCGTTTCGAGGCGGACTACACGGCGGGCGGCGCGCCGCAGGTCGAGGTGGTGCTCGATTGCACGCTCGGCGCGCGCCAGGGGCGCGAGCTCGCCGCGAGTTTCGTGGCCGCCGGCAGCGCGCCGGCCGCGAGCGACCACATGCGCGAGGTGGTGGCGGCCTTCGAGCGCGCCAGCAGTACCGCGCTCGCCTCCCTCGAGGCGCAGACGGCGTCCGCCACGCGCGCCTGGGCGGCGCGCGCCGGCGCGGCGCACTGAGGCGATGAGCGCCGCAGCCGCACCCGCAGGCGTGCTCGTCCTGGCACTCGCGCTCGCCGTGCCGGCCGCTCATGCGGCGGTCTACGAGCTCGCCGACGACGGCTCGACCCAGCTCGTCGGCGCGGACGCCGTGCGCCAGAGCGCCTACCAGGACACGCTCTACGACCTGGCGCGCCAATACGGCGTGGGCTCGGAGGAGATCACCCGCGCCAATCCGGGCGTCGATCCCTGGCTGCCGGGGCAGGGCACGCGCATCGTGATCCCGGGGCGCCTCATCCTGCCGCCGGGCCCGCGCGCGGGCATCGTGGTCAACATCGCCGAGCACCGCCTCTACTACTACCCGCGGCGCAGGCTGCACGGCCATCGCGTGGTCGTGACCTACCCGGTGAGCATCGGCAAGATGGACTGGAAAACGCCGCTCGGCGCGACCCGCATCATCCAGAAGGTCAGGAATCCCAGCTGGTATCCGCCCGCGTCCATCCGCAAGGAGCACATCGCCAACGGCGACCCGCTGCCTGCCGTGGTCGCACCGGGTCCTGCCAACCCTCTGGGCGAATACAAGATGCGGCTCGCCGTGACGCCCGGGGACTACCTGATACACGGCACGAATAATCCGCTCGCGCTCGGCATGCCGGTGACGCACGGCTGCATCCGCATGTACCCGGAGGACATCGCGGCGCTCTACCCGACCGTGCCGCTCGGTACGCGGGTCGAGCTGATGAACAGGCCCGTGAAGGTCGCCTACGTCGACGGACAGCTGTTCCTCGAGGTGCACCCGCCGGTCGATGAGCAGGGACAGACCGGGCAGCCGGAGCTCGCGCAGTTCGAGAAGCTGCTCGACCGTGCGCTCGGGACCCGGACCGCCGCGATCGACTGGGACCGCGCGCTCGAGACGCTGAAACTCGCCAACGGCATTCCGGTCATGGTCGGCCTCGGGGCGGACCGCGACGCGGTGCCGGCGGCCGCCAGCGCGCGCCAGTAACGGCGCGCTAAAGGCTAGGCCGAGCGCGGCGCCGCGGCGTCCTCGCTGCGGCGCAGCAGGTGGGCGAAGGCGATGTTGCCCGCGGCCTGGCGGGTGAGGAGCGTCAGCAGCTCCGCGGCGGTACACGGCTCGCCGAACAGCCGTCCCTGCGCGTAGAGGCAGGCGTTGCTGCGCAGGAACTCGAGCTGCGCGCGCGACTCGACGCCCTCGGCGATCACTTCCATGCCGAGAGAGCGGCCCATCTCGATGATGGTGCGCACGATGGTGGCATCGCCGGCGTCCTCGCTGGCGTCGCGCACGAACGACTGGTCGATCTTCAGCGTGCCGATCGGGAACTGCTGCAGCGCCGAGAGCGAGGAGTAGCCGGTGCCGAAGTCATCGATCGACAGGTGCAATCCCATGGCGAACAGCTCGTCGAGCAGGCGCACGGTGCGCTGCGCATCCGCCATCAGCGTGGTCTCGGTGATCTCGAGCTCGAAGGCGGTGGGCGAGACGCCGTGGCGGCGGAACACCGAGCGGCAGCGCAGGATGAAGCTCGCCTGGCGCAGCTGCTTCAGCGACAGGTTGAGCGAGATGCGCCCCGGATCGCCGCCCTCGCTCTGCATCTGGCGGTAGTCCATGCATACACGGTTCAGCACCCACTCGCCGATGTCGAGGATCAGGTTGGTCTCCTCGGCGAGCGGGATGAACTGCGACGGCGGGATGTCCCCGTGGCCGGGCAGCCGCCAGCGCAGCAGCGCCTCGGCGCCGATGATCCTGCCGTTGCGCAGATCGACCTTGGGCTGGTAGCGGATCTCGAGCTCGTCGCGCTCGAGCGCGCGCCGCAGCTTGCTCTTGAGCATCAGCCGCTCGACCGCCGCGGCGTTCATCTCCGGCGAGTAGAACGCGAAGGTGTTGCCGCCGTTCTGCTTGGAGTAGTACATGGCGGCATCGGCGTTGCGGATCAGATCGATGACGTTCTCGGCATCGCGCGGGCAGAAGGCGATGCCGAGGCTCGCGGTGAGAAACACCTCCTGCTGGTTCAACTGGAACGGCCGGCTCACCTCGGTGAGGATGGCGCGGGAGAGCTGCGCCAGCGGGCCGCGGTTGTCGGCATCGGCCGGCAGCCCGTCGACGGTGAGCGCGAACTCGTCCCCGGCGAGGCGCCCGACCACGGTCTCCTTCGGTACCGCGCGTACCAGCCGCTCGGACAGCACCTCGAGCACCCGGTCGCCGGCGCCGTGGCCGAAGGTGTCGTTGACCTCCTTGAAGCGGTCCATGTCGAGGTACAGCACCGCGACGATCTGACCCGAGCGCAGCGCGCGCGCGATGGTCTGCTGCAGCACGTGGTAGAACTGCATGCGGTTCGGCAGCTTGGTGAGCGCGTCGTAGCGGGCGAGATAGCGGATGCGGCGCTCGGCACGCTTGCGGTCGGTGATGTTGCGCGCCACGAAGATGTTGCCCTGGAACTGCGGATCGGCCGAGGTGATCGCCGAGCAAGCCATGGAGACCGGGATGGTCTGTCCGGCGGCGGTGCGCAGCACCGTCTCGCGCGCCTCCGGCGCCGCCGCGGCGAGGTCGAAGCCGCCGCGATGCGCCTCGTCGATGAAGCTCGCGAGCGGCTTGCCGACGAGCTCGGCGTCGCCGTAGCCGAGCAATCGCTGCGTCGCCTCGTTGCAGCTCTTGATGGTCCCGTCCGGCGCCGTGACGATCACCGCGTCGCTCAGACTGTTGAGCACGGTGTCGAGGTAGTTCTTGGTGATGGTGGTCTCGCTCAGCTTCTGGCGCATGCGCTCGAGGGCGAGCTGCAGCTCGCCGAGCTCGTCGCGCCGCGCCACGTGCAGCGGGCGGGTATAGTCGCCCTCGCCGATCCGGTCGGCGGACACGATCAGCGCGGAGATCGGCCGCGACAGCTGCCGCGCGATGAACCATGCACCGAGCAGCACGAGCGCGATCACCGGCAGCGTCACCCGCGCGAGCATCGAGCCCATGCGCTTGACCTGGCTGCCTCGCTGGTGATCGAGCTGCGCGCGCAGGCTGGCGAGCGTCTGCTGCATCTTCGCCCGGCTCACCCAGATCTCGAGGGTTCCGCCGCGCTGCGCCGGCGGGGCCACCCCGGGGGGGATGCTCTCCACCACCACCAGGGGCCGAAGCAGGGTTTGCCCGGCCTCGGAACTCTCCGCGGCCGCCGCGCCGTGCGCGTCGTCGTCGCGCGGGTTGGCGGCGCTGAACAGGACCACCCCGCGCGCATCGGTGACCTCGACGCGCTCGATGTCATGCTCCTCGAGCAGCCGTCCGGCGATCGAGGCGATGGCCGCGCCGTTGTGCGCTGCCAGAGCCGAGGCGAGGAGCGCCCCGGTCACCTTGGCGACGCTGTTGCCGCGCGCCTCGAGATCGCCCTCGAGCTTCTGCGCCACCGCCGAGGAGGTGAGGCGGGCGATGTCGCTGGCGTCGATGCGGTGCTCGTAGTAGGCAAAACCCCCTAACAGCAGCGCGAGGCCCGCTCCCATGGCGAGGGCGAGGAGCAGGTACTTGGATTTGAGGCTTTGCGCCATCGACGAATGATACTCGTTCACACCACGGCCTATAAGGGCCCGGTACAATCCTCGAGCCCCCATGAGCGCGCCCATGCGAATCGACATATTTTCCGACACCGTCTGCCCGTGGTGCTACCTGGGCAAGCGCCGCTTCGAGCTCGCGCTGGCGGCGCGCCCTCACTACGAGCCGCACATCCGCTGGCGCCCCTTCGAGCTCAATCCGGACCTGGCCTGGGAAGGCGTGGAGCGGGCCGGATACCTCGCTGCGAAATTCGGCGACGCGGCGCAGATCGCCGAGAGCGAGGCCGCGCTGGTGCGCCTCGGGGAGGCGGTGGGCCTGCAGTTTCGCTTCGATCTGATCGAGCGCCTGCCGAACACGCGGCGCTCGCACCTGCTGATCGCGCATGCCGCCCGCCACGAGCTGGCCGGCGAGGTGACCGAGCGGGTGATGCAGGCCTATTTCGAGGAGGGCTGCAACATCGCGGACGTCGAGGAGCTGGTGCGGCTCGGCGTCGAGGCGGGCCTCGCCGAGCGCGAGACGCGAGCGGCGATGATCATGCGGGCCGGACAGGACGGGGTGGTGGCGGCCGAGCGGCATGCGGCGGTGCTCGGCATCACCGGGGTCCCCACGTTCATATTCGATCGACAGTACTCGCTGTCGGGCGCGCAAGAGATCGACACCTTCATCCGGGTGATCGATCAGGTGGTCGAGCTGGCCGCGGGTCGTGAAGTAGCCACGTGACCCCGGCCGAGCTCACCGGCCGGTCTCGCAGCCATGTGGTCGATGTGAGCGATCCGCCCTGCACCCTGCACGCCGAGGTGGCGGTCCCGTTCGCGCGGCTGCGTCGCGCGGCCGCCACGGCCGGCTTCGACCTGGTGCCGCAGAGCGGGTTTCGCGATTTCACCCGCCAGCTGTCGATCTGGAACGCGAAATTCAGCGGCGCCGCCGCGCTCTACGACGCATCGGGCCGCGCGCTCGATGCGCTCGCGCTCACCCCGCCGGAGCGCATCCGCCACATCCTGCACTGGTCGGCGCTGCCCGGCGCGAGCCGGCATCACTGGGGAACGGATCTCGATCTCATCGACCGGGGCGCCGTGGCGAGCGGCTACCGGGTGCAGCTGGTGCCCGCCGAGTTCGCGCCGCCGGGTCCGTTTGCCGCGCTCGCCGCCTGGCTCGAGGCGAACGCCGCCCGCTTCGGTTTCTTCCGGCCGTTTCGCGGCGTGCGCTCGGGCGTGCAGGCCGAGCCCTGGCACTTCAGCTTCGCGCCGCTGGCCGAGCCGGCGCGCCGCGCATTGACGCCGGACCTGCTGCGCGAGGCGTTGAGCGAGGCGCCGCTCGGCGGCAAGCAGGAGGTGCTCGCGGCGCTTGCGCAGATCCACGCCCGCTACGTGGCGAGCATCGACTTTCCCTGAAATTGCCGGCCGGATCGCGGCGTGGGCCCGGCCGGATCGCGCCCTATGCCCGGCCGGATCGCGCCCTATGCCCAGAGAGTCTTGAGGCGATCGACCATCAACCCGCGCACCTGTCCGAGCTGGTCGCTCTCGGAGGTGAACAGGGGCGGATTCCGGCGCAGCATGCGCCAGCGCTCGGCGCGCAGGATGCGCTGCAAGTAGCCCATGTTGCGCTCGATGGCCTCAAGATAAGGATTCTGCCCCGCGAACAACGGCTCGACGTATTGATAGGCCTGCTCGAACTCGCCATCGAGGCGCTGCACGCGCGTCTCGCGAACGAAGGTGGGCGTCTGGCGCAGCAGATCGAGTCCGGAGCTGTAGCGCACGTGCAGAGTGCCGTCGCTGCCGGGCGCCGCCGCGACCCCGCCGAGCACGAATTCCGGATAGAGCCGGTCGCGGCACTTCTCGAGGTAGCACCGATCCGCCATCTGCGCGATCAGGTCGGCGGTGCCGAGCAAGTGCCCGCACTTGCGATCACGGCCGTCCGACAGATGAATCTGGCTGAGCTTGATCTCATATCCGGTGAAATGCACGATGCGGGTCGACACCGGCACCCACGCCTCCATGCCGATGCTCGGCAGGAAGCGCGCCAGGAAGCGGGCGCTGCGCGTCACGTGATAGAGCGTGAATTCCGCGCCGTTGCGGTGCACGCGGTCGTCGAACTCGCGGATGTAGCCCGAGTCGTGGAACAGCGAGGTGACGATCGACATGATCGCGCGCTCGGCACCGACACGATGCGGCGCATCGACGTTGCTCTCGTAGCCGACCAGCAGCCGCGCCATGGCGAGGGTCATGTCGAGCGAGTGCTGGCGATCGTGGTAGACGGTGTCGACGCCGTGATATCCGGGCATGCGTCCGGAGAACAGCCGCTCGAATTCCTCGAATGCTATGGCGAGCCGATCGAAGGGCTCGCCCGGCCAACCGACGGTGAACAGCTCGCGTACCGCCTGGGTGACCGCCGGCGTGGAGCTGACTTGAACGGAGTTGGTAACGTCGTAATCGTTACGGCGCAGGTCATACATCGACGAAGTTTAAGCCGTCGGCCTGGCGGGCGCCACGTGCGCAGTTCTCACTCGGCGCCATATGTCAAAGGCGGACGGCGAGTTTCGCGGTACCCTGCCGCGAGCCGACCCGCGGGCCGGCTTAGTAGACGCGCAGACCGCCGAACTTGCGGCGCACACGCCGGGCGAGAGTGACATATCCAAGCCAGAAGCCGAGCGCCGCCGCAGCGAGCGCCGCGCAGCACGCGAGGCCCGCGCCGATCAGCGACGGCCGGGCGGATGGCGGGCCGGCATGCGCGGCGAGGTCGAGCTGCGCCTGCTTGGCGGCGAGCTCTTCCTGCAGGCGCTGCACCTGCGCGCGGGCGGCCGCCTCGGCGCTGCGGGCCGCGGCTTCCGCGAGACCGGGGCTGGTCGAGTGAGCCCGGTCGAGCTCCTCCTCGAGCTGCTTGACGCGCACGGTCGCAGGCTCCTGCGTGGTGAGGTACGAGCTCTTGACCCAGCCGGTGGTGCCGTCGGCGAGGCGCACCTGCGTGAAGTCACCGCTGCTCGCGAGGGTGTCGACGCTCGCGCCCGAATGCAGAGTGGCGAGCCGCTCTCCTTGCTGGTTCTGCCCGGAGTAGACGTTGAGCACGAGCTGATCGGTCACATAGGCCGTGGCGGCCCGGGCGGCGCAGGCGAGCGATGCGCCAGCGACCACCAGGGCCAGCGCGGCGCGCAACTTCACGCGGCGATTCCGGTTTGCTTGAGCAGCGGCCGTACGTCCGGTGGACGTCCCCGGAAGCGCACGAACGCGTCCATGGCGTCGAGACTCCCGCCACGCGCGAGGATGGAATCGAGAAAGCGCGCGGCCGTGGCGGCGTCGAACACACCGGCCTGCTCGAATGCCTCGAAGGCGTCCGCGGCCAGCACTTCGGCCCACTTGTAGCTGTAGTATCCGGCCGCATAGCCGCCGGCGAAGATATGCGAGAAGCTCGCCGGCATGCGGTTGAACGCCGCGGTCGGGGCGACCGCCACGCGCTCGCGGACCCGCGACAGCGTCTGCGCCACCCTCGCGCCGGCGCCGGGATCGAAGTTCGCGTGCAGCTCGAAATCGAAGCTCGCGAGCTCGATCTGGCGCAGCGTATCGAGCGCCGCGTTGAAGGTGCGCGTGCCGAGCAGGCGCTTCAGCATGTCCGCGGGCAGCGGCTCACCGCTGCTCACGTGGGCCGAGATGAGCGGCAGCACCTCGACCCGCCACACGAAGTTCTCCATGAACTGGCTGGGCAGCTCGACCGCGTCCCAGGCGACGCCGTTGATGCCCGCGATGCTCGGGTAAGGCACGCGCGTGAGCATGTGGTGCAAGCCGTGCCCGAACTCGTGGAACAGCGTCGTCACCTCGTCGTGCGTGAGGAGCGATGGGGTATTGCCCACCGGCGCGGTGAAGTTGCAGACCAGCTGGGCCACCGGCAGCGAGCTGCCGGTGGGCAGGGATCGGGCGACGACGCATTCGTCCATCCACGCGCCGCTGCGCTTCTCGAGCCGGGAATACGGATCCAGATAGAAGCCCGCGACGATGCGACCGCCGCCATCCACCAGATCGTAGTAGCGCACGCTCGGGTGCCAGACGGCGACTGCGGGTCGCTCGCGCGCCGTGATGCCATAGAGCCGCTCGGTCACCGCGAACAATCCCGAGAGCACCTTCGGCAGCGGAAAATAAGGGCGCAGCGCCTCCTGCGAGACCTTGAAGCGGCTCTCCTGGAGACGCTCGCTGAAGTACGCCAGGTCCCACGCCTCGAGCTTGCGCCCGGCGAACTCCTCGAGCTCCTGGAACTCGCGGCGCGCGGCCGGGCGGCAGCGCCGTGCCAGGTCCTCGAGGAATCCCAGCACCTGCTTGCTGCTCTTCGCCATGCGCGTGGCGAGCGCGTAGTCGGCGAAGTTCGGATAGCCGAGGATGTGGGCCAGCTCGTGACGCAGCGGCAGGATCTGCGCGATGAGCGGATTGTTGTCGAAGCGCCCGGCGCTCGGCCCGAGCTCCGAGGCGCGCGTCACCCAGGCCTCGTAGATGTCCCGCCGCAGCGTGCTGCTCTGGGCGCTGGTCATGACGGTCATGTAGGTGGGCTGATCGAGCTTGAACAGCCAGCCGCTCTGGTTCGCCTCGCGGGCATTCGCGGCCGCCCGGTCGATGGCATTCGCCGGCAAGCCGGCGAGCTCGGACTCGTCGGTCACGCGCCGGGTGTAGGCGCGCGCGGCGTCGAGGACATTTTCAGAGAACTTCGTCGCGAGCTGCGCGAGACGCTGCACCACCTCGCGGTAACGCGCCTGGCGCTGCGGCGGCAGGTCGACCCCCGCCAGCCTGAAATCACGCAGCGAATTCTCGACCAGCTTGCGCTGTGCGGGATCGAGCCGCTCGCCCTCGATGCGCAGCACGTGCGCATAGCCCGCATACAGCGCCTCGTTCTGGCCGAGCTCCGAGGAGTAGGCCGTGAGCAGCGGCACGCACTCGTTGTACGCCTCGCGCATCTCGGCGGAGTTGGCGACCGCGTTCAAGTGCCCGATCGGGCTCCATACGCGGCTCAAGCGGTAGCTGAGCTCCTCGGCGGGAACGACCAGCGAATCGAACGTGGGATCGGGCTGGGCCGTCAACTCCGCGAGGCGTGCGCGGTTGTCCGCGAGCAGGTGCTCGAGGGCCGGGCGGGCGTGGGACGCCTCGATGCGGTCGAAGGCGGGCAGCGCATCGAGTTGCAGGAGAGGGTTTTGCATGGGCCGAGCTTGCACCGGCGAATTCTACCAGAGCCTCGCGGCATTCCGGGCCGGGGCGCTGCGGCCGGCGCTGCGCGGCCGGCGCTGCGCGGCCGGTATATCATGGAGCGGGTGCCTTGGATCGAGCACCGGGAGCTCACTCGTGTCCAGCGACGTCTTCGACCTCATCAGCATCGGCGGCGGCAGCGGCGGCCTCGCCTGCGCGCAGCGCGCGGCCGAGTATGGCGCAAAGAGCGCGGTCATCGAGTCGGGGCGCCTCGGCGGCACGTGCGTCAACGTCGGCTGCGTGCCGAAGAAGGTGATGTGGAATGCGGCCGGCATCGCGCAGTCGCTCGCCGATGCGGCGGATTACGGTTTCGGGCTCGGTGCGGGCGGGGGCGAGGTCCCGGGCAACGACTGGGCGATCCTCAAGAAAAAGCGCGATGCCTACGTGGCGCGGCTCAACGCCATCTATGCGCGCAACCTCGCCGCCAAGGGTGTCGCCTGCATCGCCGGCCGAGCGCGCTTCCTCGACCCCCACACGGTGGAGGTCGATGGTGCGCGCTACTCGGCGGCGCACGTGGTCATCGCCACGGGCGGGCTGCCCACGGTGCCGGCGCTTCCCGGCGCCGAGCTCGGCATCACCTCGGACGGCTTCTTCGAGCTCGAGCGCCGCCCGCGGCGCGTGGCCGTGGTCGGCAGCGGCTACGTCGCCTGCGAGCTCGCGTCGGCCTTCAGCGAGCTCGGCAGCGAGACCGAGCTGTTCATCCGCAGGGACCACCCGCTCACGTATTTCGACGCCATGCTCGGCAAGTCCTTGATGCGCGAGATGCTCGCCGAGGGCATGGTGTTCCACACCGGCGTCGCGCCCGCGGCGCTCGCCGAGCACGGCGGCCTCAAGAGCCTGGTCGCGGCGGACGGGCGCGAGTTCGCGGGCTTCGATTGCGTGCTGTGGGCGATCGGCCGCTGCGCCAACGTGCTTAGCCTCGATCTCGCCGCGGCAGGCGTGCTGCTCGATGCGCAGGGCTACGTGGCGACCGACGCCTTCCAGAACACCAACGTGGCGGGTGTCTACGCCATCGGGGACGTGACCGGACGGGCGGCGCTCACGCCGGTTGCGATCGCCGCGGGCCGGCGCCTGAGCGACCGGCTGTTCGGCGCTGAGCGCGATCGCCGGCTGTCCTACGAGCTCATCCCGACCGTGGTGTTCACGCACCCGCCCATCGCGACGGTCGGGCTGAGCGAGGCCGAGGCGCGGGCGCAACATGGCGAGGCGGTCAAGGTCTACGTGGCGGACTTCACCCCCCTGTACCATGCGCTCACCACGCGCAAGCCGCACACCGACATGAAGCTCGTGTGCGTGGGCGCGGAGCAGAAGATCGTCGGCTGCCACCTCATGGGCCCCGGGGCCGATGAGATGCTGCAGGGCTTCGCCGTGGCGATCCGGATGGGGGCGACCAAGCGCGATTTCGACGACACGGTGGCCATTCATCCCACCAGCGCCGAGGAGCTCGTGACCATGCGCTGAGCGCGCTTGCCGCCCGGCGCGGCTAGTCCTCCTGGGTGAGCGCGGCCAGCACCAGATGCGTGCTCGGGCGAATGCCGCGCCAGAGCAGGAACGACTCGGCGGCCTGCTCGACCAGCATGCCCCATCCCTTGCAGATGCGCCCGGCGCGCAGTCCGCTCGCCCAGCGGGTGAAGGGTGTCGGGCCGCGCCCGTAGGCCATGTCGTAGCAGACGGTCTCCTCGGTGACGAGTCCGTGCGGCAGCTCCGGCATCACTCCCTGCAGGCTCGCCGCCGTCGCGTTGATGATGAGATCGTAGCCGCCGCGGGCGATCTCGCCGAACGTGCACCCCTCGATCTGGCCCACGTCGGCGAACTCCTCGGCGAGCTTGCGCGCCTTGAACGGGGTGCGGTTGGCGATGGTGAGGGAGCGAAGCTCCCGCTCGCACAGCGGGGCGATCACGCCGCGCGCCGCGCCGCCCGCGCCGAGGATGAGCACCCGCTTGTCCGCCAGCGCGATCTGCAGATTGTGCTCGAGATCGCGCACCAGGCCGATGCCGTCGGTGTTGTCGCCGAGCAAGGTCGTGTCCTCGAAGAAGGCGATGGTATTCACCGCCTGCGCGCGCGCAGCGCGCGGCGTGAGCTCGTTGACCAGCTCCGCGGCGGCCTGCTTGTGCGGCAGCGTCACGTTGAGTCCGCGCACGCCGCCGGTAAGGAGCCGCAGCGTCTCGCGGCGGAAATCGTCCGGATGAATGTCGAACAGCCGGTACACCAGGTTCTGCGCGGCGGCCTTGGCGAACATGCCGTGAATGAACGGCGACCAGCTGTGCGCGACGGGATGCCCGACGACCCCGTATTGGTCTGCGGGGCCAGCCTCGTGGGGTACGGGGCCGGCCTCGTGCGGCAGATTCACGGCTCGAGCCACCCGGCGGCGCGCTTGGCGAAGTAGCTCAGGATTGCGTCGGCCCCCGCGCGCTTGATGGCCATCAGCGCCTCGAGCGCAACGGCGCGCTCATCGATCCAGCCGTTCGCGGCCGCCGCCATGATCATCGAGTACTCCCCGCTCACCTGATAGGCGAAGGTGGGCATACGGAAGCGCTCCTTGACGCGGCGGATGACGTCGAGGTAGGGCAATGCCGGTTTGACCATCACCATGTCGGCGCCCTCGCCGATGTCCAGAGCGACCTCGCGCAGCGCTTCATCCGAATTCGCCGGATCCATCTGATAGGTGTGCTTGCCGGCGCCGCCGAGCTGCTTGGCGGAGCCGACGGCCTCGCGAAAGGGCCCGTAGAAGCTCGAGGCATACTTGGCGGCGTAGGCGAGGATCCGCGTATGCACCAGGCCCGCCGCCTCGAAGGCGCCGCGAACCGCACCGATGCGCCCATCCATCATGTCCGATGGGGCGACCACGTCGGCGCCGGCGTCCGCATGCGAGCGCGCCTGCCGCACCAGGGTCTCGACGGTGAGGTCGTTCTGCACATAGCCGGTCGCGTCGATCAGCCCATCCTGCCCATGGGTGGTGAACGGATCGAGCGCGACGTCCGTGATCACGCCGAGCGCCGGAAATTCCCTCTTGACCGCGCGCACCGCCTGCTGGGCGATGCCCTCCGGATTCCAGGCCTCGCGCGCATCCAGGCTCTTTTTCTCGGGCGGCACGACGGGAAAGAGCGCAATCGCCGGAATGCGCAGCTGCACCAGGGAGGCGCATTCGCGCAGCAGCTCATCGATCGACAGCCGCTCGATGCCCGGCATGGAGGCGATGGTCTGGCGCTGCTTGCTGCCCTCGACCACGAAGATCGGGTAGATGAGCGCATCGACGTTGAGCTGGGTCTCACGCATCAGCCGGCGCGAGAACTGGTCGCGGCGCATGCGCCGCAGGCGCGTGCCGGGAAATGAATCAGCGCGATTTCCGGTCATCTCTACCATGACTCCTGACAGCTTGTGCTACGCGCGCCTGCGTGCGAGCCCGGGCGCGGTGCCCTGCGGCGCCCTGCGTGGGCCCGATCCGCCGCTGCGCGCGTTCCGACCGGCTGCGCGCGGCTGGCGGCGCGGCGCGGTAAGATCGCGGCATTCGAACCGCGAGCCGCAGGCTGATTTATACATGAATGACGACGTCGGCGGAAATGTCGGGCGCGCGCGCTTTCAGGCGCTATGTCAAGCGCTGCGGCCCGACCTGTTGCGCTTCGCCTACTGGCTGTCCGGGGACCTCGCGCTGGCGGAGGACGTGGTGCAGGAGACCATGCTGCGCGCCTGGAAGGCGCGCCATTCCCTCAAGGACGAAGCGGCGGCCAAGCCCTGGCTGCTGACCATCATCCGGCGCGAGTATGCCCGCAGCTTCGAGCGCAAGCGCTTGCCGACGGTCGACGTGGACGAGCTGATCGCGCGCGAGGAGCCCATGCTGGCCGCGGCGCAGGATCAGGAGCTCGCGGAGCTGCGAGCGGCGCTGTTCAAGCTGCCCGCGGAGTACCGCGAACCGCTGGTGCTGCAGGTGCTGATGGGCTACACCACGGCGGAGATCGCCGCCGAGCTCGAGCTGTCGAATGCCGCGGTGCTGACGCGGTTGTTTCGCGGCCGCAAGCAGCTGCGTGCGCTGTGCGGCGAGGACACCAGCCAGGATCCCGAAGAATGATCGATTGCACGGAATATCGGCGGGCGCTTCTTGCGGATCCGCGCTCCACCAGCCCGGAGCTCGCCGCGCACCTGGCGAGCTGCGGCGAGTGCCCGGCGTACACCGATCGGCTGCTGCGCTTCGAGGCGCGCATCGAGCGTGCGCTGCGGGCCGATCTGCCGATGGAGCGGCCCATCGCGCCCGCGGGCGGACGCGGCGGCGCGCCGCTGCGCGGCCGCTGGGGCGGCGGCTGGCTCGCCATGGCGGCCAGCGTGCTGCTCGCCCTGACGGTCGCCGGCGGCCTGTGGCTCGGTGCGCCGCACGCGACGCTCGCGGCCGACGTGGTCGCGCACATGGCGGGCGAGCCGCAGGCGTGGGCGCGTACCGACGTGCCCGTCCCCTCGCCGCAGCTCTCGCCGGTGCTCGAGCAGGCGCACATGCGCTTGCGCCCCGAGGCCGGCATGGTGAGCTACGCTCAGAGCTGTCTGTTCCGCGGCCACCACGTGCCGCACCTGGTGGTACAGACCGGCAACGGTCCGATCACGGTCATGGTGCTCGAGCACGAGTCGGTCCGCCGGGAGGAGCCGTTCGAGGAGGGCGGCTACCGCGGCGTGATCGTGCCGGTGCCCGGACACGGGAGCCTTGCGGTGCTCGCCAAGGACGGGGAAACCGATCTGACGGCGGTCGAGAGCGTGGCCGCGCGCGTCAAGGACGCGATCGTCTGGACGGGCTAGCCAGGCCAGCCGGCAGGAGTCACATTCCGGCCTTGCCCAGCAGGTCGATCAGCCGCCGCGAGCTCGCGGCCAGCGTCGGGTGGTTCGCCTCGAACTGAACGGCGGCTCTCTCCAGCCGGTCGGCGAGCGAATCGTCGACCTCGCGCGGGGCTTCCAGCAGGCGCTTGACGTCCTCGAGCATCTCGCCGCGCACCTGGTCCGTTTGCGGATCGGCCGGGCTGACCTTGTGAAGCTCCTCGTGCAGCTTGCTCAGGTGATCGCGCAGATCATCGGGATCCATGTTCATTCCTCCGCAGTTCGCGCGCCGCCGCCGGCCGCTCCCTCATTGTGCCATCCGCTCGGGCGTGAGGCGTGCGACTTCCACGTAGCCCCGATCGGCTTGCGCGAGCGCGGCGTGGATGGCGCCGTATACCCTCGAGAGGTGCTCATCCGCGCCGTACGGGGGATTGACGATCAGCAACCCGCTGCCGGCGAGGCCGACCGCGGCATCGTCCGGATGCACGGCGAGGTCGGCCAGCAGCATCTTCGGGATGCGCAGGGATTGAAAGCGGGCGTGCACCGCGCGGCGCTGTGCGGCGCTCGAGATGGGGTACCACAGCAGATACAGCCCGGTGGGCCAGCGGCGGTAGGCGTCCGCAAAAGCGCGGCAGAGGCAGGAGAGCTCCTCGAGATTCTCGTAGGGCGGGTCGATGAGCACCAGCCCGCGCCGCTCGGCGGGCGGCAGATGGGCGCGCAGCGCCGCATAGCCATCGGCGAGCTGCACCTGCATGCGTCCGGCGGAGTCGATCTCGCGCTCGGCGGCGCGCGCCTCGGCGGGCTCGAGCTCGGTGAATACGGCGCGGTCCTGGGGGCGCAGCGCCGCCGCGATGAGCGCCGGCGACCCCGGGTAGCGCGTCAGACGCCTGCCGGGCCGCGCCCCGATGGCGGCGAAGTAAGGCGCGAGAGACGGCTCCCCGGGGCAGGCTCGCAGCAAGCTCTGCACGCCGCGCTCGGCCTCGCCGGACTTTCTCGCCTGCGCCGATTGCAGATCGTAAATCCCGCGGCCGGCGTGCGTGTCGAGGGCGAAGAACGGAGTCTGCTTGCGCCTCAAGGCGTCCAGGCAGTAGAGCAGGGCCGCGTGCTTGGCCGCGTCCGCAAAATTTCCGGCGTGATAGATATGACGATAATTCATCGCGGCGCATTGTGCTTGGCTTCGCCGGGTGGCGCTCGAGACTTTTTGGCGCGGGTCCAGCGGGGGGGCGGCTCAATTTGACCCGCCCGGCGCGCCCAAGGACAATGCCGCGCCAAGCCGATGCCTACCCTCGATCGACGCACCTTCATGACTTTCGCCGCCGCCAGCCTCGCGGCGCCGCGGGCGCCCGGCGCGCCGGCTGACGAGCTGCCACGCGATCGCATGCGGGGCTCGGGCGGCATGCTCGTCGTGAACGCGCTCGGCGGGCTGGAGGACCCGAACCAGCCCGACAGCGGATCCGGCGCGAATCCGACGCTGCTCGAGCCGCGCGTGCTGCGTGATGCACACGCGTCGGGGCTCACGGCGGTCAACATCACCCTCGGCTATGTCTCGGGGCAGGCGGATCCCTTCGAGCAGAGCGTGCGCAGCATCGCGCAGATGGATGCGCTCGTGCGCACCGGCGAGAGGGACCTGCTGAGGGTTTACACGGCACACGACATCCTGCGGGCCCAATCTGAAGGGCGCATCGGGATCATCTACGGATTCCAGAACGGGGCCATGCTCGGGAGCGACGTGTCGCGCGTCGACCTGTTCGCGGGCCTCGGGGTGCGCGTGATCCAGCTCACCTACAATCCCGCCAATCAGATCGGCGACGGATCGGTGGCGCCCGGCAACCGCGGCCTCACGCCCTTCGGGCGCGAGGTGGTCGAGCGCCTCAATGCGCAGCGCCTCATGGTCGACCTGTCGCACAGCGGTGAGCGCACCTGCCTGGAGGCGGCGCGCGCCTCGCGCCAGCCCGTGTCCATCAATCACACCGGCTGCCGTGCCCTGAACGATCTGCCCCGCAACAAGACCGACGAGGAGCTTGCGCTGGTCGCCTCCCGAGGCGGCTTCATCGGCATCTTCTTCATGCCGTTCCTGAGCCCGACGGGCCACGCGAGCGCCGAGGACGTCGTGGCACACATCGATCACGCCGTGAACGTCTGCGGCGAGGACCACGTGGGCATCGGCACCGATGGGTCGGTGACCCCGATCGATGATCTCGAGGCGTATAAGGCGGTGCTCGCGAAAGAGGTGGCGGCGCGACGCCAGGCGGGGGTGAGCGCCGCCGGCGAGCGGCCCGATACGCTGCCCTTCGTGGTCGATCTGCGCGGCGTGGGGCAATTCCACGACCTGGCCCACCGGCTGAGCCGGCGCGGCTACAGCGCGAGCCGCGTGGAGAAGATACTCGGCCGGAATTTCCTGCGCTTCGCGCGCGAGGTATGGGGGAGTTGAGCCGGTCCTTCGGAAGGAGAGCAAATCCATGTACGAGCTATACATAGGCAACAAGAATTATTCGTCCTGGTCGCTGCGTCCCTGGGTGCTCATGCGCGAGGCGGGAATCGGATTCAAGGAGCAGCTGATCCCCTTCGGGCATCCGAGCTGGCGACACTTCAGGACGATGTGCCCGAGCGGCAGGGTGCCTTGCCTGTTCGATGGCGAGGCCACGGTGTGGGACTCGCTCGCCATCGTCGAGTATCTGGCCGAGCGTCACGCCGGGGTGTGGCCGCAGGATCCGCGCGCGCGGGCATGGGCGCGCAGCGCCGCGGCGGAGATGCACTCGGGATTCGCCGAGCTGCGCAACCGCTGCTCCATGAGCTGCGGGGTGCGCATCCGGCTCAAGGAGGCGCCGGAGGCGCTGCAGCGCGACCTTGCGCGCCTGGAAGCACTCTGGAACGACGGCCTGGCGCGCTTCGGCGGGGCGTTTCTCGCCGCAAATACCTTCACGGCGGTCGATGCATTCTTCGCGCCGGTCGCCTTCCGCGTGCAAACCTATGGCCTCGAGCTCGGAGCGCGGGCGGCGCACTACGCGGCGCGGCTGCTCGAGCTGCCATCGATGCGGGCGTGGTACGCCGACGCGCTGGCCGAGACGTTTCGCGACGAGCCGCACGAGGCCGAGATTCTGGCGGCGGGGACCCTGCTCGAGGATCTGCGCCGGCGCTAACCCGCTTTTCTCACGCCTAGCCGCGGCGCCCGTCAGGCGGGGCGCGAGAGCTCCTGCAGGTAATCGCGCGGGCGCAGGAACTCGTACAGGCGCGCCTCACGTGAGCCCGCGTCCGGATGCCAGTCGTAATCCCAGCGCGCGAGCGGCGGCAGGGACATCAGGATGGATTCGGTTCGACCGCGCGACTGCACCCCGAACAGCGTGCCGCGATCGTACAACAGGTTGAACTCCACGTAGCGCCCGCGGCGATAGAGCTGGAAGTTGCGCTCGCGCTCTCCCCACGGCTCGAGCTTGCGGCGCTCCACGATCGGCAGGTAGGCGGGCAGGAAGTGATCGCCCACGCTGCGCATGAACTCGAAGCAGCGGGCGAAACCGCCCTCGCACAGGT
The DNA here is from genome assembly GCA_035523985.1 of Steroidobacteraceae bacterium. Taxonomy (GTDB): domain Bacteria; phylum Pseudomonadota; class Gammaproteobacteria; order Steroidobacterales; family Steroidobacteraceae; genus 13-2-20CM-66-19. The sequence goes on along the minus strand of DATKPR010000107.1, from coordinate 23,506 downwards.
CGTCGAAGAACAATCCGCCGACGCCGCGCGTCTCATCGCGGTGAGGCAGGAAGAAATAGCGGTCGCACCACTGCTTGTACTTCGGGTAGAGGTCGGCGCCGAACGGCTCGCAGGCGGCTCTCGCGCTGCGATGCCAATGAAGCACGTCCTCGTCGAAGGGGTAGTAGGGCGTCAGATCGAAGCCGCCGCCGAACCACCACGACCGGGGCGAGTCGGCCGACGTCACGAGCAGGAAGCGGACGTTGCAATGCGTGGTGGGGACGAAGGGATTGCGCGGGTGCAGGACCAGCGACAGCCCCATGGCCTCGAATGCCGCGCCCGCGATGTCGGGACGAACGGTGCTCGCGGATTGCGGCAGCTTGTCGCCGTGCACGTGCGAGAAGGAGACGCCGGCGCGCTCGAAGACGGCACCGCCGCTCAATACGCGGCTCTCGCCGCCGCCGCCGCCGGGGCGCTCCCATGAATCGCGGCGAAACTTCACCGTGTCGAGCGCCTCGACGGCGAGGGTGATGCGATCGTGCAGCTGCCCGAGGTAGCTGCGCACGGCGGCGGCATCCGGCGGCGAAACGATCGTGCCCGGGGTGTCCGCCATGCGTCAGGTTTTCGTCCGCCTCGCGCGGCTGGATCTGGCCTTGGACGGCGCTCGCGCCGAGAACTCCGCCGGTGCGCGCTTCTTGGCCGCAGGCTTCGATTCCTTGGCCGCAAGCCGTGCTTGGGCCCGCGCGCTCCGCGCGCCGAGCCCGGCGGACTTCGCCGCCGCAACACGTGCGCCGGCGTCGGTCCGCAAGCCGCGGCCGCGGCGCACGCGCGGGCTGCCCGCGGCGGGTGCACCGGCAGTCCTCGCGGGCGGCGGGGCAGGCTCATTACCCTGCGCCGCCGCCTTGCCCTGAGGCGCTGCCTTGCCCTGAGGCGACTCCTTGCCCTGAGGTGCCGCCTTGCCCTTGGCCGCGGCCTTGCCGGCCTTGCGCCCCCATTTGCCGAAGGTGCGCGCCGGCGCGGCGGCGAGCATGCTGCGGCATTCCTCGAGCGACAGGCTCTTGGGCTCCCTGTCCTTGGGGATCTTCGCGTTGCGCGATTTGTCGGTGACGTACGGTCCGTAGCGCCCGTTGAGCACCTGGATGCCGGCGTCCGGAAAATCGAGGATGAGACGATTCGCGTCCGCGATCTCCTTCTCGCGAATCACCTCGAGCGCCCGCTCGAGCGTGATGGTGTAGGGATCGTCGCTCTTGAGCGAGACGTACTTGGAGCCGTACTTGACATAGGGGCCGAACCGGCCGGTGTTGGCGACGATCTCCTCGCCGCTCCCCGTCTGCCCGAGCTTGCGCGGCAGCTGGAACAAGTACAGCGCCTCTTCGCGCGTGATGGTGTCCATCTTCTGGCCGGGCCGAAGCCCCGCGAATCGCGGCTTCTGCTCGTCGTCCTTGGTGCCGATCTGCACGAAAGGTCCGAACCGGCCCATGCGCACGCTCATCGGCTTGCCGCTGGCCGGATCCGTTCCGAGGTCGCGCGCCATCGCGACCTCTTCGCGGCTCACCGACGCCTCGGTGTGCTTGACGAGCTTGATGAACGGCTTCCAGAACCGGTCGAGCAGCGGCACCCACTCCTGCTCGCCCGCCGCGATGCTGTCGAGCGCATTCTCCATCTTGGCCGTGAAGTCGTAGTCGACGTAGATGGTGAAATACAGCGTGAGGAAGCGGCTGACGATCTTGCCGATGTCGGTGGCGGTGAAGCGGCGGCTCTCGATCTGCACGTACTCCCGGTCGCGCAGCGTGGAGATGATGGAGGCATACGTCGATGGGCGGCCGATCCCGTACTCCTCGAGCGCCTTCACCAGCGATGCCTCGGTGTAGCGCGGCGGCGGCTCGGTGAAGTGCTGCGCGGGGACGACCTCGAGCAGCTTGACGCGGTCCCCTTCGGCGAGCGGCGGCAGGACGCGATCCGAATCATCCTGCACCACATCGTCCATGCCTTCCTGATAGACGGAGATGTAGCCCGGCTTGACCAGGGTCGAGCCGTTGGCGCGCAGCACCGTGCGCTGCCCGCCGCCATCGGACGGCGGCCCGCGGACGCCGCCCGCCAGCATGTCGACCGCGACGGTGTCGAACACGGCGGGCGCCATCTGGCATGCCAGGGTGCGCTTCCAGATGAGCGAGTAGAGCCGGAACTGGTCCGACTCGAGCTTGCGCTCGATGTCGGCGGGAATGATGCGCGCGTCGGTCGGGCGGATGGCCTCGTGGGCCTCCTGCGCGTTCGCCGACTTGGTCTTGTAGACCCGCACTTCCTCGGCGAGGCCTTCCTGACCGTACAGCTCGACGATCAGCTCGCGGATCTGCGCGACGGCTTCCTGTGCGAGATTCAGGGAATCGGTGCGCATGTAGGTGATGAGGCCGACCGCGCCGTCGCCGATGTCGACGCCCTCATACAGCTGCTGCGCGACGCGCATCGTCTTCTGGGCGCTGAAGCCGAGCTTGCGGGACGCCTCCTGCTGCAAGGTCGAGGTGGTGAAGGGCGGCGCGGGATTGCGCCGTCTTTGCTTGCGCTCGATCGACAGGACCGACAGCTCGCCGCGGGCCGCCGCCTCGAGCGCGCTCACCGCGGCGCGCGCGGCGCTCTCGCTGGTGAAGCTGAACTGCTCCACCTTCGCGCCCTCAAATTCCACCAGCCTGGCCGGGAACCGCTGCTTGGAGTGCTCGAGCTCGGCGTCGATGGTCCAGTATTCCTGCGCCTCGAAGGCGGCGATCTCATCCTCGCGCTCGCAGATCATGCGCAGCGCCGGGCTCTGCACGCGGCCGGCGGACAGCCCCGGCCGCACCTTCTTCCACAGAAGCGGGGAGAGGTTGAAGCCCACCAGGAAGTCGAGCGCGCGGCGCGCCTGCTGCGCATTCACCAGATCGAGCGACAGGCCGCGCGGATGCTCCATGGCCTCGCGCACGGCGTTCTTGGTGATCTCGTAGAACACCACCCGCTGCACGTCCTTGCCCTTGAGCGCGCCGTCGGATTTCAGCAGCTCGTGCAGGTGCCAGGAGATGGCCTCGCCCTCGCGGTCCGGGTCGGTCGCAAGATAGAGGGCCTTGGCCTTCTTGAGCGCCCTGGCGATGGCCTCGACGTGCTTGTGGTTGCGCTCGACCACCTGATACTTCATGGCGAAGTGGTGCTTCGGGTCGACCGCGCCTTCCTTCGGCACCAGGTCGCGCACGTGGCCGTAAGAGGCCAGCACCTCGAAGTCCTTGCCGAGGTACTTCTTGATGGTCTTCGCCTTCGCAGGCGACTCGACGATAACGAGGTTGTTGCCCAAAATGGTGTACTAGGGTCGTCTAATGCAGGGCGTCGGAGCGCTCTTCGAACACCAGGTCTTCCATCTGCGCGTAGGCCGATTCCTGGCCCGGCTGACTGAACAACACCATGAGCACGACCCACTTGACCTGGTCGATGTCGATTTCATCCGCCTCGAGCGCCATCAAGCGGTCGATCACCAGCTCGCGCTGGGTGCCCGACAGGATGCGCACGTTCTCCAGATACATCAGGTAACCGCGCACGTCGGTATCCAGGCGCAGCAGCTCCTGACCGCTGAAGATGCGCACGGCGCGCGCGGTGGCTTCGGCGACCTTGCCGAGCTGCTCGCCGGAAAGCCCGTCGAGCCACTCGAGCGCCCGCTCGACGTCCGCTTCGGCGAAGCCGGCCTTGTCGAGCTCGACTTTCAAGGTGGCCCGGTCCGGCCGCGGCTCGTCGTCGGCGCTCATGTAATTCTCGAAAAGGTAGATGAGCAGATCGAGAACGTTATCTTTCACCTCCGGCTCTCCTGTTGGCGACTCGGGAGTAGCGGCCCCCGGGGGCGGCCTGAACGTGGCCTTCGAGCTCGAGGATCAGCATCATCGAGGACACGGCTTCTGGTTTGAATCCGGTGCGGAGGACCAGTGTGTCGAGGTCCGCAGGATCAAAGCCGAGCGCATCTAACAAGATTTTGTGTTCCTTGTCCATGCCCGGGACCGACGGCGCGGGCCGCCCGTCGCCTGCGGGGAGCGGTGCGGCGCTGGCGAAGAAGCCGGAAAAGTCCAGCTCGCTCAATATGTCATCCGCACTTTCGGCCAGCATGGCGCCCTGCTTGATGAGCCGGTGGCAGCCGCGGCTCAAGGGATTGTGGATGGAGCTGGGAATCGCGAACAGCGCCCGGCCGCGGGCGCGCGCGGCGCGCGCGGTGATCAGTGAGCCTGAGCCGCGTGCCGCCTCGACCACGAGCGTCGCCAGGCTCATGGCCGCCAAGATTCGATTTCGCTGCGGAAAGCTCGATCGCCGCGGGGCGGTGCCCAGAGGGAATTCACTCACCAGAGCGCCCGAGGACTCGATCGCCTCGCTCAGGGCCCGATGGGCGCGCGGGTAGAGGACGTCGACGCCGTTGCCCAGCACGGCGAGCGTGCTGCCCTGCGCCGCGAGGGCGCCGCGATGCGCAGCGGCATCGATGCCCCGTGCCAGCCCGCTCGAGACGGCGAGCCCGCGCTCGGCGAGCGCGCGGGCGAACTCGAAGGCGTTCTCGACGCCCTGGGGGGTGGGGTTGCGGCTGCCGACGACGCACAGCTGCGGATCGGCGAGCCGTGCGCGGCTGCCGGAGGCGTACAGCGCCAGCGGGCAGTCACGGCATGCCCGCAGCAGGCTGGGAAAATCCGGATCGCAGAACGGTATGAGGTGGTGGCGCTCGCCTTCCAGCCAGCGGATCTGCCGGGCGCCGGGATGCGGCAGCTCGGAGCGCAGGTAGGCGCGTGACGCGCCGCACACCCCCGCCGCGGCGAGCTCGGGCTCGGAGGCGCGCAGCAGGGCGCGCGGGGAGCCAAGGTGCGCCAGCGCCCGCGCGAGCGTCGCGGCGTCGAGCGCGGGGGTATGGGCGAGCGCGAGCCACGCCAGAGTGTCCTCGCATAGCGGCATGCCGCCTTAGTATCGGCCAGGCCGAGCGCGCGCCGCCGCGCTTGGCGCTGCATCAACGTGCAGATTCGCGGTGCGCGCCGCCGCTCCCGCCGGTCCGCATCGACCGCCCTCGATCTAGGGAGACTGCACCTTGTCGGCCACGCGAATGATGTCGGTGGCTTCCATGACGAGCCCGAAGCTCATGTGCTCGAACGTCTTGAACACCATGAACGTGCCGGTGCGCTCATCGGGGAGGTCCACCTGCTTGGCGAACAGCGTCGAGGTCGGGTGCACGAACCCTTCGCGCGAATTGTCGTACACCGGGTCGCTCGCCGAGTACACCGCGAGCACGTTGCCCGGCTGCAGGCCGTCGCGAGCGCCGCGGTTGATGACCACCACTTCGTACTGACCGATGACCGTGACGCCGTCGGACACCGCCATGATGCGGCCGTGGACGTTGCTCTTCGGCGGGCTCGGCATGAAGTCGAGCGGCACATCGACGTTGCCGGGCAGCAGCTTGTCGCCGGGGTAGGTCTCGCGCGCCGACTGGGTCATGATGAGCGTCGCCGGATCCCCGCCGCGCGTGATGTGGCCGGAGCCGGTGTACACCCCGTTGTAGCCCAGGATGCGGTTGTCGTCCGGATCGCGCAACGGCTCGCCGACACGCACCAGGTTGTAGTTCGCCCCGAGCTCCACCGGGCTCTTGAAGCCGCGCGCATAGACGGTATTTCCCTCGGACATGATCACGTGCGAGTCGCGCGTGGAGAGCACGTAGGGCGCCCCGCCGATCTGCGCCTTCTCGAGCACCGAGGGCCTGGACATGAACGCCGCGACGGTCTCGTAGGGAATCGTGGTCACCGCCGCCTCGAGCGGCTGGCTGCGCACGCGCGGCAGCACCCGTGCGCTGTCGCCGCGCTCCAGCCCGGGCTGCAGCACCAGCCGCGGGCGTCCCTCGACGTACACCAGGTGCAGGGTGTCGCCCGGATAGATCAAATGCGGGTTGTGCACCTGGGGGTTGACCTGCCAGATCTCCGGCCAGTACCAGGGGTCCTTGAGGAACACCTTGGCGATGCCCCAGAGCGTGTCGCCGCGCTTGACCACATAGCTGTCGGGTGCGTTCGGCGCGAGCTGCATGCCGCCTTCCGGCCCGCTCTGCGGGGGCAGGGGCGAGGTCGAGGCGCCGGAGCCCGAATCGATGGCCGCCTCCATCGCCGTTCGCTCATCGCCGACCACCGTGCCCTGCACGGCGTTGTCGTTGTCGGCGACCGGTGGGGGCGCGGGCGGCGGCCGCTGGGTTTGGCAGCCCGCTGCGGCGATCGCTAGTACCAGGGCTATTGTCAGATGGCGTTGCATTCGTTTCGCTCCCGTGAGTCGCCTGTCATATGGTGCCGGGCCGGCTGGTATACTGCCGGTCTGCCTCCAAGGACTGGGACGTATCGCCCGTTTTCGGCGAATCAGCAGCGCATTCGCACCGCCGCAAACGCGCCATTAAGTTAAGCAGCGGCGGAACTTTAGCAACTATCATCGGCCAAAAACACGACATCCATCGCATAACTCCCATGACCAAGCTCGCCATTCTGGAGTACCCCGATCCGCGACTGCGGACCCGTGCGCAGCCGATCGCCGTGGTCGATGACGCCGTGCGCCGGCTGGCCGATGACATGCTGGAGACCATGTACGCCGCCAAGGGCCTGGGTCTCGCGGCAAGCCAGGTGGATGTGCACAAGCGCCTGGTCGTGCTCGACGTGAGCGATACGCGCGATGAGCCCATGGTGTTCATCAATCCGCAGATTCTCTGCGCGCAGGGCCGTGCTCCCGGCGAGGAGGGGTGCCTGTCCCTGCCCGGCATCTACGACAAGCTCGAGCGCGCCGCGCGCATCAAGGTGCGTGCCCTCGACCGCAACGGGGAGCCGTTCGAGCTCGAGGCCGAAGGTCTGCTCGCCGTCTGCATCCAGCATGAGATGGATCATCTGGAGGGCAAGCTGTTCGTTGACTACCTCTCCGAGCTCAAGCGCCAGCTGATCCGGCGGCGCCTGCAGAAGGAGCGCAAGCAACGCTCCGCGAGCGAGGTACGCGCCCCAGTACCCGCTCTTTAGAAGTGTCCGCTTGGGTAATCCGTCCTTGAGGCTGGGCTTCGCCGGCACGCCTGAGTTCGCGGTGCCGGCGCTCGATGCCCTGGCCCGCTCCCCGCACACGCTCGAGGCGGTGTTCACCAAGCCGGATCGTGCCGCCGGCCGCGGCCGCCAGCTGCAGTCGAGTCCGGTCAAGCTGCGAGCCCGGGAGCTCGGGCTCGCGATCCTTCAGCCCGCCACGTTCAAGGATCCCGAGGCCTGCGAGGCGCTGCGCGGGCTCGATGCGCTGGTGGTGGTGGCCTACGGGCTGATCCTGCCGGCGCCCGCGCTCGCGGCGCCGCGCCTCGGGTGCTTCAACATCCATGCCTCGCTCCTGCCGCGCTGGCGCGGCGCCGCCCCCATCCAGCGGGCGTTGCTCGCCGGGGATGCGATCACCGGCATCACCATCATGAGGATGCAGGCGCAGCTCGACGCCGGTCCCATCCTCGCGGCGCGCGCGATCGACATCGGGCCGCGCGACACGGCGGGCGTGCTGCACGACCGGCTCGCCCGGCTCGGGGCCGAGCTCATATGCCAGACGCTCGATGCGCTGGCGCACGGACCGGTCGCCGAGACTCCTCAACCGCAGGCCGGCGTCACCTATGCCGGGAAGGTCTCGAAGTCCGAAGCGCCGATCGACTGGCGCCAGGACGCCGAGCAGGTGCTGCGCCAGGTGCGCGCCTTCAATCCGACGCCGGTCGCCGAGACGCGGCTCGGGGCGCTGCAGCTGCGCATCTGGGAGGCGGATCGGCTCGCCGAGCCGCCTGCGCTAGCGGCGCCGCCTGCGCTGGCGGCGCCCGGCACGGTGCTGCACGCCGCCGAGCGCGGCATCGACGTGGCCTGCGGGAGCGGCGCCATCCGCATCACGCGGCTGCAGCTCGCCGGGCGCAAGCCGCTGGCGGCGGCCGAGTTCCTGAAAGCTCAGCCGCTCGCCGGCGCGCGCTTCGCATGAGCGCGGCGGCCTGCACTGCCCGCTCGCTGGCCGCGCATGCGGTGGCTCGGGTCCTGCGCGAGCGCCTCACCCTGGACGCCGCGCTCGAAGGGGCGCTCGAGACGGCTCCCGCGGCGCTCGCGCCGCCGGTGCGATCGCTGTGCTTCGGCGCGGTGCGCGGATTCTATCGCCACGAGGCGATCCTGCGCCGCGTGCTTCGCCAGCCGGCGAAGTCCCTCGATTGTCTGGTGCGCGCATTGCTGTCGATCGCGCTGTTCGAGATCGAGGATGCGCGCACACCCCAGTATGCCGTGGTGGATGCGGCCGTGGGGACCGCGAAAGCCGCCGGCGCCGCACGCGCGGGCGGTCTGGTGAACGCGGTGCTGCGCCGCTATCTGCGCGAGCGCGCGGCGCTCGATGCGGACATCGCGACGAGCCCCGCGGCCCGATACGCCTCTCCCGCCTGGCTCGCCGACCGGCTGCGCGCCGATTGGCCGGCGCGCTGGCAGGAGCTGCTCGCGGCCGGCGATGCGCAGGCACCGATGTGGCTGCGCGTGAACGCGCGGCGCAGCGACACGCAGGCCTATCTTGGCCTGCTGCGCGAGGCGGGAATCGAGGCGCTGCCCGAGCCGCGCGTGCCGCTGTCACTCGCCTTGAGCGCCCCGCGCGACGTTGCGCAGCTGCCTGGCTTCGCCGAGGGCCTGGTCTCGGTGCAGGATCTGGGAGCGCAGTGCGTGGCGTTCGCGCTCGCGCTCGCGCCCGGCCAGCAGGTGCTCGATGCCTGCGCCGCGCCGGGCGGCAAGAGCGCGCTCATGGCCGAGCGCGAGCCGCGGCTCGCCCGCTTGGTGGCGCTCGACGTCGACCCGCTGCGTCTCGGCCGCTTGCGCGAGAACCTCGCGCGCTGCGATCTGCAGGCGCAGATCGAGCAGGGGGACGCCGCAGCCCCGCAAGGCTGGTGGGACGGCGTGCCCTTCGATCGGATCCTCGTCGATGCGCCGTGCTCCGCCCTCGGCGTGATTCGCCGCCATCCCGACATCCGCCTGCGCCGCTCGCCGCAGGAGCTCGCCCGGATGCCGCCCATCCAGGCGCGCTTGCTCGCGGGAGCGTGGAGCATGCTCGCGCGCGGCGGCCGCCTGGTGTATTCGACCTGCACGCTTACCCGCAGCGAGAACCGCGAGGTCATCGGCGCCTTCCTCGAGCGAACGCCGCAGGCGGCCCTCGTGCCCGTCGAGCAATGGGCCGGCTGGCCGGGTCTGGGCGAGCCGGATGAGTTCGGCTGTCAGATCCTGCCGGGTGAGGCGGGTGCCGACGGCTTCTATTATGCTGCATTGACCAAACAATGAGATCCTCCTCGACATTGCGGGTGCTCGTGCTGGCCGCGTGGCTCGCAGCCCTGGGGCCTTCCCCCTGCCGGGCCGACGGCCTCGAGGGGCGCTTCGAAGTGCGCTCCGCCGATCTCGAGCTCAAGGACGGGGTGTACCACCTCAATGCCCGCCTGGAGCTGCCGATCAGCGACGCGGTGCGGCGCGGGTTGACGGAAGGTGTTCCACTCACGCTGGAGGTCGATCTGGACGTCGAGCGAGTGCGGCAGCTGCTCCCGAATTCGCGCATCGCGGAGCTCACGCAGCGGTACGATCTGCAGTACAACGCGGTGAGCGCCCGCTACGTGCTGCGCAACGAGAACAGCGGGCAGCAGCAATCGCTTCCCACGGTCGATGCGGCGCTCGAGCTGCTGTCGGAGGTGCGCAGCCTCCCGGTGCTCGATCGGGCGCTCCTGCCGGACGACCGCCGCTACGAGGCGAGCGTGCGGGCGAAGATCGACTATGGACACGTGCCGTTCACCCTGCGGCTTTTGATGTTCTGGGTCAACGAGTGGCATCGGGAGAGCGACTGGTACACATGGACGCTGCAGCCCTAGTGCGCAAATACGGCTCGACCGTGCTCGGCACGCTGGGCGTGCTGCTGTGGCTCGCGGCGCTGTATCTGCTGGGATCGGCCGCGCAGAACTCGCAGCAATTCGATCGCTGGCTCCCCTGGATCCTGCTGATCAACATCTCCGGGCTGCTGACCTTGCTGGTGCTGCTCGCGGCCAAGCTCTATCAGCTCGTCAAGGACTATCGCCGGCACGTGCCCGGCTCGCGCCTGAAGGGACGCACCGTCGCCATCTTCAGCATGCTCGCCATGGCGCCGATCCTGGTGGTCTATTACTTCGCGCTGCAGTTCCTCAACCGCGGCATCGATAGCTGGTTCCAGATCGAGGTGAGCCAGGGCCTGAAGGATACGCGCGAGCTGTCGCACGCGGCGCTCGAGGTGCGCGTGCGCGAGTTCCTGCAGCACACCCAGGTGGTCGCGCACGAGCTGTCCGGGCTCACCGACTTCAACCTCTTCAGCACCCTGGAGCGCGAGCGCCGCGACAGCGCCGCGCTGGAATTCACGGTGGTGGGCGCGCAGACCCAGATCATCGCCACGAGCTCGGAGCGCCCGATGGATACGCTGCCGGTGCCGGCGACCGACGAGATGATGCTGCAGGTGCGGCGCGGCCGGCCGTACGTGAGCCTGGATACCGATTCGGTCGGAGGCTACGTGATCCGCGCCGGCGCGCCGATCGATGCCTCGTCGAACGCGCCCGCGCGCGTGCTGGTCGCGCTCTACCCCGTGCCTCAGCAGCTCAGCCAGCTGGCCGACACCGTGCAGCGCTCCTACACCCAGTATGCCAATCTGGTGCAGCTGCGCCGGCCGCTGAAATCGACCTTCGTGCTGATCCTGAGCTTCGTCGTGCTGATGTCGCTGATCGCGGCGGTGTACGGCGCGTTCTCCGCCGCGCAGCGGCTGGTGCAGCCGGTGCAGGACCTGATCGCCGGGACGCGCGCCGTCGCCAAGGGAAACTACGACACCCAGCTGCCGCTCCCCTCGCGCGATGAGCTCGGCTTTCTGGTGACCTCGTTCAACGACATGACCAAGCGCCTGGCGAGAGCCCGCGAGGAGACCCGCCGCAGCCAGCAGGCCGTGGAAGCGGAGCGCGCCGGGCTGGCGGTGATCCTGGCGCGGCTCTCGACCGGCGTGATCTCGCTCGCGCCCGATCTCATCGTCCGCACGGCCAATCAAGCGGCGAGCGCCATCCTCGGCATCGATCTGGAGGCCGCGGTGGGCGCGCGCTTCGACGAGTCGATCAACGACGGCGTGCTGTTCACGCATTTCCTCGCCGCCGTGAGATCGCGCCTCACCGACGAGCAGCTCGATTGGCGCGAACAGATCGAGCTGCCGTCGGAGGCGGGCAAGCGCGTCCTCATGTGCGCCTGCACGGCTCTGCCGAACGACGTGGAGGGTGCATCGGGCGTCGTTCTGGTGTTCGACGACATCACCACGCTCCTGCAGGCGCAGCGCGACGCGGCCTGGGGCGAGGTGGCGCGGCGGCTCGCGCACGAGATCAAGAACCCGCTCACGCCGATCCAGCTCTCGGCCGAGCGCATGCAGCGCAAGTTCCTGGGCAGCATGAACGCCCAGGATGCGCAGATCCTCGAGCGGGCCACGCACACGATCGTGGCCCAGGTGGAGGCGATGAAGCAGATGGTCAACGCATTCAGCGAGTACGCGCGGGCGCCCGACATGCACGTGGCCCGGCTCGACCTCAATCAGCTCATCACCGAGGCCGTGGAGCTGTACCGGGCCCAGGAGGGCGCGGCCGAGATCGCCCTGCTGCTGGACGCCAATTTGCCGCAGATCTCCGCCGATCGGGTCCGAATCCGCCAGATCCTGAACAATCTGCTCACCAATTCCCTGGAGGCGCTCGAGGGCAAGGCGGGCGCGCGCATCGAAATCGAAACTCACACCGTCGAAGATGGTCCCAAACACATGGCAGCGATCACCGTGTCCGACAATGGCCCCGGCTTCCAGCGCGACTTGATCGGCACGGTTTTCGATCCTTATGTCACAAGCAAGCCCAAAGGCACGGGATTGGGGTTGGCCATCGTGAAGAAGATCGTCGAAGAGCACGGCGGACGCATCGAGGCGGATAATCGGCGCACCGGCGGCGCCCGCGTGCGTATCCTGCTGCCCTCGAGCGAGGGCTCGCGCGGGGCGGCCGGGCGCGAGCCGCGCAAGGGCGAACAAAGGAGAGAACGGGTATGACCGCTTCGCGAATTCTGGTGGTGGACGATGAGGCGGACATCCGCGGGCTGCTGAAGGAGATTCTCGCCGAGGAAGGCTACGAGGTCGAGGTCGCGGCGGACGCCACCCAGGCGCGCAGCTCGCGCGCGGCGCAGGTGCCCGATCTGGTGCTGCTCGACATCTGGATGCCGGACACGGACGGCATCACGCTGCTGCGCGAGTGGTCGGAGACGGATGGATACGACTGCCCGGTCGTGATGATGTCCGGACACGGCACCGTCGACACGGCGGTCGAGGCGACGCGCCTCGGCGCGTTCGATTTCGTGGAAAAGCCGCTCTCGCTCACCAAGCTGCTGCGCACCGTGGAGCGCGCGCTCGACGCCGGCCGCCGCAGGCGGCTGTCCGAGCGGGCCCAGGGCTCGAGCCTGGCATTGCCGATCGGCAAGAGCAAGCTCACTCAGAACTTGCGCGAGCAGGTGCAGCAGGCCGCCGCCAGCGCATCGCCGGTGCTGTTGATCGGGGAGCTGGGCTCGGGCCGCGAGGCCTATGCGCGGCATCTGCACTCGCTGTCGGTGCGCGCCTCCAAGCCCTTCCACATGGTGGTGGCGGCGAGCCTCTCGGCCGATCCGGCCGCCGCGCTGTTCGGCAGCGAGCGCGACGGCAAGGTGGTGCAGGGCGCGCTCGATCTCGCCGCGGGCGGCTCGCTGTTCCTGAACGGTCTGGAGGATCTGCCGAGCCAGGCGCAGCGTGCGCTGGCAGGAGCGATCGAGCAGAACGGCTATACCCGCGTGGGCGGCCGCGAGCGCCTGCCGCTCAACGTGCGCTGGATCAGCTCGGCGCAGGAGGGCTTCGAAGAGCGCGCGGCGCCCGAGCCGTTTCGCCGCGATCTGATCGCGCACCTGAACGTCATCACGTTGCGCGTGCCGCCGCTGCGCGAGTACGCGGAAGACGTGCCCGATCTGCTGCGCTACTACGTCGACCGGTTGGTGGACGACCAGCATCTGCCGCTGCGCCGCTTCAGCATCGCCGCGCAAAACCGGCTGCGCAACTATCCCTGGCCGGGCAACCTCGGTGAGCTCAGGAACCTGGTGCAGCGTGTGCTGGTGCTCGGCTCCGGGGAGGAGATCCGGCTCGATGAGGTCGAGCGCGAGCTCGCGGTCAAGACGGCGCTGGATGAGCCGCTGGTCAAGCAGGACTTGCTCGCTCTGCCGCTGCGCGAGGCGCGCGAGCAGTTCGAGCGGGCCTATCTGCAGCAGCAGCTCCTGCTCTGCAACGGGAAGGTCGGCCAGCTGGCCAAGCGGGTGGGCATGGAACGCACGCATCTTTACCGGAAGTTGCGCGCATTGGGCGTCGATTTTCGCCAATTAGGCGAGGATTAGGCGAGAACCCGGTACGGGGCGCCAGGGGCCGGGATTGGGCGAGGACCCGGGATTGGGCGAGGATGGGGGGGTCAGTCGCCCACCCGGATCACGAGCACGTCCACATCGGCCTTGCGCAGGGTGGCGCGCAGCTTGTTGAGCTGATCCAGATTGGAGATGGGACCGATGCGGATGCGGTGCCAGGTGTCATTGTCCACCGACACCTTCTGCACCTTCGACTCGACGCCTTGCAGCGCGAGGCGCGCGCGCACGCGGTCCGCATCCGCAAAGCTCTTGTACGAGCCGGCCTGCAGCACGTAGGTGCCGCGGCGTGTCTCGGGGACGGCGCGGATGTCGGGATGGACATCCTTGTCCCTTTCCGGGACGACCACCTCGAACTTGGGAAGGCTCGAGTAGAAATCGTACGAGCGGCCGGCGTCGTCCGCGACCCCGGCGCCGCCCTCCTGCGCGTCGGGCGGCGGCTCGGTGCTGTGCGCCGGTCTCTTCCTGTCGAGCTTGCTGATGGAGGGGAGGTCGGGTCGATGATCGCGGATGTAGACGCCGGCGGCGACGGCGAGGCCGAGGGCCAGCCCGCTGGCGAGACCGATCCATCCCGAAAAGGTGGCGGCGGCCTTGCGCCGCGGCTTGTAGTCCCGCGCCATCGCCGCCCCTACATGGTGTCGGGCGCGGAGACGCCGAGCAAGCCGAGACCATTCTTGATCACGACCTGCGCCGCATAAGCGAGGCTCAAGCGCGCATCGCGCAGCGGCGCGTCCTCGACCAGGAACTGATGCGCGCTGTAATAGGTGTGAAAGTCGTTCGCCAGATCGCGCAGGTAATGCACCAGCGCATGAGGCGCGCGGTTGCAGGCGCAATGCTCGATCGTCTCCGGGAACGAGCACAGACGCTTGAGGAGCTTGTGCTCCTGCGGCTCGATCAGCAGCGCGAGCGCAGCGATGCCGCGCTCGGGGTCATGGGTCAGCCCGCGCTCGGCCACCTGGCGCCGCACGCTCGAGACGCGCGCATGCGCGTACTGGATGTAGTACACGGGATTGTCGTTCGAGCGCGCCTTGGCGAGCTCGAGGTCGAAATCAAGGTGCTGATCGTTGCTGCGCATGACGTAGAACAGGCGCGCGGCGTCGTTGCCGACCTCCGCGCGCAAGGCGCGCAAGGTCACGAACTCCCCGGAGCGGGTCGACATCTGCGCCTTCTGGCCGCCGCGAAACAGCGTGACGAACTGCACCAGGCGAATCTCGAAGCATTCCGGCGGACCGCCGAGCGCGATCAGCCCGGCGCGCAGGCGCGCGATGTAGCCATGGTGATCCGCGCCCCACACATACAGCAAATGCTCGAAGCCGCGCTCGCGCTTGTCGAGCACGAAGGCGATGTCCGAGGCGAAATAGGTCCTGATGCCGTTCTCGCGCACGATCACGCGGTCCTTCTCGTCGCCGTAGGCGGTGCTTCTGAACCAGAGCGCACCGTCCTTGACGTAGGCCTGGCCGGCCGCCTCGAGCGCGGCGATGGCGCGATCGATCGCGCCCGAGTCGCTCAAGGAGCGCTCGCTGAACCAGGAGTCGAAGGTCACGCCGAACTCCCCGAGATCCTCGCGGATGTCGGCGAGGATCGAGGCGAGCGCCGCATCGAGAACGCGGCGAAAGTCGCTCTCGCCGAGCAGCCGGCGGGCGCGGCCGATCAGCGCGTCGATGTAGAGGTCCTTGTCGCCGCCCTGGGGCTCATCCGCCGGCAGACCGCCGAACACCTGCGCGGCGCTGCGCAGCAGCGTCGTGCCGCAGGCGGCATGCAGCTTCCCGGCGATGGCGAGCAGATACTCGCCGCGGTAGCCGTTCGCGGGGAACTCGAATCGCTCGCCGCAGCGCTCCAGGTAGCGCAGCCAGGTGCTGGCGGCGAGGATGTCCATCTGCCGCCCGGCATCGTTGACGTAATACTCGCGCACCACGCGATGGCCCACCGCCTCGAGCAGATTGGCGAGGCTCGCGCCATAGGCGGCGTGACGGCCGTGGCCGACGTGCAGCGGCCCGGTGGGATTGGCCGACACGAACTCCACCACCACGGAGCGGCCGGCGCCCGAGCGCGATCTACCGTACTCGGCGCCCTGCGCGAGCATGCGCCCGATCTCGGCGTGATAGGGCGCGTCGCTCAGGAAGAAATTGACGAATCCCGCGCCCGCGATGTCGACTCTCGCGATCGCGGGGTCCGGCGGCAGCGCGCCCACCAGCGCCGCGGCGAGCTGGCGCGGATTCTGGCGCGCCGTCTTGGCGAGGCGCAGCGCGAGGTTGGTGGCGAAGTCGCCGTGCTGGGCATCCTTGGTGCGCTCCACCTCGATGGGGACGCCGCGCTCGGCGCGCGGCAGGAGCGATTCGGGCAGCGCGTCGAGCGCTCGATGCAGCAAAGACTCGATCAGGTTCTTCAAGGCGGGATCCGTGTCGTGCGAGCAGCGCAGTGTACCGCAATCTCCACGGCAGCCCGTCCGAGCGATCCCAGCGCCCGCGAGGCGGGCCGGCTTGCGTCTGCGCGGGCCGGGCTAATCGACTTCCAGCGGATCGACGTCGATCGACCAGCGCAACCCCGCGGGCCCCGGCAAGGTCTCGACGAGCGGCAACCATCGATCCAGGAATCGCTGCAGCGGCGCGCGCGCGGCGCTCTCGATCAGAAGATGCGCGCGGAAATGGTCGGCGCGGCGCGCGATCACGGCGGCCGCCGGACCGAGAACCGTCACTCCCGCGGCGATCGGCCGTGCCCCGGCCGCCGCGGCCTTCAGAAATGCGTCCAGCCGCGTCTCATCGCGCGCCTCGGCGCGCAGCAGCGCCAGCCGGGAGTAGGGCGGCCAGCGCGCGGCGCGCCGTTCCTCGAGCGCGCTGGCGGCGAACCCTTCGTAGCCGGCGCCGATCAAGCGCCGGAGCAAGGGATGCTCGGGAAACGATGTCTGGATCACGACTTCCCCGGCGCGCGCCGCGCGCCCGGCGCGGCCCGCCACCTGCGTGATGGTCTGGGCCAGGCGCTCGGTCGCGCGAAAATCGCCGGCGAACAGGCCCTGGTCCGCATCCAGGATGACCACCAGGCTCACGTCCGGAAAATGATGGCCCTTGGTGAGCATCTGCGTGCCGACCAGGATGCGCGCCTCGCCGCGGCGCACGCGATCGAGCACCGTGTGCATCGCGCGCTGCGCGCCCGCGGTATCGCGGTCGAGCCGCGCCAGCGGCGCCTGCGGAAACAGGCGCTCGAGCGTCTCCTCCACGCGCTCGGTTCCCTGGCCGACGGCATGCACGCTCTGCCTGCAATGACCGCAGAGCGCAGGGACCTCGGCGCGGGCGCCGCAGTGATGACAGCGCAGCTGCCCGGCGCGGCGGTGCAGAGTCATGCGCGCATCGCAATGCGCGCACTGTGCCACCCAGCCGCAGGCGCAGCAAAAGAGGCAGGGGGCGTAGCCGCGCCGGTTCAGAAACACGATCACCTGCCCGCCGTCCGCGAGATGCCGCGATATCGCCTGCATGGCCGGTTGCGACAGTCCCTGCTCGCTCGGAAATCGGCGCAGGTCGATCAGGTGCATGCGCGGTGCCTGCGCGGCGCCCGGGCGGTGCGGAAGCTTGAGCTCGTGGTAGCGGCCTTGCGCGACGTTCTCGAGGGTCTCGAGCGACGGCGTGGCGGAGCCGAGGATGACGGGCACGTCCGCGCGCTGTGCGCGGCTCACGGCCAGGTCGCGCGCCGAATAGCGAAACCCCTCCTGCTGCTTGTAGGAGGGATCGTGCTCCTCGTCGACCACGATGAGGCGCAGGCGCTTCATGGAGGTGAACACGGCCGAGCGGGTGCCGATGACGATGCGCGCCTGTCCGCCATGCGCCGCGCGCCATGCATCGCGCCGCTGCGCAGGAGCGAGCGCCGAATGCAGCACGACGACGCCCGTGCTGAACCTGAGCGCAAAGCGCTCGACCAGTTGCGGCGTCAAGGCGATCTCGGGCACCAGCACCAGCACCTGGCCTTCACCGCCCGCCCCCCCGGCAGCTCGCTCGAGCGCCGCCCGGATGGCCTGCAGGTACACCTCGGTCTTGCCGCTTCCCGTCACCCCATGGAGAAGATGCACCCCAAACCGCTGCAGCGAGGCGGTGATGACCCCGATGGCCGCCGTCTGGGCATCCGTGAGGGTCACATCGCTCGGCCGGAACTCGAGCGGCGCGCCGCGCGCCGGCACTTCCTCGGCGAGGGCCCATCCGCGCGCCGCGAGCGACTGAAGCTGCGCGCGCCCGATGTCCGCGCCGCTCTCCAGCGAGCCGGCGGCGGCGAGATGGGCAAGCAGCGCCTGACGGCGGGGCGCGCGCCGGCCCGCCGGCGTCTCGAGCTGGCGCCGCCCCGCGGCCGTGAGCGTCCAGCGCTGCGCGGCGCGCGGCTGCGCGGCTTCACCCGCCCGCAGGCTCGCGGGCAGGGCGGCGGCCAGCACCTCGCCGAGCGGATGGTGGTAGTAGTCGGCCGCCCAGCGCAATAAATCGAAGGTCACCGGGTCGAACACCGCACGCTCATCGAGGATCTCGTGGGCACGCTTGAGCTTGGCGGGTGCGATCGAGGAGTCGCGCACGGTCTGCACGATGATGCCGACCGCCTGGCGCCGGCCGAACGGTACGCGCACGCGCAGCCCGGGCGAGATCTGCCGGGCAGCCGTGATCTCCCCGCCAGCCGCGGGCGGCAGATAGTCGAAAACACGGCGCAGCGGCGTGTCGAGCGCGACCTTGAGAATCAAGGCCGACCTCTTGTCCACATAAACTGTGGATAAGTCTGTTGAGAAAGCGGGATCATCCGACCTAAGTGCCCGTTCCGTTTCGAGACATATTCAAATTGGCGAAAAACTGTGCGAAAAGACGATGTACCCTGAACAATCAATCGGTTACGCCACCCACTAGATGCACCCGGCCAACTGCGATTGAAAATATTGCAGGGCAGGTCACACGCTTTGTGCGTAAGTCGCTGATCCACCGGGTGCACCGTCAACCGAGGGCTGCGGTCGGCGTTTATACGCATAGCACGGTCGATCCGTCGACGCGAGAGGACTTGGCATGCCGGGCTTTGATACGCTCACCGCAACTTGGATGGTAGGGGATGGTCCCGCGCCAGAGACCAGGGGAGTGGTTCTGGAGCAGACGCGCGAACTCGATAAATTCCTGGCAGAGATCGAGCGGCGAGCATTTCGCATGGCCCAGGTCTCGTTGCGCGACCCCGACGATGCCATGGACGTGGTCCAGGATGCGATGCTGAAGCTGGTGCGCAATTATGCCACGCGCCCGAGCGCCGAATGGCGGCCGCTGTTCTACCGCATCCTGGAGAACGGCGTGAGGGACCTGCAGCGCCGGCGCAGCGTGCGCAAGCGGTTCATGACCTGGCTCCCGGGTCCGAAGGAGGATCCCGATAATGAGGCGCAGGACCCGCTGGACAACGTCGCCGATGCCGGGCCGGCGGTGCCCGAGGCGTTGATGCAGGCCCAGGCCATGCAGAAGCTCGAAGCGTCGCTGCGCGACTTGCCGGCGCGGCAGCGCGAGGCGTTCATGCTCAGAAATTTCGAAGGACTGGACGTTGCAGAGACGGCAACGGCCATGGGCTGCTCGGAAGGCAGCGTCAAGACTCACTATTCACGCGCGGTGCACACGCTGCGCGAACAGCTGGGCGAGGTCTGGTGATGAGCGAAGAGACCGTGGATTCACGCCGGCTCGAGGAGCGCAGCCGAGCGTTGTTTCAGGAGAGCGTCGAGCGCATCGACATGCCGACGCGCTCCCGTCTCACGCAGGCGCGCTACGCCGCCCTGAGGGCCGCCGAGCGCACGGCGCGAACGGGCTGGCTGCGCCTGCCGCTGCTCACCTCGGCCGGCGGGGTGACGGCTGCGGCGGTGCTGGGCGCTGCGTTGTGGTTCGGCGGAGCCGGGAGCCACCACCCGCCGCCGGTGGCCGACAGCGCCGCGGCCCTCGAGGATCTGGACCTCGTCGCCTCGAGCGATGGGGGTGCCGATAACGTCGAGATGCTGCAGGACGACCTCGATTTCTACGCCTGGGCCGACAAGACCGCTGGCTCGGAACCCTCTGCGTAGGGTGAGTGACCGTTGAGGGGACCCAGCTCCCGGCTCGGCCTCGGAGTGCTGCTGCGGGCCACGGCGGTGTTGTGGGCCGCCGCGGCGCTGGTGTGGGCGAGCGGCGCTGCGGCGCAACCCGCGGGCCAGCAAGGGCAGCCCCCGCCGCCGGCGGGACGGGCGCAGACGCCGCCGGCAAAGGTGCCCGATGAGGAGTTCATCGAGTTCCTGGGAGAGGACGATCATGGAGATGCCGCTTGGTGGGAATTCCTGAAAAAGACGCAGCCCGGGGCGCAGAACCCGGCGCCCCCGCCGCAAGGCTCGAAGCAGTCGTGAAGGCATTGCTGCTCGCCATTTTGTTGATCACGGCCGGCCGGGTCTGGGCGCAGGAGCCGGGTGCGCCGGGCGAGGCTCAAGCCGCGCCGCGCGCCTGGCAGTCGCTGTCGCCTCAGCAGCAGCAGCTCCTGCACAACTTTCAAGGCACCTGGAACACCTTGCCGCCCGAGAAGCAGCAGGCCCTGGCGCGCGGCAGTCAGCGCTGGATCAACATGAGCCCGGAGCAGCGCGCGGGCGCGCAGCAGCGCTTCAGGCAGTGGCAGGCATTGCCGCCGCAGGAACGGCAGCTGGTGCGCGAGCGATGGCGGCAGTTCAAGGCGCTGCCGCCAGAGGAGCAGCAGCGCGTGCGCCAGCAGTTCCAGCGCTTCCGGCAAATGCCGCTGGCCGAGCGCCAGGCGCTGCGCCGGCAATGGCGTCAAATGACCCCCGAACAGCGCCGCGGGGCGCTGCAGCGGGGCGGCATGCGGCCCGGCCCCCGAGCGATGCCGCGGCGTTTTCCGCGCTGAGCGCCGCGCGGCCGCCCTCAGAGCGTGCAGAGCGAGGATCGGATCAGGAACCGCTTGTCGAGGGGAGCCTCGAGCGAGAAGCTCGCGCCGCGGCCCGGCACCACATCGACCAGCCAGCGGGTGTGCGACCAGCGCTTGAACTGGTCGCGATCCATCCAGAACTCGCAGCCCGCGATCTCGCCCACCTTCTCGTCGACGCCGCCGAGCTTGAACTCGCCCACCTGAAAGCACATGGGGGCGCTGCCGTCGCAGCAGCCGCCCGACAGGTGGAACATGATCGGGCCGTGCTGCGCCTTGAGCTGCTCGATCAGCTCGCGCGCCGCCTCCGAGACGCCGACCCGCTCCTGCATCAGAAGAAGCCCAGCGCCTTGGTGCCGTAGCTCACCAGCACGTTCTTCGTCTGCTGATAGTGATCGAGCATCATCTTGTGCGTCTCGCGACCGATGCCGGACTTCTTGTAGCCGCCGAATGCCGCATGCGCCGGATAGGCGTGATAGCAGTTGGTCCATACGCGACCGGCCTTGATGCCGCGCCCGAACCGATAGGCGGTGTTGAGGTCGCGCGTCCACACGCCGGCGCCAAGGCCGTAGAGGGTGTCGTTCGCGATCTCGAGCGCCTGCTCGGGGGTGTCGAACGCGGTGACCGACACCACGGGTCCGAAGATCTCCTCCTGGAAGATGCGCATCTTGTTGTGACCCTCGAACACCGTCGGCTTGATGTAGTAGCCGCCCGCGAGATCGCCCGACAGCTTGTTGGCGACGCCGCCGGCGAGCACCTTCGCGCCCTCCTTCTTGCCGATGTCGATGTAGGAGAGAATCTTCTCATACTGATCGTTCGAGGCCTGCGCCCCGATCTGGGTGCTCATCTGGTACGGATCGCCCTGGCGGATCTGCTCGACCCGCTTCACGGCGCGCTCCATGAACCGATCGTAGATCGACCTCTGCACCAGCGCGCGCGATGGGCAGGTGCACACCTCGCCCTGGTTCAACGCGAACATGGCGAATCCCTCGAGCGCCTTGTCGAAGAAATCATCCTCCTCGCGCAGCACATCGGCGAAGAAGATGTTCGGCGACTTGCCGCCGAGCTCCAGGGTGACCGGGATGATGTTCTCGGAGGCGTACTGCATGATGAGCCGCCCGGTGGTGGTCTCCCCGGTGAACGCCACCTTGGCGATGCGGGGGTTCGAGGCCAGGGGCTTGCCCGCCTCCAGCCCGAAGCCGTTGACGATGTTGAGCACCCCGGGCGGCACGATGTCCTGGATCAGCTCGGCGAGCACCAGGATCGTGAGCGGGGTCTGCTCGGCGGGCTTGAGTACCACGGCGTTGCCGGCCGCCAGCGCCGGGGCCAGCTTCCACGCCGCCATCAGCACCGGGAAATTCCACGGGATGATCTGCCCGACCACGCCCAGGGGCTCGTGGTAGTGGTAGGCGACCGTGTCGTCGTCGAGCTCGCCGAGCGAGCCCTCCTGGGCGCGTACGCAGGCGGCAAAGTAGCGGAAGTGGTCCACCGCGAGCGGCATGTCGGCGAGCGTGGTCTCGCGGATCGGCTTGCCGTTGTCGTAGGTCTCGACGGCCGCGAGCAGCGGCAGGTACTCCTGTATGCGGTCGGCGATGCGGTTGAGCACCTGAGCGCGCTCGGCGACCGCCGTGCGGCCCCACTTGTCGGCGGCCTGGTGCGCGGCATCGAGCGCCAGCTCGACGTCCTCCGCCTGCGAACGGCCCACCTGGCACACGACCTGGCCGGTGGTGGGTGAGACGTTGTCGATGTATCCGCCCCTGACCGGGGCGACCCACTTGCCGCCGATGAAGTTCTCGTAGCGGCCGCGCAGCGGGATCGTGCGCTCGAGCGTCTTCAGGTGCGCCGCGAGGGAACTGCTGAGCTTCATGGTGCTGGCGGCAGCATCCGCGGTGCGCAGTTGGGCAGAACTTGCCGGACTCATGGTGGACTCTCCGTACCCGGGTGTGTGGTGTCTGATGGACAGCAAGCCACGTGCCAGAGCGCCCGCGCGCGCGGTGCGCCCGTTTCCGGGGCGGATTCAGGGCCCCAACCCGGGAGCCCGAGCCGCCGCGGCCCAGTCCGTGCCCGGCCCGCGCCCCCCAGGTGTCCCGTTTCCGGGACAGCCGGGCGGCGGTTGTGTCACCCAACCGCGTTGCCCGGGGACATTGCGTATCATTGCAGTGACGGCCACGGCGTGCGCCGCGGCAGCGAGGGGGATGGCATGAAGCAGCCGACGGTGGCGGATCCGGGTGCTGGCACGCGCACCCGCAGCGCGGGCACCCTGCAGCACGCGGACGTGGTCTACCGCGCCGCGGCCCGGCAGGCGGTGAGCCGCGGCGTATCCACCGCCGTCGACTCGTCCTGGCAGCGCTGCCTGCGCGACTTCAACCTCGATCCGGCGCGCACCTACCAGCCGACCGTGCTCGATGCGTCGCGGCTGCGCGCCCGCCAGGCCGAGCATGGCGACCTCATCGAGATCGCGCGCGCCGAGATGGAATCCCTCTACCAGCAGATCTCCGGGTCCGGCTACGCGCTGCTGCTCGCCGACCGCGACGGGGTCATCCTGAGCGAGACGGTCGACCCGACGCTCAAGCCGATGTTCCGCCGTGCGGGCCTGCTGGCCGGGGCGGACTGGAGCGAGCGCTGCGAAGGCACCAACGGCATCGGCACCTGCGTCACCGAGAGCCGCGCACTCACCATCCACCAGACCGACCACTTCCGTGCCTCGCACATCGGCCTCACCTGCTCGGCCGCACCCATCCACGATCCGCAGGGCCAGGTGATCGCGGTGCTGGACGCCTCGAGCTGCCTCGGCGACAGCTCGCGCGAGGCGCAGATGCACACCGTCGCGCTGGTCAATGCCTCGGCGCGGCTCATCGAGAAGTGCCTGTTCCTGCGTCGCCACGCACGCGACGCGGTGCTGCGCTTCCACTTCCGGCCCGAGTTCGTGGAGCTGCTCCATGACGGCGCCCTCGCCGTCGGCACCGACGGCACGGTCGTGGCGGCCGACCTGGCCGGCATCGGCCTGCTCGGCGCCAAGCACCGCGGCGAACTGATCGGCCGCCCGATCGAGGACATCTTCGATGCCGGCCTGGAGGAGCTGCAGCAGGCCTCCGGCACCGGGCGGCGCGCCATCTGGGAGCTGCGCGACCGTCAGACCGGCAACCGCTACTACGCGCGTCTCGGCGGCACTGACACCC
>DATKPR010000106.1:0-37373 GCA_035523985.1 Steroidobacteraceae bacterium | reverse complement strand
CGCACGCGCATACAGGTTGTAGATGCGGCCCTTGTTGCGGTCGAACACCAGTGCGATCTCTTCCGGCGAGCGCGCGGGCTTGCCGCCGCCCCCCGAGTGCACGTTGCGGTTGGCGGCGCTCGCGAGCGCCACCGAGGAGGTGACCGCCGTGGCGGTGTGGCCGGTGAGGGAGCCGGCGCCGGTGCCGAAGCCGCGACTGGCGTTGGCCGTGGTGATGCCCCCGCTGCCCGCGCCGACGTTGGAAGTGATCATCGAGCGCTCGGCGTGCGAGTCCGCCCCCACCGCGCCCGAGAGGTTCTTGGTCTCAAGCGGCGTCAGGTCCATCTGCTGGCGCAGGTCCGCCAGCTCGTCCTTCACCTGGTTGAGCTGCCTCTCCGCCTTGCGGCGCGCCAGCTCCTTGAGGTCAACCGGGGGCGGCGTGGGCTTCACCATCGCCACCTTGGGCGGCTCGATCTTCGGCTGCTCCACCGGCTTCGGCGGCGGCGGCGGCGGCTTGGGCTTCTGCTCCAGCATCACCTTGGCGAGGCGCGTGGGAATGTCCGCGGCGGTCTCGCGCTTGGGGGTCGGCAGCAGCGGGAACAGGATCCCGAGCACCACCAGCACCACCAGCAGGACCTTGAGGATCTTGCGGAAGCGCTCGGTCGACTCCGGGTCGCCTTCCCAGGGGAGCTCGAACTCGCGGTAATAAGGAGCCAGGATCATGCGCGCCTAACCCGTCTTGACCTGGCCGGCCGCGACCGGCTTTTCCTTCTGGATCACGGCGAGGGAGATCTTGCCGTAGTCGGCGTCGGTGCAGGTCTGCATGACCCGCTTCAGTACCTCGTACGGCAGCGCCTTGTCCGCCATGATGGTGATCTCGCGCTGCGAGATGTCCTGATCGGTGATCGCCTGCCCGACCAGCATCGGCCGCTTGAGCGCTGCGCTCAGAGGTGCGATCAGCGGATTCGGCGAGGCCTGGATCTCCTTCACCGTGGCGATGTACTCGCCCTGCACGAACAGATCGTCGCGCGTGATCATCACCACCACCGACTGCTTGGGCGCGGTCTGCGCGATCGACTGCGGAATCTCGATGCCCTTGGAGTTCTGGATGACCTCGACCTCGGTCGAGTACACCAGCAGGAACGCCACCATCACCGACAGGATGTCGATGAGCGGGATGAGGTTGAGCTCGGCGTCCGCCTTGTGCCGCAGGTGATGCTGCGCCATGCGCCGCGCGCGGTTCGACATGCTCATGAGCGCCCTCCCCGGCCCGCCGCCGCCGCAGGTGCAGGGGCCGCGGCCACCGGCGCGCCCGCCCCCGGCGCCGCCTCGCTGGTCGAGGGCGCATCCCCGATCGAGATATCGGGGAACAGCTCCGCCTGCACGGTGTTGATGCCCTGACCGACCTCGAACACGCGCACCCGGTCCATGACCTGCACCAGCGTGTCATAGGGCGTGTCCCGCTCGAGCAGGATGCTGGCGTCGGTCTTGTCGGGGAACTTGGCCTTCACGCGCTTGAGGTACTCGGTCAGATTGTCGTAGTCGTAGCCGGCCGCCGTGTTGGGAAAGGTGGCGAGCGGACCGGTGTTGCGGTCCGCCACCTGCAGCAGGTCCTTGCGCACCATCACTTCGAGCTGCAGCCCCGGCGGCGGCTCCTTCCACGCCGAGTTCGGCGGCGGCAGGTTCAGCTGCAGGATCACGGTGCGGGAGAACACCGCGGTCATGAGCAGGAACGTCACCAGCACGGTAAAGATGTCGATCATCGGGACGAGCAGCAGCTCGGCCGGCTTGCGCGCGTGGCGCTCCAGCTTGCGGTTTTGGTATGAACGGCGCATGCGGTTCCTTCGGCCGTGCGAGACGCGCGGACGCGGGGCTTCAGGCGGCCGCGGGCGTGGTCTGCCGCTCGGTGATGGCGTTGAGGAACTTCACCGACGCCATCTCGAGACTGTCGATCACCTCGGTGGTCTTGGTCTGCAGGAACGCATGAATGAACAGCAGCGGCACCGCGGTCATCAGACCGAAGGCCGTGCAGTTCATGGCCACCGAGATGCTCGCCGACAGCAGGTTGGCCTTCTCGGCCGGGTTGACGGTCGCGACCGCGGCGAATGCGCGGATCAGGCCCATCACCGTGCCGAGCAGTCCGAGCAGCGTCGCGAGGTTGGCGAAGGTCGCCAGGTAGTGGGTGCGCCGCTCGAGCCGCGGCACCACTTCCATCAGGCTCTCTTCCATCGCCTTCTCGATGTCATCGCGCCGGCGCGCCGACTGAATGCGCGCCAGGCCGTAATTGAGGATGTGGCCGATGGCCGACTGCGACTTGGAGGTCGCCTGCGCCACGCCGCGGAAATTGCCCTGCGACAGGAGCGGCACGATCTCGTTCCACAGGCCGCGGTTACGCGCCGCGGTGTGTGTGAGATAGATCCAGCGCTCGATGGCGATCGCCAGGCCGAACACGAACACGATGGCGATCGGGTACATGAAGTCCCCGCCACCCTGAAAGAAACGCACGATCAGATTCCAGATCTGCATCTGACTCTCCCGGTCAACAAACCCACACGCACGTGGAGACGCAAGCCAAGCGAAAGCGAAAACTGAATGACATATGCCTAAAAAGCTGCGATCCAGCTCTCATCCTGAACGCCCTCCGGGCGGCCACCTAGGGCTTCTCACCGGAACCCGGCACTGTGCCCGCCCGCGGGCCCGCCCGGTCGGGCTTGAGGGCGTCGTAATAGCGATTTTCCCGCAGGAATACGTCGCGATCTATCGGCTGCAGCACCTCGTCGAGCAGGCTGTTCGGGGGCTTGCCGACCAGGTCCCCGAGGTCCGAGCGCTTCCAGGGAACGATATACAGCACCTTGGGGAGCTCGCGGTTGCCCGTGATGTCGGTCGTCTCGAGCTCGACCCGGTCGTTGCCCTTGCCCGCCCTGGGCGTTGGGGCGGGCGGCTTGCCGGCAGCCGCGTTGCCGTGGGCGGCGGGTGCGGCACTGTCGCCCTTTGGCGCCACCACGGGCGCGGGCGCAGGGTTCGCCGCCGGCGTCCGGGCGGTATCGACGGCGGGCTCCAGGTCCGCGGGCGGCGGCGCGACCGGTGCGGGCTTCTCCTGGGCCTGCGCGCCGGCGAGGGCCAGCAATAAGAGTAGCGTCGTGAGGATGCGCATGATCAGACTCCTGCTCCGGGCTTCGACGCGGGCGCCGGCGGGGCCGCGGCGGGCGCGGCAGGTGCGGTTGCCGGCGCGGCCTCGGTCGGTGCGGCCGCGGGCTTCTTCACGGGCGGCAACCCCAGCCGCTGACGCAGCTCGGCGATCCAGCCGCTCACCGGCTTCTCCTCGCCGGTGAGCTCCTGGTAGCGCGCGAACGCGCCGAGCGCGCGCTGCGGATCGCCAAGATACAGGTCCGATACGACACCGAGATTGCGCCACGCCGGCGCGAACTGCGGATCGGCCTTGATGGCCTGCTCGTAGGAGGCGGCCGCGTCCTTGAACTCCCCGCGCATCCTCTGCGTGACGCCGAGCTCGCTCCACGCGGCGGCGTCATCGCTCTCGTGCTCGACGGCGCTCTTGAGTGCCTGCTCGGAATCCTGAAGCCGGCCCGCCTTGCGATAGAGGAGGCCGAGATTGACGAGCGGCGCGGCGAACTGGGGGTACTCGAGCGCGAGCTGCTTGAAGCCGAGCTCGGCCTCGATGGCATTGCCGGCGCGCATGTAGCCCACCGCACGCGCGAAATCCGCATTCGCCGCCGCCGGCGGTTGCGGGCGTACGGGCGCGGCGGGCGCGGGGCTCGCGCCCGCGGCGGCGGCACCAGGGGCGGCCTGGGCCGGCGCCGGGGCGCCGGTCACCGCACCTTTGGGCGTCGCCGCGGCCGGTGCCGGCGCCGCAACCGGCGCGGGCGCGGCGGCGCGTTCCGGCCGCGGCGGCGGCGCGGAATGGCAGCCGGCGAGCGCAGCCGCGAGCAGCGCAGCGCAGGCCGCGGCGCGATTATTGAAGCTTGGCGACCACATCCTCGGTCAGCTCCGTCTTGCCGTAGCGGGAGGGCTTGAGCTCGGCGAGCGCCGCGAAGCTCTTGCGCACCCATTCGTCGTAGATGCCGTCCCGGGCGCGCGCGGCGTTGAGCTCGTGGGCCTTGATGGCCTGCTCCTCGAAGGGGAACACCTGCTCTTCCAGCAGCGAGTTGTACTCATCGAGCGCGTCGCCCTTCAGGTTCGGCGGCCGCTCGGAATTCATGACGTCGTGGGCCAGCGTCCGATAGAGCTCGGCCATCTCGTAGGTCGCAGCCGTCGTGACCTCCGCGACCTGGTAGTCGGCGGCCGCCTTGTAGCCGTCCATGGCGGCCGCGAGCGCGTTGCGCTTCACGATCAGGCTCTTCTTGAGCGGCACGGTGAGACGCACCGCACGGAAGGCATCGCGCGCCGGGGCGGCGAGGCTGAGTTGCGCCTTGGCCGCGAGGTAATGAATGCGCTCGGTGCGCTGCGCGCCCGCCTGGGCGTCGACGGCGATGATCTGGCGGTACCAGTAATCGCGGCGGCTGAGATCGCCGGCCTTGGTCGCGTAGTCGGCGAGGCGCTGGCGGGCCTCGACCGCGTCGGCCAGCGGCGTCGGGTTGGCGGCGACGTATTTCTCGAGCATCGCCACCGCCTTGGGCGTGTTGCCCGCCTTGGCGTACAGGTCCGCCGACTGCATCAGCGCCTCGCGCTTCACGCCCGGCTCCTCGGTGGGGCTCGCGGCGATGCGCTCGAACTCCGCGGCCGCCTCGCCCGGGCGGCCGGCCTCGCCGTAGGCGACTGCGAGCTTGCGCGTCACGTCCTCCGACAGCGGGCTCGCCGGGTAGTCGCGGCGGAAGCCTTCCAGCACGCCGATGGCGCGGTCCCAGCTCTTGAGCTGGATGAGCTGCGCCGCGGCGTCGTACTCGGCATTGGAGCGGATCTTGGAATCGGGCGCGACGCGCGCGACGCGCAGGAAGTCCTCGACCGCGCCCGCACCATCGCCGGCCTTCTGCTTGGCCTCGCCCTGCTTGTAGACGGCGGCCGCGAGGCGCTCGGTCAGATCGGCGCGCATCTTGGGGTCGTCCCCGGCGAGTGCGCGCGCCTGCACGAAGGCGGGCTCGGCTTTGGCGTACTCGCCCTGGTCGAAGTTCGACTGGCCGATGATGGTCCAGGCGATGCGCTGCTTGGCGGCATCCACCGGCGGCTGCCGCGCGAGCAGCATCTGGGCGACGCTGATGGCGCGCGGCCGGTCGCCGGAGGCGAAGATGTCCTCGGCGGCGCGCGTCAGCACGCCGGCGCTGTCGGGATGCTCGGGGAAGGCCTGCGCGAACTTCACCCCGGCATCGGTGGCGCGCTTGTGCCAGGCATCCTTCTCGGCGCCGCTCAAATCCGCCTCGCCCTTCTGGTAGGAGACGAGTCCCGCGTACGCCGCGGTCGCCGACTTGTCGTTCTTCGGGTAGTCGTAGGCGGTGTGCGCGTATTCGGTGGCCGCCTCCTCGTAGTGGCGGCTCGCGAACAGCGCCTCGGCCAGCAGGTAATTGGTGGCGGCGGAGTCGGCATCGCCGGGGAAGGACTTGAGGGTGGAGCGGTACCAGCGGGCCGCCTCCTCGTAATCGGAGGCGCGCCCGGACTTCTGTGCGTTGGCGTGGAAGTAGGTCGCCACGTCCTTGAGGTTGGTCTTGAGCTCCGCGACCACCTTGGGGTTCGCCGCCCGGGTGCGCGTCTTCCAGTAGGGCGAATCGAAGTTGTAGCGCTCGACGAACTCATGCTTGCCGTCGAGCACCAGCTGGCTGAAGCCGCCCTTGCCGTAAGCCTCGATGGCCGCCATCGCGAGATTCGGCGCCTGGTCGCTGTAGGGGTCGAGCGCCACGTAGGCGCGGTAGGTCGTGGCCGCGTCCTGGTAGCGCTGCTTGTCGACGTACAGATCACCGAGCCGCTGGTACAGCAGATAGGTGTAGGGCCGCTCGCCCTCGCCCTTGACGTACTGCCCGAGCGAGGCGGCGCCGTCGTTGTAGGAGAAAGTGATGCTCATCACCCGCAGCGTGTCCTCGACCAGCTCGCGGTCGGCGCGCCTGAGGTTCTCGAGCGTGCGGCCCCGGCCGCCGGTGCCGAGCTCGAGGTCGAGCACCTTGCCGAAGGACGGCAGGCTCTCATCCGACCGCCCCTCCTTGAAGAGCGACCAGCCGTGCTTGTAGAGGCTCTGCTGGTAGAAGCCGGAGGCGCTGCCGCGGCCGATGGCCGCCGCGTAGGCGCGCTCGGCATCCGCGTAGCGTTTGGCGGAGAACAGCAGCTCGCCGCGGCGGAACTGCACCTCGGCGAGCTGCGGCGTATTGGGGTAGCGCTGCACGATCCGGTCGAGCGCCGCGAGCGCCGGATCGGGCTGCCCGGTGACCTCGTAGGCGCGCGCCAGCTGGTAGAGCACCTGGTCGTTGCGGGCGTAGTCGGGGTAGGCCTTGAGCAGCGTCGTATAGAGCCGGATGGCCTCGGCACCCTGCAGGTCCTGCGCGGTGACCTCCTGCTCCATGCGCGTCAGCTCGCCGGCGTCGAGATTGAGGTCCGCGAGGCGGCGCATCGCCTCGGCGCGCAGCTTCGGATCGGTGTTCTGCAGCTCGAGGAAGCGCCGGTAGTTCTCCATCGCCTTCTCGACGCTCGGACTCGCCGGCGCATCCTTGTGGACCTCGACGGGTCGCGACTTCAGATCGCCGATGGTCGCGCCGGGCGGGAGCGACTGCGCCGCGAGCGGCGCCGACAGCGCCCCCACGGTGAGCGTCAGGGCGACGAGGAGTATGCCGCGCCTCACCGCGGCGGCTCCGTCGGACCGGGTTGCGCCGGCGGCGGCGGCGCAGTCGCCGGCGGCGACGCGGTCGCGGGCGGCGGCGCCTGAGGCGGTGCAGCTGCGGGCTCCGCGGCCTGCGGGCCGGGCGCGGCGGGCGGCTCCTCGGCCGCGCCCTTCTGCTCGGCGGCCGGGGCCTTGGCCGGGGTGGCGCCGGCGTTGGCGGCGCGATCGTACATCTCCCCGAGCGCGAAGCGCGCCTGGACCTGGTAGGTGGCGAGGCGCGACTTCTGGTCCTCGAGCTCGTTCACGGCGACGCGCTCGAGATAGCCGCGCTGCGCGTCCTCGGTGGCCGCGAGGCGCGTCTGCAGCTGCTCGATGCGCGTCTTGAGCGCGGCGATACGCTCGGCGAACTCGCCGGTGTTGGTCGGAACGTTGCGCCGCGCCTGCTCCACGCGGATCCAGCGGCTCTGCGCCTCGTGCAGCGCGAGATTCAGGTCCTTGAGCGAGCGGTGCTCCTCCCACAGACGCGCGCTATAGGCGTCGTTGAGATGGAAGAACAGCACCCCTTTCACCAGCGCCAGCCGCTCGCGCAGCTGCGCGTTCTCCTCGGTGGCGGGCGCCCCGGCGAGCGCCGCCTCGATGCGCTGAATGCGTGCCCACTGGTCGCGCTCGGTGTCGGTGCCGAGGGCGGCGACGTCGTGCCGCGCCTCGATGGTCTGCAGCCGCCCGGCGAGCTCCACGTTGCGCTGCTGCAGCTGCGTCACCGCACCCGAGGCGAGCAGCGCGTCGACCTTCGGCAGCCGCTCCGCATAGGCATGCTCGCGCGTGTCGATCATGTTCTCGTAGGCCTCCATGTCGTAGCCGCCGCGCTCGAGCAGCTCGCCCATGTGCACCAGGTCGCGGTAGTTCTTCAGGCCCTCCTGGAAGTCGTTGCCGGCGAGCACGGTGTAGAGGTAGCGGGACTCGGGCGCGTCGGGCAGATTCTTCAGCTGCCAGAACCACCCGAAGGTCTCGGTGCCGCCGCGCCCGCTCTGCAGCACGCGCTCGAGCATGTCGCCCTGCTCGATGCGCCCGATCGCCGCATCCAGCCGGCCGTTCTCCGCCTGGAAGGATTCCACCGCACTCTCGTAGTACTCGGCGGATTGGGCATTGGCGTTCAATTTGCCGAAGGCGTAGGGCACCGCCAGGTAGGACTCCTGCACGGCCGCATCGAGCACGTTGCGCTTGCGCAGCTCCATCCACGGGCCGAGCGCGCCCTGGTAGTCCCCGAGGGCGGCCTCCGCCCAGCCGGTGCCGAGCAGCGCCTTGTTCGAGTACGGCCCGTTGAGGCGCACGCGCTCGAGCACCGGGAGCGCCTTGGCCGGCTCGCTCCCCTGCAGGTAGGCGAAGCCGAGCGCCAGGTTGGCGCGGTCCCTGAGGGCGCGCAGCTCCTCCGACCCCGCGGGCATGGTACCGACGCCGGTGAGGAAGGTATCGGCATCGGCGAGCCGATTGCTGCGCGCCAGCGCGACGCCCAGGTTGAAACGCGCGTAGGCCGACCAGTTGTAGGTGCCGCGCCAGGTCGAGAGCAGCTGGATCGCCTCCTCGAGCTTGCCCTGGTGGATCAGCACGTTGCCGAGCAGCAGCTCCTTGCGCGCCTCGAGCTCGTCCGACATGCGCCCGTTGACGCGCGCCAGCGCCCCCGCGGCCTTGTCGAGGTAGCCGCGCGCATACCACACCTCAGCCAGGTAGAACCAGGCGACGTTGCGCACGCCCACGGGCACCGGATCCCTGAGCAGCGCCTCGAAGCGCCGGCCGGCCTCGTTGTGCATGCCGAGCGCCAGATACAGCCCGCCCATGAGCAGCTGCGCATCCTCCTCGTGATGCGGCATGCGGTTCCAGTGCTCATAGGCGCTCAGGCGCGTGAGCGCCTCGAAGTCGTCGTGCTGGTAGTAATAAAAGAGTGCGTCGCCGTAATGCAGGTCGCGCACGCGGATCTCGGGGAGCTTTTCCGGGTCGTGGCGGCGCGCGAGCGCGGGCGCCGTGACGAGCGCCAGTAGGAGTCCCGCGCAGAGCGCGCGCGCGAACGAGCCGGTCATGAGCGCGCTATTCCCAGTCCTTGATCTCGAATTCCGGCTGCAGCTTCCTTTGCCGGTCGTTGATCTTCAGCTCGAGGTATTTCGCCCCGATGCCCTTCTCGAACTTGATCGAGGCGCCGCGCTTGTAGGGCCGGTCGTTCGGCCCCTTGCCGTTGAAGAACGCCGTGAGCTCGTGCTGGCCGACCTTGAGGTTGCCGAGGTACAGCCGCTGCACGCCGCCCTTGAGCAGCGCCTCGACCTCGCGCGGAGTGTAGAGATAGTTGATGACCTCCTTGTTGTCGATCTTCAGCTGCACCGAATCGAGCGCGAAGAAGTCGCCGACGTCGACGGCGAGGAACACCGCGACCTGGGTGTTGGCCGGAAAGAGCAGCTCCTCCTCGAGGATGAAGAGGTCGCGGTTGAGATCGACCACGTCCTTCTTCAGGCCCTGCACCTGCTCATCGAGACCGCGGGTGTCGGCGGCGGCGTCGGGCGCGGGGGCACCGGGCGCGGCGGCACCCGGCGCGGCGGCACCGGGCGCGGCGGCGGCGTCGGGGGCGGGCGCCGGCGTGGCGGCCGCCGGGTCAGCGGCCGGCGGCGCGGCGGGTGCCGCCTGCGCGGCGGCGAGCTGCGCGGCGGCGAGCAGCATGCAGCCGAGCGCCGCGCGCAGGCCGGTCACGGCGCGGGCGGACACGCGATTCAAAGAGGCATCGGGCATGGCGGTTCCGATCATTCGTTCAGCAGAGTCCGCAACTCCTCGAGATACAGCTCATCGCTCTTCGCACTGTAGTCGCGCAGCACGTTGCGGATGGTGCCGCCGCGATCGATCAGTACGGTCATCGGCAGATTGTCGACGCGGTAGGCCTTGCCCACCGCCTTGTCCGGATCGAGCAGCATCGGGAAGCCCACCGGGGTGGCGCGCGCGTACTCGAGGGCGTGCGCCGCCGAGTCATCCACACCGATCCCGTAGACCTCGAGTCCCGCCGAGTGATAGGTGGCGAGACTCCTGCTCAGGGCGTCGAGCTGGCGGCGGCAGGTGCCGCAGCCGCTGCTCCAGAACGACAGCACCACCACCTCGCCGCGATGCTCGGAAAGGCGCACGTTGCCGCCCGCGACCGCGTGCAGCGTGAAGTCGGGCGCCGGCCGCGCGATCAGGTCGTAGGCGCGCTGTGCGAGAGCGGCGGTCGCGGCGCCGAGCAGCGCCGCGGCCGCGCATCTGAGGAAAACCCGCACGCGTGACCGGCGGTCACGCGCCGCCGGACCGTCGGGTCTTTGCAAGCTCAAAAGAAGATCCTTCGGGCTGTTGAGCCGAGCTGCGCGCAAGCGCGGGAACCCTCGCACAGCGCAGTCGAGACTGTCAACGAAACAGGCCGCGAAAACGGCTCAGGACGCGGCCACCCGAGGTCCGCGCAGTCGGCAGTCGGCGACAGTCTGCCGCCGGCCGCCGCCGCGCAAGCGTGCCTAGATGATCGGCTCGAATACCGTCATCGACGCGAGGGCCGAGGTCGATCCGAGTCCCTGCATGGGGAACAGCGTGGCGAACTGCGCGTCGGTGCCAATCAGGCCCATGTAGTTGAGCATGATCAGCTCCGGGATCTGGTTCACGGAGTTGGCCGCGGGGCTCGAGCCCGTCACGACCGAGCCGTCGGAGCTGAAGTAGCCGATCTGCTGGCCGGCGACGCCGTTGCGCAGCGCGGGACGCCCCTTGGGGCTGTAGACGAGGAAGAAGGTGCCCGCCACCGAGGAGTTGTCGCCCTGCCAGCCGAGCTTGTCGCGGCCGGCGGTGCTGGTATCGACCATGCTGTTCGCCGACAGCGAGCCGTCGCTCATGACCTGGATCATGACCGGCGAGCCCTTGCGGGCCGCGTATTCGAGCACCGCGCCGATCATCTGGCCGGCCTGGAAGTTGCGCGACTCGCCGGTCGCGCGCGTGCCGTCGTGGTAGTCGAAGCCGCCGAGCGAGATGGTGCCGGCGCCCGCGTAGCCGTCGATCACGAGCTTCATGATCGCCGCCGTGGTCGCCACGTCGTTATTCTGCTGCATCTGCGCGGCAGTGAAGATCGGCGTGGTGCCGCCGACGATGAGCGGATCCTGGGTCGGATCGAGCCCTGCGGGCCCCGCGGCGAAGATATTGGCGGTATTGGAGGCCTGCACGTATGCGCAGCGCACCTGGTTCTTGAGCGCGGCATCCGCGCTGCCGCCGCCCGGGATGAGCTGCACGCCGGCCGTCGAGCCGCTCGGCGAGCCGAGCACGCCGGTGAACTCACTGCCGTTCGAGCCCGCACCCTGATAGGCCGCGGTGCCGCCGCTGATGCGCGCCTCCGACTCGAGCTCCGCGAGCGCCAGCGGGTCGACGCCCCCGGGCGGCATCGGCGGCGCGAGCGCCACCGCGTCCGAGGGCTGCTGAATGGTGGCGGGCTGAAGCGCGGGGTTGACGGTGTACATGAGCGCCATCGAATTGCCGCCCGACACCGAGGAGTTGGAGCCGACGAGGTTGACCACCGTGCCCTTGGCGCCGGCCTCGGCGATGCCGTAGATCGGGTTGGTGGTATTCGACTGGGTGTCGTTCTGCGACATCGCCGGGATGACCGCGCCGTTGACGCCGGCCTGGGTCGTGACCGCGGCGATCGTCTGGATGCCGCGCAGAATGGCCCCATCGGCGTGCCACAGGAGCCCGAGCGCAGTGCTGATGTTGGCGCTGGAGCTCGGCACCATGTTGCCAGGCACCCCGAGCTTGCCGTAGCCCGCGGTCGAGAGGAAGTTGGCCTGGCCGCCCTTGACGCCGACCAGCGCCTCGGACCCGAGCAGGTTCGCGCCGCCCGCGAGGTCGAACACGATGAAGGGCAGCGATCCGGAGCCGGTCGGGATGTTGCACTGACCCTGGGCGGTCAGCGCCTGGATGTCGACGTCGAGCCCGCTGGCGCGCGCCGCCTGCGCCTTGAGCAGGGCGCCGAGCCAGGCGGAGCCGATCACCATGCCCTGGGCGCCGATCATGCCGGCGGCAAGGAAGTCGCGGCGCGTCACCGGACGCGGATGATTCTCGTGCCGGAACGGAGTGCCGGGCGGGGTAGGCCGGGGCGGACGCTTGCGAATCAGCATCTGAGTTACCTCTCCAAATCCCTTATTGCAGGGTGACGGCGGCGCTGGCGAGCGCCGCGGTGCATGCCGCGACTGTCGCCTGCGTGACCGTCGCAGCCGAGTTGACCGTCGGGACCTTCGTGAGCAGCGCATCGATCTCGCTCTGCACCGCGCTCGCCGCCTGCGGCGACACGTTCGCGCCCACGGCGCCGTTCACCAGCGCATTGAGCACGATGGCGCGATTGCCGCTGCCGCTCGCACCGAAGAAGCCGGAGGAGCTGGCGGTGAGGCTCGAGTCGAGTCCCGTGCCGAAGAAGGCATCGCGCAGCGCGCCGCTCGCCATCAGCTCGCTGCAGTAGGCGTTGGCGAGCGCCGAGATCGCCGTCTGCTGCGAGGCGATGAAGCCGGAGATCAGCGACGTCGCCGGCATCGACTGCTGCGAGCTCTCGAACAGCGGCTGCACCACCGGGTCGGTGACCGGCACGCCGGTGATCTGCGCGAAGCTGTTATTGATGCGCTCGTAGGTGGCGATGCCGTAGTCGGGCACCGGCGTATTGTTCGGCACCGGCGCCACCGGCGTGCCCGGCGGATCGACGAAGGTGTGGCTGAAGCTGCCCAGCTGATCGAACGACAGGAAGAACAGGTCGTTCGCCGAGCCGAGGCTCACCGGGATCACCGTACCGAGCTGCGACAGGGCCTGGCCGCTCGAAGGCGAGATGCCCGGCGTGTAGGCGGAGCCGCCGATGGTGGTGCTCAGCGTGGCATAGGACTGCGCCGAGGGCGCCAGCTGTCCGTTCACGCCGATGCGCATGCCCTTCAGCGGGATACTGGCCGGAACCGTGGCGTTCGGATCCAGGCTGATGAAGCGCGGCTGGTAGAACAGGTAGCTGAAGTTGTCGTACTGGCTGGCGGTGAACATGACGTACGACTGGTTGACGCCGGTCTGCGCGCTGACGTTGAACAGCAGGTAGTACTTCTGTCCGACGCCGGCGTTGAAGTTCTGCTGCACCTGCGCCGGGGTGAGCGCCGTGTTGTAGACGGCCACCAGCTTGATCTCACCCAGCCACTGCCGCTGGCCGCTCGTCTCGTTGCCGAGTACCAGTGCGAAAGTGTTGTCCCAGTTGGCGAGCGAGCCGCCCTTGGAGGGATCGACATCGCCGGTGAAGACGCCGTTGACGTACAGCTTCTGGCCGTTCACCGGATCGTAGGTGAGCACGATGTGCTGCAGCGCCGCCTGTGCCGCGCCGTTGGTGGTGGTCGTCGTCAGCGGCGGCATGCCGTTGGTATCGGTGACGCTCGAGCGCGCGAAGCCCTGGTACTGCTCGGCATCCTGGCCGAGGGTGGCGTTGCGCGTGGTGTTGCTGCCCGAATAGCTCACGATCCAGGCGTTGGTCTGGGTGACGTTGGCAGGTGCCGCCCATGCCTCGATCGAATACTCACCCGACTCCTGGATCATCGTCGTGAGCTTCGAGCTCGCGCTGGTGGACGCCTGCGCCTGGCTGCCCTGTCCGAAAATCACGCCCCAGGCGCTGTCCCAGGTCACGTTGCCGGTGAGCGAGAGGTCCGCCTCGGGACTGACACCGCTCGTGTCGTAGGCGGTGCTGCCCTGCCCGGTCTCGAACATGTACTTGGCGATCATCGAGCCTTCGAAGCGGCTGCCGCTCGAGGCCACCGTGCCCTGGGTGAGCGTGACCGCGTTCGAGACCACCAGCGAGGGGTCGATCGGGGTGACCGGGATGCCGTTGGCGAATGCCGTGATCGCCGCCAGCATGGCCGCCGCGCTCCCCGGGCAGTCGGGCGCACCGCCCGAGCCCGCCGTCGGCCAGCAGTGATGCAGGTCGTCGGCCAGGCGCTGATAAAAGCGCGACAGGTTGGGCGTGGCGAGGTTGATCTTCGGCTGGGCCGCGATATAGGCGGCGTCGATGTTGTTGGGGTCGGCGAAGTACGGCTGCTGCGGGCTGGCCGAGGCCGGGTTGTGGCAGCCCGAGCAGAACTGCGTGACGATCGGATAGACCGTGCTCTGGTAGCTCGGGTTGCCGACGGTCGGATCCGCCGGGAACTGCTTGCCGCCGCCGGCCGCCTGCACCGGCGGGGCGTTCAGGATCACCGCCGTCGAGGAAGAGTTGCCGGCGCCGATCCAGTTCTGGATCCACACCAGCATGGTGGCGGCGCAGGCCGAGGGGTCGGCCACCCAGCAGTTGTGTCCGCCGCCGACCTTCAGCACCAGCGTCGACTGGCTCGGGTTGGTGAGGTTCACGAGCGGCAGCGCGGCGTTGTACGCCTGGTTCACGTCGTCCGAGCGTGCGAACATCGGCGACTGCCCGCCCTGGTGATGGCAGCCACCGCAGCGGTTGGACGCGATGACGTTCTGCCAGAGGTTGACCTGGAAGGCCTCGATGTCGGCGTTCTGCGCGGGCGGACCGGAATAGGTCTGCGTCGTCGAGGTTGGCGGCGGGCTGTTGACCGTGGTCGCCGCTCCACCGGAGGAGCTGCAGGCGGCCAGTGTGGCCAGCATGGCGAGCGTGGCGCACAGCGCGAGCGTGCGGCGGGCGGGGATCTTGTCCATGGCGTTACTCAATGCGGCGTGCATGTGGAGGCGCTCCCTTACGAGCCCGGACAGGCGGCGGCGGTCTGCTGGAACACGGTCTTCAGGTTGTAACCGCCGGAGGTGAAGCTCGAGGTGAGCGAGGCGACCGTCGCGAGGTCGGCGCTGCTCTGCGGCGCGCGGAAGCACACCGCCTGGAACACCTTGCTGACCTGGCACTGGGCGAAGGTGGTGCTCGCGGCGAGCTCCTGACCGAGCGAGGCGGCGCCGTTGCCGCTGCCGGGCAGGCTCGGCGACCAGCCGAGCACGGTGTTGGGACCCTGGCGCCAGTGGTTCACCCAGCTGTCATCGGGAGTCACGAAACCGAACGGGAAGTTGGTCGCATTGATCAGGTACTTCGGCTGCACCGCACCCGGGGTGTAGACCATCGCGCCGGCGGTGGCGTCGTAGTTGTAGTACGCGAAGGCCTGCGCCATCGCGTCCATACCGCTGTGGCAGCCGACGCAGGTGTTCATGAAGATCTGGCTGTCGCCGCCGGGCGAGCGGGCCACGTCCTGGCGCACACGGTCCGTCGGCCGCGTGATGTCGGCCATCGCCGGCAGGTCGTTGCAGAACTGGTTGATCATCGTGAAGCGGAACATCGCGCGATTGGTGCCGTTGATGAAGAAGGCCGAGGCCATGCCGCGCGTGGTGAAGAGGCCGGCGACCGCCGCGCTCGGCGTGCCGTAGGTGGCCGTCTGCGTGGTCTTCACGAGCGTCGCCATCAGGTTGACGCCGTTCTGCTCGGCCATCGCGTAGTGGTTGTTGTTGGCGGGCGAGGGCGCCGGAAGTCCGGCGGCGTTGCTGGTATAGAGTATGTCGGCCGACAGCGCGGTGTTGAACGGCACGCCGTCGCGCACCATGCCGATGACCGTCGCCACCGAGTCGTTGAGCGGCGAGAACACCGTGGCGCTGCGGTTGGTCCACGGCATCGCCCAGTTCTTCAACGTCACGTTGTAGAAGGTCGGCGCGTTGGTGGCGATCTGCGCGGCCTGCACCAGGCCGGCGCTGCCGGGCGCGGCGCCCGCGGCGCCCGCGGCGCAGGTGCCGCCGCAGATGGCGCTCGCCATCTGATTGAGGATCGCGGGAGTCGGCGGTACGCCGGCGATGCGCTCGTAGATGCGCTTGGCCTGCTCGTAGGGGCCCGCGTAGGCGGGCGCGAACGGCTGCGCGATCATGAGCAGCGCGCCCGCCGTCAGCGTGACGCGGCGTGCGCGACCTGGACCTGTGCCTGTAGTCATGGCGTTCATGGCGCTCGTCGTCTCCCTCAAA
Source organism: Steroidobacteraceae bacterium (assembly GCA_035523985.1). Lineage (GTDB taxonomy): Bacteria > Pseudomonadota > Gammaproteobacteria > Steroidobacterales > Steroidobacteraceae > 13-2-20CM-66-19. Next base: position 21,652 of record DATKPR010000106.1, on the reverse strand, counting down.
TGCCGTGTAAGCGCAGCCCGACTATACGGGCCGTGCAACCCCGCAAGAATGTCTCAACCCCCTGACGTCGCCGCGCGCCGACAGTTTTGCCCCGGGGCGGCGTGCGCGGATGATTGCGCGGCAAACTGCGAGCCAGATCACGGCGGGCATGCCGGCGAATGACTACCAGTAGCGGTGGTACCGGCGGTGCCCCTCGCGGGTGAGCACAACACGCAGCGCACGGTCCGTACCGTGACGGAATGCCGTCGCAAGGAAACTTATCCAGGAACGCGAAGTGCGTCGGATAATTACGTTACATTCGCGCGCACGCGCGTGCGGAAACGGTGGTGCAACGTGAGGACGAGGTCAGCAGGCCCGGAGTGTGATGAGCTGCGCAGTGCGCCGCGGCGGCCCGCCGCGCCCGCGCGGTGCGCGCTGGCGCTCGCCGCCACGCTCGCCGCCACGCTCGCCGGCTGCGCCGGCAACGGCTCCGGGGGCTCCGGCAGCGTCAACATCGCCAACAGCCAGGGGGGCGATCCGGCGACCGTCGACTTTCCGATCTTCTACGTGAAGCGTCCCGTGCCGACCAACGCCGCCGGAGCGCTGGTGCAGGACGACCTGCGCATCCCGCGCGACCTGGTGCCGGGCGGCGCGGACCTCTACATGCGCGCGAGCGCCTCGCCGAGCGCCGCCGAGATCAACATCACGGCGCGGGTCACGGCGGGCTCGCGCTACGACGTGAAGCAGGTCGACGTGTCAGCCGACGGCACGCGCGTGGTGTTCGCCATGCGCGGCCCGCTCGCCACCAACCAGAAGGCCAAGGACCCGCCCTCGTGGCGCATCTGGCAGTACGTGATCACCACCGACACGCTCGCGCCGGTGATCAATCCGGCCATCGACCCCGATCCGCTCACCGTCAACGACGTCTCGCCCCACTACCTCGCCGACGGCCGCATCGTGTTCTCGAGCTCGCGGCAGACCAACGCGCAGGGCATCTTGCTCGATGAGGGCAACCCGCAGTTCAGCGCGCTCGACGATCAGTCGGCCGCCGACCAGGGCGGCACCCAGCCGGCCTTCGTGCTCGAGGTGATGAACGCCGACGGCACGAACATCCACCAGATCTCCTTCAACCAGAGCCACGACCTCGATGCGACCGTGCTGCAGAGCGGGCGCGTGCTGTGGAGCCGCTGGGACGGCGCCTTCGGGCACGACGCCATGTCGCTCTACTCCTCGTATCCGGACGGCACCGATATCGAGCTCTACTACGGCGCCAACAGCCACATGACCGGTACGCCGGCGCCCGGCACCACCACGCCCACGGTGATCGAGTTCACGCGTCCGCACGAGATGCAGAACGGCAACATCATGTCGCTGGTGCGCCAGTACACCGACGTCGACGACGGCGGCAACCTGGTCGAGATCGACGGCGTCCACTACCTGGAGAACACCCAGACGCTCCAGGGCACGCCGTTCGATTTCAGTCCCGCGACCTACCCCGGCCCGGCGCAGACGCAGGCGACGCCCCTCAACAACATCTATACCATCCCCGGCCCCTCGCCCGGCGGGCGCTTCAGCTCCGCCTACCCGCTGTGGGACGGCACCAATCGCATCATCGTCAGCTGGTCTGAATGCCGGCTGCTCGATATCACCCAGACGCCGCCGGTGATCGTGCCGTGCACGCCGAGCGCGCTGGCGAGCCCGACGGCGCAGAGCGCCCTGCCCCTCTACAGCATCTGGATGCTCGATCCGGCGCACGGCACCATGATGCCGATCGTCGCCCCGGTCGAGGGCGTCATGATCACGGACGTCGTGGCGACGCAGCCCAAGCCCGTGCCCCACGTGTACCTCGACACCGTGCCGACCGGACAGGCCGAGACCTTCGCCAGCAACGGCGTCGGCGTCATCGACATCCGCAGCGTCTACGACTTCGACGGCAAGCCGGTGAATCCGGCCACCGGCGCGGCGCTGAACATCGCCGACATCGCCGATACGGTGAAGACCCCGGTCGCCCAGCGGCCGGCGCGCTTCATCCGCATCTCCAAGGCGGTCTCGATCCCCGACAAGACGGTCGTGACGCTCACCAACGCCGACTTCGGCGTCACCGGCAACATGATGGAGATCCTCGGCTACGCCCCGATCGAGCCGGACGGCTCGGTGCACGTCGAAGTGCCGGCGCAGGTGGCCCTGCGCCTCGACGTGCTCGATGCCAATGCGCGGGCCATCACCCCGGGGAGCGGCGTGTGGCTGCAGGTGCAGCCGGGCGAGACGGTCTCCTGCAACGGCTGCCACAAGCCCCAGGGCGCGCAGAACCCCATGTCGTACGGCCGCCAGGGCGCCTTCAATTCGGCGTGGCTCGGCGGCACCGCCGGCACCCCCTTCCCCGACACCATCGCGAGCGGCCCCGCGGCCTTCATCCCGCAGAACCAGAACGAGACCATGGCGCAGGCGCGCATGGCGGTGAGCTGCAGCACCGATACGCCGCCGTGCCTGCAGATGCTGCCGAGCGTCAACGTCCTCTATACCGACCTGTGGACGGACCCGGCCAAGGCGGCCCCCGGCACGCCGATCACCTACAGCTACACCGATCCGACCAATCCGGTGCCGGCGATCCCGACCAGCGCGGTGTGCGCCACCGCCTGGGCGGCCAACTGCCGCATCGTCATCAACTACCCGCAGCACATCCAGCCGATCTGGGACGCGACGCGGCCCGGGATGCTGAATGGCGCGCCCGCGAGCCTGCAGTGCTCGCAGGGCGGCTGTCACAACCCGGTCGACGCCGCGGGTGCGGCGCAGACGCCGGCGGGAAATCTCGACCTGACCAGCAGCGTCGACGCGAACACCAACGAGTTCACCTCCTACGGACAGCTGCTTACCCCGCACACTACGGTTATCATGGGCCAGCCGGGACCGACGGTCGGTCCGTTCATGAATGCGGGTAGCGCCAATGGCGGGGCCTCGGGTGCGTTCTTCAGCTGCTTCGCAACAGGTTCTGGATGCAACAGCCCCTCGCACGTGGGTTGGCTGAACATCGCGGAGCTTCGCCTGCTGTCGGAGTGGCTGGATATCGGTGCGCAGTACCACAACAACCCCTTCGCCCCAGCGGCGCCCATGTGATCCAGGGAACGAGTTGATGCACCGTGCGCGACGGCGCCCGCGCGCGGCTCTGCTTACCGTGGCGGCCCTGCTGCTCGGCGCACTGCTGCCGGCGGTGGCGGGCGCGCGCGAATACCTGCAGCTGTTCGTCACCGAGCCCTACCTCGAGCTGCACACCGGCCCCGGACGCGGCTACCCGGTATTCCACGCCGTGCCGCGCGATCAGAGCGTCGACGTGCTGTTCCGCCGCACCGACTGGTTCAAGGTGCGCACCGAGCGCGGCGTCGAGGGCTGGGCTTCCCAGGCCGACATGCTGAAGACGGTGCTGGCGGATGGCTCGCCCTTCAAGTTCGAGCTCGGCGATCAGGCCGGCTTCAGCGCGCATCGCTACGAGCTCGGCGTGTTCGGCGGCGAATACGGCGGCGCCAACCTGCTGTCGGCCTACTGGTCGGTGTCGCTCAACCCGCAGCTGGCGGTGGAAGCGGCCGCGGGACAGTTCCTCGGGCGCTTCGCCAATGGCGAGACCGGAGACCTCGGCTTCACCCACGTCATCTCGCCCGAATCGCGCTGGTCGCCGCTGCTGATGCTCGGGGTCGGCATCGCGCACACCGAGCCCAAGGCGACGCTGGTCACGCCGTCCAACCGCACCGAGCAGACCGCCTACGCCGGCGGCGGCATCCGCTACTACCTGACGCGGCGCTTTTTCCTGCGCCTCGAGTACAAGGCGCACTACATCTTCACGAAGCGCAACGAGAACGAGGAAGAGGACGAATGGAAACTCGGATTCGCGTTCTTCTACTGACGGCAGCGCTCGCCGTGCTTCCCGGCTGCGCCACGGTGCGCGGCTGGTTCCACCATGGCCACAAGAGCGCCCCCGCCGCCGGCGCGGATGCGGGCAGCGCCGCCGCGAGCGACGACACGACCCCGCCGCGGGTGATCGAGCCGCAGGTCGAGCGCCGGCAGATCAAGGTGCCGAGGATCAGGAGCTCGAACGTCGAGCTCGGCCTCTTCTACGGGGCGCTGTCGATCGAGGATTTCGGCACCAACCCGGTCTACGGGGTGACGGCCGCCTACCACATCACCGAGGACTTCTTCTTCCAGGGGGAGGCGGGCCGCTCGCGCGGCGGACGCACCAGTTTCGAGACCCTGAGCGGGAATATTCAGCTGCTTACCGAAGCTGAGAGGCGCTTCACGTACTACGACCTCTCTCTCGGCTACAACTTCCTGCCGGGCGAGGCCTTTATCGGTCGCGGCGTCGCCATGACGAGCGCTTTTTATCTCCTCGGCGGCTTCGGTGCCACCGACTTCGCCGGGGATACGAAGTTCACGGTGAACTTCGGCGGCGGCTACCGCGTCGTACCGGCGGACTGGCTGGCGCTGCATGTCACGGTGCAGGATCACGTCTTCCAGACGAGCCTGCTCGGCGTCACCAAGCTCACCAACAACATCGAGGCGCGGATGGGTGCGACCGTCTTCTTCTAGTCATGAGGGACGCACGATGAAGAACCGTTTGCCTGCCATCATAGCCGCGGCCGCCCTGGCGCTGCCGGCGCTCGCGGCCGATCCGACCGGCTCCCCGGCCCCGGCGTTCACGCTCGGCTCGCGCGCCGGCTCCGCCGTGAGCCTCGCCCAGTACAAGGGCCAGGTGGTGATGCTCAACTTCTGGGCGAGCTGGTGCGGCCCGTGCCGCCAGGAAATGCCGTTGCTCGAGAGCATCTACAGGAAGTACAACCGCATGGGGTTCACCCTCATCGGCGTGAACGTCGAGCCGGACTCCAATGCCGCCAACGAATGGCTGAAACAGACCCCGGTGAGCTTCCCGATTCTCTATGATAAGGACAGCAAGGTCAGCAAGATGTACGACGTCGCCGGCATGCCGAGCACCGTGATCATCGACCGCACCGGCAAGGTGCGCGTGCTGCACCGGGGCTACAAGCCCGGCGACGAGAACGAGTACCTCGACAGCATCCGGACACTGGTGCGGGAGTAAGGACGATGCGGGCACACGGGGAGCGGCGCAGCGGACGCGGGCCGGCCGGCAGCCGCGTGCGCGGCGCGCTGCTCGCCGTGCTCGTCCTCGGCGCCTCCCTCGGCGGCTGCGCGCCGATCGAGCCCTGGGTGAAGCCCTACGAGCGTGAGCACCTGGCCGATCCCATCATGTCGCTCGGCCGTAACTCGATCGCGGCCACCTACCGCGACCACGTGTTCGAAACCCGCGAGGGCTCGCACGGCGCCACCGGTGCGGTCGGAGGCGGCTGCGGATGCAACTAGCCGGGCGGCTGGGCGGCCGGCTGCTGCCGCCGTTCGCGCGCACGCTGCTGGCGCTCGCCGTGCTCGCGGCCCCGGCCTCGGGCGGGGTGCTGCCCGAGGACGAGGCCGATCTCATGTACCACTCCTACCAGGGTGGCGACATCACGGTGAAGGGTCCCTCGGTACTCATCCGCAAGAAGGTCGGCGACAGCCTGTCGCTCACCTACAACTACTACGAGGACATGATCTCGAGTGCCTCGATCGACGTGAAGCTGTCGGCGAGCCCGTACCACGAGATCAGGAAGCAGAACAGCTTCGGCGTCGATTACCTGCACGGCAAGACCACCTATAGCGTCGGCTACATCTACAGCAAGGAGCCGGACTACATCGCGAGCACGACCTATTACTCGCTGAGCCAGGACATGTTCGGCGACCTGACGACCATCACGCTCGGCTACCGCCGCGGCTGGGACCAGGTGTACCGCGACCTGTGCGCGGCGCCGCACCCGACCGACTCCGAGTGCCCCGACATCATCAACGACCCGACCTTCCACGAACGGGCCGATCACTGGGGCTACAGCTTCGGCCTCACGCAGATCCTGACGCGCAACCTGCTGGCGACGCTCAACTACGAGATCGACACCGACCAGGGCTATCTCGCCAATCCCTACCGCCAGATCCGCTACCAGTCCACCGGCGGCGCCGGCTTCACACTCGCGCCGCAGATCTACCCCAACACGCGCACCAGCAACGCCGCCTCGGTGCTCCTGAAGTACTACCTGCCGTGGCGCGCCACGCTCACCGGCTCGTACCGCTTCTACCACGACACCTGGGACGTGACCGGCAGCACCGTCGAGGCCGATTACACGCTGCCGGTCTGGAAGCGCTGGATCTTCGACGGCAGCGTGCGCTACTACACCCAGACCCACGCCAGCTTCTTCAGCGACCTGTTCCCGTACGCCAATTATTCCAACTTCATGGCGCGCGACCGCGAGCTCGCCGCCTTCGACAGCGTCACGCTCGGCGTCGGCGCCACCTACCAGTTCGACATCCCGCAGGCGCCCTGGATCCACAAGAGCACCGCCAACATCCGCTACGACCGCATGATGATCAACTACAAGGACTACCGCGACGCGCTGCTCGCCGCCCAGTACGGCGCCGGCAGCGAGCCGCTCTACAAACTCGACGCGAACGTCCTCGAAGTTTTCCTGTCTATCTGGTACTGAGCTGAACCCCGGCTGAACGGGCACGCGACGCACAGCCGCTGCGCCGCGCGGCCGCGGCTGGGTTAAGCTGCGTCTCGCTCGTTCCGCGAAGGAGGGACCATTCATGCGCACACGCACCAGGCTTCTCACCCTGCTCTCGGGCATCGCGCTCATCGCCTCGGCCACGGTCGCCCACGCCCAGGCGCGCGAGGAAGGGCGGTTGCTGATGGCGAGCCAGGTCCTGCAGGAGATGCGCGGCTCGCGCGACCAGGCCATCCCCGATCGTCTGCTCGAGCGGGCCTACGGCATCGCTGTGATCCCGGACACGACCAAGATCGCCTGGTTCTTCGGCGGACGCCGCGGACACGGCGTGCTGGTGGTGCGCGACAAGGACGGCCGCTTCTCGAGCCCGATCTTCGTCACCATGACCGGCGGCAGCTTCGGCTTCCAGTGGGGCGTGCAGTCGACCGACGTGGTGCTGGTGTTCACGACGCCGCGGGGCGTGCAGGGCATCAACGGCGGCAAGGTGACGCTCGGCGGCGACCTGTCGGTCGCGGCCGGCCCGGTGGGACGCGACGCATCCGCCGCGACCGACGCCACCTTCAAGGCCGAGGTCTACTCCTACTCGCGCAGCCGCGGGGCCTTCGTCGGGCTCGCGCTCGACGGTACGGTCATCTCGATCGACGACGACTCGGACGCCGACTTCTACGGCAAGCCCGGGGTGCTCGCCGGCGACATCATGTCGGGAAGCGTGAGGAGCCAGGACGAATCGGCGCGGCGCTTCCTCGCGGCGGTCTCGACCAGCACCGACAGCGAGCGCCAGGCTTCGGCGGCGCCTGCGGCGCGCCCGCCGGCGCCGGCACCCGCGCCGGCCGCACCGGCGGCCGCGCAGTCCTTCCCGCTGGCCGATCCTAAACCCGGCAGCGAGCCGAAATAACCCGCCTGTGCGTCAGGTCGCCGCGGCACTCGCCGCGGCGACCGGCGCGCCGAGCTTGCGCCGCAATTCCCAGCGCAGCAGCGCGAGGCTGGTGAGCGCCTGCAGCGTCACCGTCGTCACCGACAGATACCACACCTGGTTGAGCGAGAAACCCGGCCGGGTGGACAGCCACACGGCGGGCAGCACGAAGGTGAGGAGGCGCGAGGCCGAGCTGGCCAGCGACGGCCAGGTGTTGCCGAGGGACTGGAACACCCCCGAGCAGGTGAAGATGAGCCCGGTGGCGATGAAGTTGAGCGAGATCACCCGCAGGTAAGTCGCGCCGACCGCCACCACCTCGCTCTGGCGGCTGAAGAACTGGATGAACAGCTCCGGCCGCCACTGGCACACGAGCGTCAGGCCGAGCATCAGCACCGAGGAAATGACGGCGGCGCTGCGGAACGTCTGCCGCACGCGCTCGAACTTGCGCGCGCCGAAGTTCTGGCCGGCCACCGCCGGCACCGCGAAGGCGATCGCCATCACCGGCAGGAACAGCGCCTGCATCACCCGCCCGCCGATGCCGAAGCCGGCCTGCGCCCCGGGGCCGAAGCCGCGGATCGCCCAGTAGATGGCGCCGAGGATCACGAACATCATGAAGAACTCACCGCCCGCCGGCAGGCCGACGTTGAGGATGCGGCGGATGACGTGCGCCTGCGGCCGCCACTGCCGCGCGTCGAGCTTCACGTAGTGCTCGAGGCGCGCGAAGTAGATCCACAGGAACACCACGCCGGCGAGCACCGCGAGGCTGCTCGCGAGCCCCGCGCCGGCGGTGCCGAGCGGGCGATGGGTCAGCCAGCCGGCGATCAGGATCGGCGCGAGGAGCGTGTTGAGAACCACGGTCAGCACCTGCACCACCATGGTCGGCTTCACGATGCCGGTGCCGCGCAGCGCCGAGCCGAGCGCGACCATGGCGAACTGCAGCGCCAGTCCCGGCGTGTACGCATACAGGAAGGCGGTGCCGGCGGTGGCGGTGGCCGCATCCGCCGCCATGGAGCGCACGTAGAAGCCGCCGAGCAGCCAGCCGGCCGCGAGCGTCAGGACGCCGCACAGCGCCGACAGCACCACCGACTGGTTGAAGATCAGGTTGGCCTCGGGCTGGTCCTTGCGGCCGACGGCATGGGAGACCAGGGCGACGGTGCCGACCCCGAGCATCTGCGTCAGCGCCATCATGACGAACATGATGGTGCCCGCGGCACCGACCCCGGCGATGGCCGCCTCGCCGATCCCCGCGACGAAATACATGTCGACCAGCAGATAGAGCGTCTGGAACAGCATGCCGATGGCGAGCGGCACCGCCATGGCGATCAACTGCCCGGTGACCGGGCCCTGGGTCAGATCCTTCATCACTCCCCCTGGATGCCAGCGGCGCCACATTAGATGACCGCGGGCGCCGTGGCTATCGCGCCCGGGCGGCGGCCGTCGCGTATCCCGCCCGCCCCGCCGACCCGCGGCGCCGCGCCCGGGTATCCGCGCCGGTCCGCCCCCTCCGGGAGATTGGCTTTGGCGCCGGATTCGGTCAGATTCTCAGGCGTCCTATGAACGAATCCGCCCTGCGCCTGCCCGGCGTCCAGTCCGCCGGCCGTACCGCCGTCGCCATCCTGGCGGCCATCAGCTTCTGCCATCTGCTGAACGACATGATGCAGTCGCTCCTGCCGGCGCTCTACCCGATGCTCAAGAGCAGCTACCACATGAGCTTCGGGCAGATCGGGCTCCTCACCTTCACCTTCCAGTTCACCGCCTCGCTCCTGCAGCCCCTGGTCGGGGCGATGGCCGACCGCACCCCGCGTCCCTACTCGCTCGCGACCGGCATGGCCTTCTCGCTCGCGGGACTGCTGCTGCTCGCCTTCGCCGGCAACTACCCGCTGCTGCTCGTGGCGGCGGCGCTCATCGGCACCGGTTCCTCGGTGTTCCATCCGGAGTCCTCGCGCGTCGCGCGCATGGCCTCGGGCGGCAAGCACGGGCTGGCGCAGTCGGTATTCCAGGTCGGCGGCAACCTCGGCTCCGCGTGCGGGCCGCTGCTCGCGGCCTTCATCGTGCTGCCCTACGGCCAGTCGAGCGTGGCGTGGTTCTCGGCGGTGGCGCTGCTCGGCATGTTCGTGCTGTTCAACGTCGGGCACTGGTACAAAACTCACGGCCTCACGCGCCTCAAGCACGCGGCGCGCACGCGCGCCATCGAGGCCTCGCCCAAGCGCGTGGCGGGTGCGATCGGCGTGCTGCTGGCGCTCATTTTCTCCAAGTACTTCTATCTGGCGAGCATCACGAGCTACTACACCTTCTATCTCATCGGGCACTTCAACCAGTCGGTGCGCAGCGCGCAGCTGCACCTGTTCGTGTTCCTGGCCGCCGCCGCGGTCGGCGGCTTCGTCGGCGGCCCGATCGGCGATCGCATCGGCAGCAAGAAGATCATCTGGATCTCGATCCTCGGCGTCCTGCCCTTCACGCTGCTGCTGCCGCACGCCAACCTCTTCTGGACCAGCGTGCTCACGGTGCCGATCGGACTCATCATCGCCTCGGCGTTCCCGGCGATCGTGGTGTATGCGCAGGACCTGCTGCCCGGGCGCACCGGCGCGGTCGCGGGCCTGTTCTTCGGGCTCGCCTTCGGCATGGGCAGCGTCGGCGCCGCGGTCCTCGGCAAGCTCGCCGACCACTTCGGCATCGATACCGTCTACCAGATCTGCGCCTTTCTGCCGCTCATCGGGCTGCTCGCGGGACTGCTGCCCGAGGTCAGGCACCACCGCCCGCCGCCGGCGCAGATCGAGCCCGCCGCGGAAGCCACCGCACCTTAGGGCATGAAACTGATCTCCGCGGCTCTGCTGGAGGAGCTGGCCACGGCGGCGGCCGCGAGCCCGCGCGGCCGCACGCACTACAACCTGCACGCGGGGCCCGCGGACCTGGTGCAGCGCTACCTGGTGGTGGCGAACCGCGGCTCGTACTTCCGCCCGCACCGTCACACGACGCGCGCCGAGCTCGCCCTCATCGTGCGCGGCGCCCTCGACCTTCTCGTGTTCGACGACTCAGGCACGGTCACGGCGCGCCACGCTTTCGGCACGGACGCGGCCAACCTGGCCTACGAGAACGGCCCGGACATCTGGCATACGGTGGTCGTCAGGCACGACGCCACCGCCTTTCTCGAGGTCAAGCAGGGACCCTACGATCCGGCCACCGCATCCGCATTCGCGCCCTGGGCGCCGGCCGAGGGCGCGCCGGGCGTCGCGCGCTTTCTCGAGTGGGCGGGGCATGCCGCCCCCGGGGACGCCGCGCCGCGCTAGGTGCGGGGCCGGCCGAGGTGTGCCGCGAGATCGGCGCCCCCCATGATGGTCTCGAGGTAGCCGAAGGTCCCGCACTCGCGCACCTCGCGCGCGGCGGCGTACAGGCCGGTCATCGCGGCCCGGTACAGCGAGGTCGAGAGGCTGATGCGCCGCACGCCGGCGGCGGCGAGCTCCGCGACGCTGAAGGAGCGGCCGCGGATGCCGACCATGAAGTTGACGGGCCTGGCGACGGCGGCACACACCGTGCGCACGGCGGCCAGATCCGGCAGGCCCGGGGCGAACAGCACATCCGCGCCCGCGCGCTCGAAGGCCTGCAGCCGCCGCACGGTGTCATCGAGATCGGGGCGGCCGTGGAGGTAGTTCTCGGCGCGCGCCGTGAGCGTGAACGGGAACGGCAGCTGCCGCGCCGCCTCCACCGCCGCCGCGACCCGCTCGACCGCGAAACCGAAGTCGTAGAGCGGTGCGCGCGGATTGCCGCTCGCATCCTCGATCGAGCCGCCGACGAGACCCGCCTCGGCCGCGAGGCGAATGGTCTCGGCCACCGCCTCGGGCGCATCCGCGAACCCCTGCTCGAGGTCGCCCGACAGCGGCAGATCGCTGACCGCCGCGATGCTGCGGGCATGCGCGAGCGCCTGCGCGCGGGTGATGCCGCCGTCGAGCTTGCCGAGCGTAGCGGCGCACGCCGAGCTCGAGGTGGCGAGCGCCTCGAACTGAAGTCCCGCCATGAGGCACGCGGAGGCGCCATCCCAGACGTTCGGGATGACGAAGACGCCGGGACGCTCATGCAGCGCCCGGAAGCGCACGGCCTGCTCGGACTGGGTCGCACTCACGGCACACTCTCCTGCGGGCCCCCACGGCCGCTGTCCCCGACCGGTGCCATGGTAGGCTCCCGCCGATGCGGAACCAACACGCCGCGGCGCTGCGGGCGCTCGTGCTGGCCCTGGTGCTGGCCCCCGCTGCACCGTGCGCGGCGGCCGCGCCCGCCTGCGCGCGGGATCCGGCGGCGGCCCCGGCCCGCACGCGGCTCGCCGCGGCCATGGCCCACGGCCGCTTCATCGCCTACGAGCCCACCTCGCTCGAGCTCGTCGACGGCCGCGTCCACGCCGCGGACCCGGCGAGCATCCGCGCCGACCTCGAGGCGCTGCGCCCGCGGTTCGATGCGCTCATCACCTATGACACGATCCACGGCGCCGAGGCGATCCCCGGCATCGCGGTAGAGCTCAAATACCGCGCGCTCATCGTCGGCGTGTGGGATCCGGCCGATCCGGCGCAGCTCGCCGCGGCGCTCGCGGCCGCGCAGCGCTACCCGCAGCTCGTCGTCGGCGTGTCGCTCGGCAACGAGTCCGTCTACGGACGGCGCCAGACCTTCGGTGCGCTGGCCGCGGCCCTGGCCGCGGTGCGCACCCGGGCTCCGCAGCTTGCGCTCTCGACGACCGAGCCCTTCCATCTCTACGAGCAGGAGGCGAGCGTTCCGCTGCTGCGCTCGATGGACTTCCTGCTGGTGAACGTGCACCCGGTGTTCCAGCCCTGGTTCCGCGGCGCGCCCGCCGCCACGTCGGCGCAGTTCGTGGTCAACGTGGTCGCGGATCTCGCGCGGCGCTTCTGCGGACCGATCCTGGTGAAGGAGACCGGCGAGCCGACCGCGCCGGCGAGCGCCGGCTACACGCCCGCGCAGCAGGCGCAGTTCTACGCCGCGCTGCGCCCGCGCTTCCCGCCGACGGGCGCCCGCGCCTTCGCCTACTTCTCCGCTTTCGATGCGCCGTGGCGGGCGCACGACGCCGGGGCGCTGCCGGGCGCGGCGAGCGGACCCGAGGAGGCGTACTGGGGACTCTACGACAGCGCGCGCCAGCCGAAGCCCGCGGCGCTGGCGCTGCCGCCGCTGTAGTCGCGCGCCGGCGGGTCCCTCCGCCCCGCGCCTCAGTGGATCGCCATCTCCACCTTCACGGTGTCGCCCGTGTCGGGCTTGGGCGGCGCGTTGACGATGAACACGCGCGCGGGATCGACCTCACCGCCCGCGAGCAGCGCGTTCTGAATGGCCGCGGCGCGGGCGCGGCCGAGCTGCTCGAGATCGGCATCGGGAACCTGGGCGTGTCCGATGAGCGCGTTCTCCAGATCGCTATTCGCCGCGGCGAGTGCTTGCGGGTCCTTCTTCTTCGCCGCCAGCGCCGCGGCGGCGCTCGCCGGCAGCGGCGCATCCTTGCCGAGGGCGGCGCGGAATTGCTCGACGAGCAGCTGCAGGCGCCTGGCCGGGTCGGCCGGCGCGCCGCGCGCGGCCAGCGAGGCCTCGACCTGCGCGCGCGCGAGCTGCGTGCGGTCGAGCCCGGCGGAGGCGACGATCGGCACGTCGAGTTTCAGCTGCGGGCGCTGCTGCAGCGCTTTTTCCAGCGAGGCCAGCTGATGCTGCGCCGCCTCGCCGAGCTCGGCGCTCCCTGCGGCGAACTCGACGACGTTCATGTGCTCGCCGCCGCCGAACAGGTGCCCGAGCAGCGCAAAGGGCGCGGTTACGGCCTTCTCGATCAGGTTGACGAACACTTTCCAGATGATCGGTCCGATCCTGAAGTGCGGGTCGTCGAGCGAACCGGACATCGGCAGTGCCAGGTCGATGACGCCGTTGCGGTCCTTGAGGAGCGCCACCGCGAGCTTCAGCGGCAGGTGCATGGCCTCGGGGCTGTCGACCGTGGCGCCGAGCTCGAGCTGGTCGACCACGAAGTGCTGCTCAGCCTTCAGCTGCCGCTGGTCGATCCTGTAGGACACATCCACCGAGAGCTTGCCCTTGTCGATCTGGTAGCCGACGAAATAACCGGAGTAGGGATTGACGATGGTCAGGTCGAGGTCCTTGAAGCTCAAGGTGACGTCGGTGTAGAGCGCGGCCGACAGCAGGTTCAGCTCACCGGCAATGTGCAGCGGGGAGTAGCTCGCGAGCTTGCCGTCGAGCGCGAGTCTGGCGCGCGACTTGGGATCGGACGACAGACCCGTCACCGCGCCGTTGAGCTCGCGCATGCCGAGCGCGAAGCTCGGCTTGATCCACAGGTCCGTGTAGTCCGCCGAGCCGTTCACCATCTTCACGATGCCGATCGACGTCGGGAAGGGCGTGAGCGGCGCGGGCGCAGCGGCGACCGGCGCGGGGGCTGTCTTGCCTTTGCGGGACTTCGCGGCCGGCGCCGCGGCCGCGGCGTCCGCCGCCGCGGCGGCGGGCCGCGCCCCGGGAGCCGTGAGCACCTGCGTGATGTTCAGGCTGCGGTCGGGCGCGATGATCATGCGCGCGTAAGGATCGACGGCGGTGATGCTGCCGATGCGCAGGCTCGCGGGTCTGGAGCGATAGGTGACGCCCGCGACGCGCAGCGCCTTCCACTTGATGAAGTCCTTCTTCAGTGCGTCGTCCACGGTCGCGAGGTTCTCGACTTCGCTGTCGCCCTTCACGCCGAGATAGCCGTCCGCGTGCCGCTCCAAGTCGATGCGCGTCGCGAGCTCGCCGCTGAGCAGCGTCATCGAGGTGTAGTGCGCGAGCAGCGGCTGCAGCGCCGCGAGCGCGAGGTGCTGCGCCTCGAAGTGCGCGGTAACCGCCCCCGTGTGCGGCGCCAGCTTCGCCTGCGCGCTGATCCGGCCCGAGGTGTTGACGGCGGAATCGAGCCGGATGTCGAGCGTGGCGTCGGGACTCAAGCTGAAACCGCCCACGTGCACGTTGAGCGGATCGAGCACCACGGCCGCGGCGGGCTTCACCTGCCGGTCCTCGGCCGAGATCCGGAGCCCCTTCACGCTGATGTCGGGCACCGACACGCTCCAGGCGGACGAGGCGGTCGCCGCCTGGGCGCTGGCGGCGGCGGGCGGTGCGGTGGATGCGGGCGGTGCGGTGGATGCGGGCGCGGCGGCGGCGGCCGGCGTGCCGACCAGCTCGAGGAGGTTGACGCGCCCGTCGGCCCCCAGCCACGCCTCGATGCCGCCGCCGGCGAGCTCGACCTTCGCCACCGTGACGGAGCGCTTGCCGAGATCGACGTGCGTACCGTCCACCTCGAGGCGCGCCAGCGTGACGTAGTCCTGGGCGCCGCCCTGCGGCTTCACGCCGAAATCGCTCACCGTGACCGAGTGGACGTCGAGCGCGACGGCCATCGGACCGGCCGCGGCGGAGCTCACGTCGTACTCGCCCTTAAGCGCGATGACGCCCGAGTCGATCTCGAACGGCACGCTGCCCGCGAGGTAGCTCCAGAGGGTGCGCGCCTTGAGATCGGCGATCTCGAAGGCGCCGTGTGAGGCGAACGGCGACAGGTGCACCGTGCCGCTCCAGTCGAGCCGCTCGCCCTGCGGGGATGCGGCGTGCAGCGTGTAGCCGTCGCCGGTGGCCGCCGTGGTGCTGAAGTCGTGCAGCTCGAAGGCGATGGGCTTGAAGTCCGCGCGGAACGGCGCCGGGCGGGTGCGATCCTCGAAGGTCGTGGCGCCGTCGATCACGGCCAGGCGGCCGATGTACAGGCGCGGCGGACTGGCCGGCTGCTGCGGCTGCGGCGCGGGCGGGAAGCCCTTGCCCAGGTCGGCGAGGTTGAGCTCCCCGCCCGGGCGGATGACCGCGCGCACGTAGGGCTGCTCGAGCACGATCTCCCCGAAGCTCGGGGCGAGATGCCACAGGCTCGCGAGCGCGAGCCCGACGTGCAGATGCTCGAAGGACAGGAGCGGCTGACCGTCGGCGTCCGGCAGCGCGACCTGCGAGACGTCGAGGTTGAGCGTGAAGGGATTGAAGCGCAGATCGCCGATCGCGAGCGTGCGTCCGTAGTGGGTGCGCACGAAGTCGCTCGCCGCCTGACGCGCGAAATGCGGTACGGCCAGGAAGCCGGCGGCCGCATAGACGGCGAGCAGCACGACAGCGGCTGCGATGAGGATCGTGCGGCGCCGGGAAAGACCCACGGGGCTCCTTATTTCTCTTATGCGGCTATCGTAGAACATCGGGCCGTGCGCCACTACACTCGCACTTGTACCTACAGCTCCCAAGGAATCCGTGAGTGGGTGATGCGCCGCAGCCGCTCGGTACCCTCGAGGTCGCGCTCGCGCACGCCCGGCAGCTGCTCGCCAGGGATCCGCAGCTCGCCGCCGGGCAGGCGCTCGAGATCCTCGCGGCCGTGCCCGGACACCCGCTCGCGCTGCTGATCCTCGGCGCCGCGCATCGTATCCGCGGCCAGACCCACGCGGCGCTCGAAGTACTCGAGCCGCTCGCGCGCGCACAGCCGCGCGCCGCCCCCGTGCAACTCGAGCTCGGCATCGCGCTCGGCGAGGCCGGCCGGCCCGCGGAGGCCGCCGCGGCACTGCGCCGCGCGCTGCTCGTGAAGCCCGACTCCGCGGACGCCTGGCGCTCGCTCGCCGACGCGCTCGACGCGCAGGGAGACGCGCGCGGGGCGGATGAGGCGCGCGCCCGCTATCTCGAGGCCGCGACCCGCGACCCGCGCCTCCTCGAAGCCGGCGCGGCGCTGGTGCGCAACGAGCTGCCGCTCGCGGAGGCGCGGCTGCGCGCGCACCTCAACGCCTTTCCGACCGACGTGGCGGCGCTGCGCATGCTGGCCGAGGTGGCCGGGCGCCTCGAGCGCTACCGCGATGCCCAGCAGCTGCTCGAGCGCTGCCTCGAGCTCGCGCCGGGCTTCGATGCGGCGCGCCACAACTACGCGTTCGTCCTCAACCGCCAGGGGAAGGCCGAGCTCGCCCTGCCGCAGGTCGAGCAGCTGCTCGCGCGCGAGCCGCGCCATCCCGGCTACCGCAATCTGCACGCCGCGGTGCTCGCCAACCTCGGCGACTATCTCGGATCGATCCGCATCTACGAAGCGGTGCTCAGGGAATTCCCGCATCAGGCGCGCGTGTGGATGAGCCTCGGGCACTCGCTCAAGACCGCCGGCCGCCAGGACGACAGCATCGCCGCGTACCGCCGCGCCATCGCGCTCGAGCCGACGCTCGGGGAGGCGTACTGGAGCCTCGCCAACCTGAAGACCTTCCGTTTCAGCGCTGCCGACGTCGCGGCGCTGCGTGCGGCGCTCGCGCGCTCCGACCTCGCGGACGATGACCGGCTGCATTTCGAGTTCGCGCTCGGCAAGGCGCTCGAGGACGCCGGACGTTACGAGGAATCCTTCGCCCACTACGCGCAGGGCAACGCCCTGCGGCGCGCGGCCCATCCCTACAGCGCCGAGGAGAATTCGCGTTACGTCGAGCGCTCGCGCGCGCTCTTCACGCGCGAGTTCTTCGCCGCACGGGCCGGCGGCGGCAGCGATGCCCGCGACCCGATCTTCGTGCTCGGGCTGCCGCGCTCGGGCTCGACGCTGGTCGAGCAGATCCTCGCCAGTCATTCGCAGGTCGAAGGCACGATGGAGCTGCCGGACATCCCGGTGCTCGCGCGCGAGATCGCCGCACGGGGTCAGCAAGGCCCCGAGGCCGGCTTCCTGCCCGCGCTCGCTGCTCTCGGGCCGTCGGAGCTGCGCGAGCTCGGCGAGCGCTACCTGGCACGCACCCGGGCGTTGCGCCGCAGCGCGGCGCCCTTCTTCGTCGACAAGATGCCGAACAACTGGCTCCATGTCGGGCTCATTCAACTCATCCTGCCCAACGCCCGCATCGTCGATACCCGCCGTCACCCGCTCGGCTGCTGCTTCTCGTGCTTCAAGCAGCAGTTCGCCCGCGGCCAGAGCTTCACCTACGACCTCGCCGATCTCGGACACTACTACCGGGATTACGTGGGATTGATGCACCATTTTGATGCGGTACTGCCGGCCCGCGTGCATCGCGTCTTCTACGAGGACATGATCTGCGACACCGAGACCCAGGTGCGCAGGCTCCTCGACTATTGCGGACTGCCGTTCGAGGAGGGCTGCCTCAGGTACTACGAGAACGAGCGCGCGGTGCGTACCGCGAGCTCCGAGCAGGTGCGTCAGCCGATCTTCCGCGACGCCCTTGAACAGTGGCGACACTACGAGCCCTGGCTCGGCCCCCTCAAGTCCGCCCTCGGCCCGGTGCTGGCGGCGTATCCGGCGGTACCGGACGGATTTTAAAATCGAAGCGCTTCGCGTACGCTTGGAGGGGGCCGGGAAGCTGCGCGATTACCACAACCACTAATAGATGAGGGGCGGCAATGACTCGTAGTCGACGTCGGAAAATAGCGCGTATTCAGGGGCTCAAGCAGCGCCGCGCCATCCGCAACGGGATACCTGTTGCGTCCGCGCTACTCGCGGCGGTGCCCGCGGCCTTCGCACAGAATGCCCCGCAGGCCCAGGCGCCTGCCGACACCGGCGGTGGGCTCCAGGAGGTCGTCGTCACGGCCGAGAAGCGCGTCGAGAACCTGCAGAACGTGCCGATCAGCGTCACGGTGTTCGATGCCACCAAGCTCGATCAGCTCGGCATCGTCAACCTCGACGATTACGTGAAGTACTCGCCCAGCATCTCCTACGTGCGCGGCCAGGGTGAAGGCAGCAACGGCCAGCCGGGCGACGCGCACATCTACATCCGCGGCGTGGTGAGCGGCGGCGACGGCAACCACTCGGGCTCGCAGCCGAGCGTCGGCGTGTATCTCGACGAGCAGCCGATCACCACCATCGACGGCACGCCCGACGTCCACATCTACGACATCCAGCGCATCGAAGTGCTGGAGGGACCGCAGGGGACGCTCTTCGGCGCGAGCTCCGAGTCCGGCACGGTGCGCATCATCACCAACAAGCCCGACCCGAGCCACTTCGCCGCCGGCTACGACGTGCAGGGCAACCAGGTGACCGACGGCGGCGCCGGCTGGGAGGCCGAGGGCTTCGTCAACATCCCGCTCGGCCCGAACGCCGCGGTGCGCCTCGTGGGTTGGGACGAGCGCGACGCCGGCTACATCAGCAACGTCGCCGGCAGCAACCCGAGCGCCTGCATCGAGAACGGCGTGCGCACCTTCCCCAGCTGGGCCGGCCAGACGCCCTCGCCCAACTCGTGCCCGACGGTGGCACCGATCGGCGCCGGCGCGATCAGCAATGCGAGCACGGTGGCGGCCAACTACAACACCGTGGACATCCGCGGCGGCCGCGCGGCGCTCAAGCTCAATCTCAGCGACAACTGGACGGTGACGCCCACGGTCCTGGCGCAGAGCATGACGACCGAAGGTTTCTTCGGCTACGACCCGGGCGTCGGCGACCTGCAGGTCGTGCACTTCGGGCCGGAGAACAGCAGCGACTCATTCTACCAGGCGGCGCTCACCGTCGAGGGCAAGGTCAACAACTTCGACATCGTCTACGCGGGCGGCTATTTCAAGCGCGAAACCGCCTCCATCGGCGAGTACAGCGACTACTCGGAGTTCTACGACCGCGTCTTCGGCTCGGGAGCCTACTGGGTCGGCAACAGCGGCAATCCGATCATGCCGCAGGAATTCGTCGACGGCGGCGGCTACTTCGAGAAGTGGAGCCACGAGCTGCGCGTCAGCACGCCCGACAACGAGCCGGTCAAGGCGACCGTCGGCCTCTTTATCCAGCGCCAGCTGCACAACATCTGGCAGCTCTACACCATGCCCGGCTTCGACTACAGCAACGTCGGCATCGGCAATCCCAACGGCCTGGCCACCTCGCTGTCGCTGCCGGGGTTCCCGGATGCGATCTGGCTCACCGACGAGCAGCGCGTCGATCGCGACCAGGCGGCCTTCGCGCAGGTCACGTGGGACATCACCTCGCAGTGGTCGGGGACCCTCGGCCTGCGTTACTACAAATACGACAACTCGCTCGAGGGCTTCTTCGGCTACGGCGCGGGTTACTCCTCGCATACCGGTGAGGCGGCGTGCTTCGCCCCGGCGATCCCCGCCGGCATTCCCGGCGCGCCCTGCGAGAACTTCGACAAGGAAGTCAGCGACACCGGCACGGTGCCGCGCGTCAACCTGACCTACAAGATCTCGCCCGATGCGATGCTCTACGCCACCTACTCCAAGGGCTTCAGGCCCGGCGGCGTGAACCGCGTGATCGGTGCGCAGCCGTATGCGGCCGACTATCTCACCAACTACGAGGTCGGCTGGAAGGTGCAGTCTCCCGATCATCGCGTGCGCTGGAACGGCTCGCTCTTCTGGGAGGACTGGAAGAACTTCCAGTTCTCGTTCCTGGTGCCGCCGAGCATCACGGCGATCGCCAACGGCGGCAACGCGCGCATCCGGGGCCTCGAGAACGAGCTCGACTTCGTGCCGACCGATCATCTGTTCATCAGCACCAACCTCACGCTGCTCGATCCGGTGCTGACGCAGAACTACTGCGGCACCTCCGGGATTACCGACTGCCCCAACCAGGTCACGACCTCGGACTTCCTGCCGGGAGGCCAGTGGATCGGGCCGCTCGCGCCCACCGGGACCAATCTTCCCGTGGTGCCGAAGTTCAAGGGCAACATCGTCGCGCGCTACACCTTCGCCGGGACGGGCAACATGGCGCCGTACGCCCAGGCGGCCTACGTCTACCAGACCCAGACCTCGCCGCAGCTGCAGGGGGATATCAACCAGATCCTCGGCATGATGCCGGCTTACGGGATCCTGGACCTCGCGGCCGGCGTCAACTTCGACAACTTCACCGTCGAGATGTATTGCGCCAATGCGGGCGACAAGCGCGCACAACTGTCGCGCTTCGCCAACACCAACCCGCTCAATGACAACCAGGTGTACATCCTGCCGGCGACACCGCGGACCATCGGCATCAAGTTCTCGCAGCGCTTCTGAGTCGATTGGCGCGCAGGGCGTTTCGCCCTGCGCGCAAGCCGACCGGACGACACGGTCAGACCCGCGGGCGAGAGGCGGGGCTCGAAGCGCCGCATTTGCAATCACTTCAGCAGCCGAGCACTTCGTGGTTAGGCACCCGCACGGGCTCTCGCCCGCTACTCAGCGTGCGGTTCTGGCCAGGCCCGGAGCTCTGCTTCAACGCGCCAGCGGCTCGATCAGGCTGGCATCGTTCGGCAGCCGCGGATTGTTGACGCGCCGGCTCACCTGCCAGCCGACCATGAGCTCCTCCGGATAGGGCGTGAGCAGCGCGCGCGCCGCGCCGTGCGCGCCGCCGAGCCAGGTCTCGTGCGCGCTCGCGGCGAGAATCGCCGGCATGCGCTGCTTCTCGTTGTGGATGCTCGCGAGCAGGCGGTTCGCGGGCACGGTGATGAGCACGCAGGAGTGCATCCAGCTGCCGTCCTCGCGCCGTGAGCGGTCCCACAGGCCCGCGACGCCGAATACCTCGCGGTCGGCGAGGTGGATGAAGAACTGCTCGCGCGTGCCGTCCGCGGCGACGTGCGGCTCGTAGAAGCCTCCCATGACGAAGATACAGCGCTGGCCGCGTTGCCAGGCGTCGCGATAGCTCGGCGCCGTCTCCATGCGCTCCACCCTGGCGTTGATGGTGGAGGCCTTGAGCGGCACACCGCGCGCCCAGTAAGGGACCAGGCCCCAGCGCATCATGGCCGCAGCGGGCTCGCCGTGCTCGGCGACCGCGACCGGCACCTGCTCGGTGGGCAGCACGCGGTAGCTCGGCGGGTAATCCCAGCGGCCGCGGCGGATGCCGAGCGCGCGCTCCGCCTTGGCGGCCTGGGCGAGGATGTATTTGCCGCACATGGGCTGGGCGGTCTCCGGCACTGCAACCAGTAGCGCGGACACTTTAGCACTGGTTGGACGCACCGCCGGCGCACTGCGCACACTGTGCCGCCATGCTTCCGTGGAACGCGATCGAGCGGCTGCGCGATCACTTCGGGGACTACGTGATCGTCGTGGCCTGCCGTCACTGCAGGCACTCGCGCGAGCTCACACCGGCGTTTCTCGCGCGCCATTGCCGCGCCGGCTGGGACGAGCCGCTCGCGAAAATCGTCGCAAGATTCCGCTGCCGCTGCGGCAAGAAGCAGGTCGACGTACAGCTTGCCTTCAACAGCAAGCCGCGCGGCTGGGTGAAGAACCC
>DATKPR010000105.1:0-5418 GCA_035523985.1 Steroidobacteraceae bacterium | reverse complement strand
GATATTCGCCGACGCTCGGCATGCGCACGAACAGCACGCGCACCCCGCGCGCCTTGAGCCTGGCAACCGCCTGCGCCGCGCGCGCGATCTGCTCGTTCTCGGTCTTCAGGGCTTCCTCGGGCGTCGGATCGTCGGGCGAAGGCACGAAGTCCTGCCGCCAGATGCGGCGCGCCAGCTCGCGGTACTGCGGGTCCCCGGCGACCTTGTCCCAGAGGTAGGAATTGCGATCGGCCTCGGTCTCGGAGAGCTTGCGCACCTCGATGAACCAGTGCTTGCCGGGACGCGGCGGCCAGGCCTGCCGCGCCAGCACGGTCTGCAGCGCGAAGTCCGGGTCGTCGAAGGCGAGGTACGGCTCGATGAAGTGCATGGACAGCCACTGGCCGACGCGCTGCGAGGGCGATTCCTTCCGGGCGTAGCGCGCCGCGCCGTCGTGGATCGCGTAGCCCGAGAAGACCAGCTCGGGCGCCACGCCGACGAGCACCCGTCCGGTGAAGCGCGGATCGTCGGCGAGATCCTCGAGCGCGGTCAGGGGCGAGGTGCCCTCGAACGACAACTGGATCGGGCGGCGGCCGGCCAGCCGCTCCCACACCGGCAGCTGGATGTCGAAGTACACCCGCGAGGCGCCGAGCAGCACGGTCGCATCGCCCTGGCCGGCATCGATGCGCCGGCGCTGGATGGCCCACAGTCCCTCGGTGTTGGCGATCGAGGGATGCACGCCATAGTCGCGCCACCAGGCCTCCCAGCCGGCGAGCAGCAGCGCAAAGATGACGAGCGCGCCGAGCAGTATCGGCCCCCAGGGCTGCTCGGGCACCGGGCGCACCGGCACCGGCTGCGCGACCCCCGGCCGGTCGGCCGCGGTCTGGCGCGCGTAGCGGTCGCGCGCGGCGCCCTCAGAACTGGAAGTAGATGAAGGCACTTCCGGCCCCCTGCACGCTGGCGATGGCAAACAGCATCAGTCCCCACACGGCGCACACCACGGCCGCCGGCGTGCGCGCGATCACCGACTCGAGCGTGCGGGCGCGCATCAGCCAGTGCGTGACGAGCAGGCCGCCGACGATCACGAGCACGCTGAGGAGGCTGAAGGTATCGAGGATCGGTGTCGCGGCGGCGCTGCGTCCCAGCATGGCGCCGAGGACCATCCAGGCCTTGCCGAAGGTCCTGGCGCGGAAGAACACCCACGTCAGGTTCACCAGCGTATAGGTGACGAGCCCCAGCAGCAGGAATGCGACGGGGCCGGGCCGGTAGTTGGCGAAGCGCGCGCGCAGCGAGCGCTCGATCGCCAGGTAGATCCCGTGCAGGCCACCCCACGCCACGAAGGTCCAGCTCGCCCCGTGCCACAGTCCGCCGAGCAGCATCGTGCCCATCAGCGCCGTATAGGTGCGGCCGGCGCCGTGGCGGTTGCCGCCGAGCGGGATGTAGAGATAGTCGCGCAGCCAGGACGACAGCGTGATGTGCCAGCGGCGCCAGAAATCCGAGAAGCCGACCGCCGCGTAGGGAAAGCGGAAGTTGTCGGGCATGGCGAAGCCGAGGCACAGCGCCGCCCCGATCGCGGTGGTCGAGTAGCCGGCGAAATCGCAGAAGATCTGCCCGCTGAAAGCGAGCGTGGCCGCCCACGCATCGAGGGCTCCCGGGATCTTGTGGCCGTCGTAGACGCTCTCGGCGATGTGCGCGAGGAAGCTGTCGGCGAGCACGATCTTGTTGAAGAGCCCGAGCGTCATGAGCGCGAGCCCGAAGCGCAGCTGCCGCCCGCTCGCGCGGTGCGGCGTCTCGAACTGCGGCACGAGCTCGGTGGGACGCATGATGGGACCCGCGACCAGGTGCGGGAAGAAGGTCACGAACAGCGCGTAGTCGAGCAGGTTGCGCGCCGGCAGCGCGCGCCGCAGGTACACGTCGAGCGTGTACGACATGGTGGCGAACGTATAGAAGGAGATGCCGACCGGCAGCACGATGTCGTAGTGCGCCGGATGGTAGGCGATGCCGAGCGCTGAGACGAGCGCGCTGAAGTTGTCGAGCAGGAACTGCCCGTACTTGAAGTAGCCGAGCATGCCGAGGTTGGCGATCACCGAGAGCAGCATCCAGGCATGCCGCGTCACCTGGCGGCGCGCCCTGACGAGCCCCTGCGCGGCATACCAGTCGACGACCGTCGACACCCACAGAAGAATCACGAAGGGCGGATTCCACGCCGAGTAGAACAGGTAGCTCGCCAGCAGCAGGTTGATCTTCTTCGTCGTCCAGCCCAGGGGGAGCGAGTGCATGAGCAGCACGCACGCGAAGAATGCGATGAACGTGAGCGAATTGAAAACCATAAACCTGCCGCCCGCTTCAGTACGCGGGTCTTTTGGCCTTGCGCGGTGATTCCCCCAGGCGCCGTGTCAGCGCCGCGTCGCATCATGCCTGAGGCGGTAGGCGAGTGCCAGCGCCGCGAGGAAGGGAATTCCGCAGAGCAGTGTCAGCCGGAACTGCGCCGTGAACAGCGTCGTCACGAGCACCGCCGCCATGAGTCCCGCGCCGAGCAGCGTCGTATAGGGGAAGCCGGGCAGCGCGAACGGCAGGGGCGCGGCGCCGGTGCGCGCGCGCGCGCGGCGGAAGCAGTAGTGGGTGACGAAGATCATCATCCAGGTGAACAGCGCCCCGAACGAGGAGATCGCGACCATCGGGATGAAGGAGGTCCCGGGCGAGAGCACGCTCAGCGCGGCGGCGAGCGCGATCCCGAGGCTCGAGAGCAGCAGCGCGGCGAGGGGCACCCCGCGGCGGCTGAGCACGCCGAAGCGCCGCGGTGCCAGTCCGGCGCGCGCCAGGCTGAACATCATGCGGGTGGTGATGTAGAGCTGGCTGTTCATGGCCGACAGCGCCGCGATCAGGATCACGAAGTTGAGGATGCCGGCGGCGGCCGGCACGCCGAGCGCGCGCATCACCTTGACGAAGGGACTCTCGTCGATGCCGGCCGCCGTCCACGGCACGATCGCCAGCACCAGCGCGAGGGTGAGCAGATAGAAAAGCACCAGGCGCGCCACCGTGGAGCGCAAGGCGCGCACCACCGCGACTTCCGGATGCGCCGCCTCTCCCGCCGCGATCGCGATCATCTCGATGCTGAGGTAGCTGAATACCGCCATGATCACCGCCACCCAGGCGCCCCACGCCCCCTTGGGAAAGAAGCCGCCGTGATCGAAGTAGTAGTGCCAGCCGGGCGCCGCCGCGCCGGAGCCGTGCGCGCGCAGTACGATCCAGCCGGCGAGCGCGATGAACAGCACGATGGCCGCGACCTTCACCGCCGAGAACCAGTACTCGACCGTGCCGTACACCTCGACGCTGAGCGCGTTGACGGCGATCAGCAGGCCCGAGAAGGCGAGGATCCACAGCCAGCCGGGCGGCCCCGGGAACCAGAAGTGCATGTAGAGCGCCACCGCCGTGACCTCGGTGCCCACCGCGAGCACGATGCAGGCCCAGTAGGCGTAGCGCACCAGGAAACCGGCGAGCGGCCCCAGGTAGTACTCCGCATAGGCGCCGAAGGATCCGGTGGTCGGATGCGCCACCGTCATCTCGGCGAGACATCCCATGAGGAGCAGCGCGATCAGCGCGCCGACCGCGTAGCTCACGAGCACCGCGGGACCCCCGAGACTGATGGCGAGGCCGCTGCCGAGAAACAGCCCCGTGCCGATCGCGCCGCCGATGGCGATCATGGCGAGGCGCCCGGCGCCGAGCGTGCGCTTCAGGCCCCGCTCGCGTTCGACGATGGCGCCGAAGGCGCCGCCCGCCTCACTCACCGCTGTGACTCCCCCCGCATCGCACGGCAGTCTACACTGCCTCACCGGCCGCTTCGGCTGACGGGGAGTCAACATGGACAGAAGCACATCGCCGGCCCTGGGTGTGCTGATCCTGGCGCTGGCCATCGCACCGGCGGGCCTTGCCGGCGCGGCGTCGCTCGATGCGTTGAGCTCCGCGGACGCCTCCGGCGGGCTGCGCGCCGCGCTGGCGCAGGGTGTCGGTCGTGCGGTCGCCCAGCTCGGTGCCAACAACGGCTTTCTGAACGATCCCCGGGTCGCGATCCCGCTGCCGCCGGCCCTCGACAAGGCGGACCGTGCGCTGCGCATGGTCGGCATGGGCGGACAGGCGGACGCGCTGCACGCCACCATGAACCACGCCGCCGAGCAGGCGGTCGCCGCCGCCGGGCCGGTCTTCGAGGCCGCCGTGCGCCACATGACGCTCACGGATGCCAAGGGAATCCTCACCGGCGGCGACGATGCCGGCACGCAGTACTTTCGCCGCACCACCAGCGCGCAGCTCACCACGCGCTTCAAGCCGATCGTCGCCGCCGCCACCGCCAAACTGAAGCTCGCGGCGCAGTACGACGAGCTCGCGGGCAAGGCCGCGCAGTTCGGACTCATCTCCTCCGAGGAGGCGAACCTCAACGACTACGTGACCGCCCGGGCGCTCGACGGACTCTTCAGCCGCATCGCCGACGAGGAGCGTGCCATCCGCAAGGATCCTCTCGGGCAGGCCAACTCGCTCATCAAGAAGGTGTTCGGCGCGCTGTGATCAGCGCGCGCGCCTCGCGACCCAGGCGTCCAGGGCGGGAAGCAGCGCCGCCTTCTCGGTGCGCTGCTCGTTGAGGCTCTCCATGCCGCGGGCGATATTGGGTGCCATCTCCGCGGGCAGCCGCCCACGGACCCAGCTCTCGATCTCCTGCGGCGGGGCCCCCTCCCAGTAGGCCTCGGGAATCTGCTCCGCGACGATGAGCGGGGCGTACTTTGGAAACGGTGCGAGCAGCCGGTCCGCGTTGTCGCGCAACGTCGCCCAGGCGAGCGCGGCGTGCCGATCGATGAGCTGTCCGACGAGCCGCAGCCGCAGCAGCTCGTCCTGGGGCGGGATCTCGGCCGACAGCGCGATGCGCGCCGCGCGCGCGGCGAGCGCCGCATCGCCCACCCGCATCAGCGCGAGGTAGTAGCGCCGGCGCGCGCTCGCGTCCTTCTCGGCGGCGGCGAGCCTGTGCAGCCGCTCGAAGGTAGCGGCATTGGCACCGCGCGCCGCCAGCCCGAGGACCGTGTCCTGGTCGTCCGGACGGATGACGCGGCGGTCTTCGAGGAACAGTCCGAAGCGCCGGCGGGCCTCGGCGAGCACGCCCGCATCGCCGAGCTCACCGAGGACGGCCAGCAGCGCGCGGCGCAGCCGCACCGCGTCCGGCGCCTCGCGGGGCCGGGGATCCCAGCCCAGGCTGTCGAATACCGGCCGCACGAGGGCGCGCGCGCGCGCGGCGAAGGCGTCCTGACCCCGCGTGCCGCGCTCGTAGTGCCCGAGCGTCGTGAGGGCGGCGGCGATCTGCTCCCAGGCGCGCGGGTCGCGGTTGCCGCCCATCGCGGGGAGCAGCGCCAGATAGGCGTCGAGCGGCTGCGCGCCCGCCAGCGCCAGCGCCCAGCTGTC
>DATKPR010000104.1:0-14977 GCA_035523985.1 Steroidobacteraceae bacterium | reverse complement strand
AGGCCCGCGAGGCACTCGGGCGGCCCGATGGATGTGACATCGAAGACTCGAACCGCCGCAATGCCTTTCGCGTCCGCATGCTCCTTCCCGGTCACGCGTACCGTGAGCTGGCCGCCAACCGGGGCCGTCACCACGGCACGCCTTGTGCCGGTGCGCCGCTCGGGGTGGTCGGCCCACGCCAGTCGGTGGCCGCCGGAGTCGAGCACCTCTGCCAATAGGTCGTTATCGCGCTCCTGGATCTCGAGCAGATACGTGCGTCCGGCCGCTGCCTCGAAGCTTGTTATGACCGGATCCGTACCCAGTGTGCGCAAAGGCGCCGAGGTGAAGGCGGGATGAGCCAGCGCTGCGCTACAGGGTTCAGCGCTGCCGGCCACCGGCGCCAGCACCCCAACAAGCGCCGCAGCAACGAGCAACAACCCACTGGCGCCGAAGCGAAACCGCGACTGCAGGTGCCGGGGGCTGCCTGCGCAGCTTATACTTGCTCCATGACTGCCGTTGAGGGACAAGCCGCCCATCTCGGTATTCTCCCTGCGCAGGCCGACGTCGCCGTGCCGGTGTCAGACCCGGTTTCCCAGCTGGCGGCAGTCTATCGCGACTTCCCGGGGCTGCGCGCCCTGATCCTGCAGCGCGTTCGCGATCCCGATATCGCGGCGGACATTCTGCAGGATGCGGCCGTCACCACGCTCGAAAAACTGCGCGTCGGGGCAATCGCTCACCCGGAGAACCTCGGCGGCTACCTCTATCGCGTGGCACTCAATCATCTGCGCAACCATCGGCGCAAGGACCGCTCGGCGCTCTCGAGTGCCGAGGGACTCGAGGACCTCGCCGACGACGGCGACGACACCGACTGCGAGCGCATCAGCCGCTCGCAGTGGCACGTGGCCGTGCGCCATCTGCTGGATGAGATGCCGGGGGCGCGCGACCGGGATATTCTCGCGCGCTTTTACCTCGGCGACGAGGACAAAGGGAAGATCTGCCGGGAGCTCGGACTCTCGCAACAGCATTTCAATCGCGTGATTTTCCGCGCACGCAACCGCTTCAGGGAGATCCTCGAGCGCAGCGGCTACGGCAAGGCCGACCTCCTCGCGGTGCTGATCGCGGCACTCTGGGCGCTGGAGTACTTCCGATGACCGATATCACCCACGACGACGAGATCCGCGACTATCTCGTCGGACGATTGTCCGAGCGCGAGCGGCTCGTGTTCCAGGACCGCGTGGCGCGCGATCCGACCCTCGCCCGTGAGCTCGAGCACTCTCGCAGGCTTCGCGAAGGCTTGCGCCAGCTCGCGGGGCAGGGATATTTCACGGCGCCGCACGCCGCGCGCCGCGCAGTGCGCCGGGCACGCTGGCTGCCGCTCGCCGCGGCGGCGGTCGTCGCCGCCGTGTGTGTGGGCGCCTGGTGGCAACTGAAGGGCGCGGACTCGCTCCTGAGCGCTTCGTCCGATCGGATCGCCCCCGCTCACGCCTCACCCTCGGCGCAGTGGACGTTCATCGCGACGCGCGGCGCTGAGGTCCCGCGACTCGAGCTGCCCGCGGGGGGCGTCATCGAGTTCCGTATTGCGCCCGGGACCTCCGCCGCCGACAGGCAGCGCGTCACGCTGCTGCGACTTCAGGGGACAACGGTGCAGACCCTCGGAACCGTCGAGGGCACGGTCATGCCAGACCGCTACCTGCATGCCTACGCCGACGCGGCGCGGCTCAGCCCCGGGAGCTACCGGCTGCGCATCGAAGCCGGGAATGCCGGCGGTACCGCGGTCGAGTTTCCCTTCACGCTGGCGGCCGCCGCAGCGCCGGGACCCCGCTAATCCGATCAGGGCGCGCGGCGGCGCCGCGCCAGTGCCTGGATGCGGAAGGGCCGCTCCACCTCGACGGCCATCACACCCGGCACTTCACGCAGTACCGGCAACGCGGCCACATGCGCCGAGCCCGTCAATACCCCGATATCGCTCAACGTGCAGGTCTGCTCGAAGCCGAGCGCTCGGCAGGCCGCGGCGACCTCGCACAGGCTGTCGCGTGAGTCGTCGGACACCGCGACGGCCACATTGACCCGCTCGTGATCGCGGACACTCACGGCGCGTATACCATCCGCGCGCGCGCATGGCGCCCCCGCGCCGGCAACGGACGTGTGTTCTCGAGCAGCAGCGCCCGCAGCGTCGCGCCGCGTGCGCCCGGGCGCGCCTCGGCGATGAGCGCGGCGACGCCGGCGACGAATGGCGCCGCGATGCTGGTGCCGCTCGCGACCTGGTAGAGCGTGGGCCGCGGCGCCGCCGACAGGACCGCGGTCCCCGGAGCCGCCAGGTCCAGGCCGCCCGCGCGGGAATCGGGCCCGCCATTCGAGAACGAGGCGAGAGCGAGTCTCTGGTTGAGCGCGCCGACGCCGAGCACCGACGGGCAGTTCGCCGGGTGATCGACCGGGGCGACGCTATCGGGCCGCTGGCTGGCATTACCCGCGGGCGCGACCAGCAGACTGCCCGCCGCCAGCGCCCGGGCGGCGATGCGCTCGAAGACCCGCGAGTAGCCATCGCCCTCGCGCGCCGCAGTGCCGAGCGAAATGGAGATCACCGCGCAGCCTTTGCGGATCGCCCAATCGATGCCCGCGAGCACGTTGCCGTCGGTACCGTTCGCGTCGTCGTCGAGGACCTTGGCGACGTAGAGCTCGGCCCCGGGCGCGACGCCGTAGCGTGCGGCGCGGCGGGGACGCGCGGGTCCCACCGCAATGCCGGCGCAGCACGTGCCATGACCGTTGCGGTCGTGCACCGGCAGTCCCGCCACGAACGAGCGTGAGCGCACCGCGCGGTCGGAGAAATCCGGATGCCGCAGGTCGAGTCCCGTGTCGAGAATCGCCAGGCGGACTCCGCGGCCGCTGTAGGCGCAATCGAGGACGCCGCTCGCCTGCAATCCCCAGGTGGCCGATCGCGTGTCCCGCAGCGGCAGCCGGGGGCTCGCGTCGAAGGCGCCGCGGACATGCGCTGAGTGCAGGACCCGCTCGGGCTCGACGAGAAGACCGTTCGCCTCGGCAAATCGGCCGAGGGCACGCCGCTGATCGGCATCCCCATGAACGAGCGCGGCGTCGAGCCGGGCGAAGAATACCCCCTGTCCGATGGCGCCCCGCGACTCCAGCGCCCCGGCGTGCTCCGACCGGCCCAGGCGGATCCCGGTGGCGTGGCGCAGACGGCGGGCCAGGCCGTCCCCGATGCCGCGCGGAAACAGCACCAGGGAACCGCCTGGCGGCCGGGAAGCTGATGTCCTCGCGCCCATGGTCATCTCACTTGTTACCTGTCCGTGAGGGCCGGGCAGTCTCATCTGCCGACCCGCGGGTGAGATCGCCGGGCCGCCGGCGACAGATACCCCATGCGGCGGGTGCTTGAGGGAAACGCCCGAGGCGGTTGTTCGCTGACGGACCGCATACCGACACCCGCCCCCGCCGCGCCCCTCCAGGACCGAGGCGTCGCTCCCTGTAGAATCCCGGCATGCCCCCCGGCATGCATTACTTTCCGCTCGCCGCGCCCGCGCTCCTCGGGCTCGCGATCCTCTTCCTGCTGCTCACCGGCTTTGTCGCCTCCCGGCTCCTCACCTTTGCCTCCGCCAGCATGGGGCTCGCGCCCCACGCCATGATGGGCGTGCTGCTGCTGTCGTTCCTCGGCAGCTACATCAACATCCCGATCGCCTATCTCCCCGAGCGGCACGTGATGGGCGCCGCCGTGGTGACCTACTTCGGCATGCCTTATGTGGTCCCGGTGATCCGCGCCGCGCCCGCCACGATCCTGGCCGTGAACGTCGGCGGGGCGGTCATCCCGACCGCGCTGTCGCTCTACCTGATCGTACGCAACCGGCTGCTCGGGCTCGCCACGATCGGCACGGCGGTCGTCGCCCTCGCCTGCCATCAGCTCGCCCGGCCCGAGCCCGGCATCGGCATCGCCGAGCCGATCTTCGTCCCGACGGTGGTGACCGCGATCATCGCGCTGCTGCTCTCGCGGCGCTACGCCGGCGCACTCGCCTACATCTGCGGCAGCCTCGGCGTCCTGATCGGCGCCGATCTCATGAACCTCGGCCGCATCCGCGGTCTCGGTGCGCCGGTCGCCTCGATCGGGGGCGCGGGAACCTTCGACGGCATATTCGTGATCGGGCTCCTGTCGGTGGTCTACGCCGGCTGGTTCGCGGGCAGTACCAGCCGCCGCTCTACCCGCCCTGCGTGAGACCCGCATGACTACACCGAAGCTCTTCGAGCCCTTGCGCATCGGTTCGCTGACGCTCGCCAACCGCATCGTCATCGCGCCGATGTGCCAGTACTCGGCGGTCGAGGGCTGCATGACGGACTGGCACGTGATCCATCTCGGCCATCTGGCGCTCTCGGGCGCCGCGCTTCTCACGATCGAGGCCACGGCGGTCGAGCCGGCGGGCCGCATCACCTATGCCGACGTCGGCCTCTACGACACGGCGACCGAGGCCGCCATGGGGCAGGTTCTCGCGAGCGTTCGCAGGCATTCGGACATGCCGGTCGCGATCCAGCTGGCGCACGCCGGCCGCAAGGCCTCCACCGAGGTCCCCTGGAAGGGTGGCGCACAGATCGCGCCCTCGGCCACGAACGGCTGGCAGACGCTCGCGCCCTCGGCGCTGCCCTTCGCCGCCGGTCAGAGCACCCCCCACGCCCTCGAGCGCGCCGACCTCGAGCGCATCCGCGATGCGTTCGCCGCGGCCGCGCTGCGGGCCGCGCGCCTCGGGATCGACGCCGTGCAGTTGCACAGCGCTCACGGCTACCTGCTGCACCAGTTCCTCTCGCCGCTCTCCAACCGCCGCGAGGACGAGTACGGCGGGAGCCTGGAGAACCGCATGCGCTTCCCGCTCGAGGTATTCGCGGCCGTGCGCGGCGTCTTCCCGCGGGACAAGCCCGTCGGGGTCCGTGTCTCCGGCACCGACTGGGTGGAGGGTGGGTGGGATATCGGTCAGACGATCGCCTATGCGCGGGCGCTCGAGGCGCGCGGTTGCGCGGTCATCCACGTCTCCAGCGGCGGACTCGATCCGCGCCAGAGCATTCCTCTCGGGCCGAGCTATCAGGTCCCCCTCGCCCGCGCCGTCAGGCAGGCGACCCGCATGCCGGTGGTCGCCGTCGGGCTCATCACGGACTACGAGCAGGCGGAGGCGATCGTGAGCACGGGGGACGCCGACTTCGTCGCGCTCGCGCGCGGCATACTCTACGACCCGCGCTGGCCCTGGCATGCGGCGGCGCATCTGGGCGCGCACGTACGGGCACCCGAGCAGTACCTGCGCTCGCAGCCGCGGCAGTACCGCGCGCTGTTCGATCTCAAAGGCGGCGCCGAGGGCTGAGGCCGCGTCTCGCTCAAGGCTGGCAGCCGACCCCGTGATGGTGGTGGGGCGCGGACCCGCTGAGCGCGGCGATCGGTACGGCCGCCGTCCACAGGCCGCATGCCACCAGCACGGCGCCCAGCACGCGGGCGAGCGCGCCCTCGGGGCGCGGCAGGCGCGCTCCGAGCAGGCCCAATCCCGCCATGGCCGGCACCGTGCCCAGGCCGAACGCGGCCATGGTGAGGATGCCGCTCACTGCCCCGCCCGAGACCGCCGCCGCGAGCAACACCGAGTAGACCAGCCCACAGGGCAGCCAGCCCCAGAGGAAACCCACCCCGAACGCACGCAGTGCGGGGGGCGCGTGGCGCGTGCCGCGCGCCAGCGGGGCGATGTGCCGCCACAGCTGTGCGCCCCAGCGCTCCGGTGCGCGCAGCCAGCGCGCCCGTCCGCTGCCGCTCAGGGCAATATCGAGACCGATCACCATCACCATGACGGCCGTCGCGAGCCGCAGCACCTCGCTCCAGCGCGAGACCGAGAACGCAAAACCCGCGGCCGCCCCCAGCGCACCCACGCAGGCTCCGGCGATGCCGTAACTGGCGATGCGGCCGATCTGGTACAGGAAGATCCGGCCGCGTCCGCCGGGCGCCGTGCCGAGGGCGGTCGCGATGCCGCCGCACATGAGCGCGCAGTGCGAGCTGCCGAGCAGGCCCGCGAGGAAAGCGGTCGCCCAGGTGAGCTCATGCATCGCGCACGTCCGGAGGCGCCGGGGGCGGCGCGCGGTCGTCGTCGAGCAGGATCTGCAGTCCCGGGGAGTCGAGATCGTCGAACTGCCCGGAGCGCACGGCCCACAGGAATCCAAACACCGAGAGCACGAGCAGTGCGATCCCGAGCGGGATGAGAAGGTAGATCACGTGCATGGCCGCCCTCCCAGCAAGCGCATGGCGTTCAGCACCACCAGCAGCGAGCTCGCCGACATGCCGATCACCGCCATCCACGGCTCGATCCAGCCGCAGGCGGCGAGCGGCACCGCGGTGAGGTTGTAGAGCAGCGCCCAGCCGAGATTCTCCCGGATGACCCGCAGCAAGCGCCGCGACGTCTCGACCGCGCCGACGAGACCTCCGAGCCCCTCCCCGAGAAGCACCAGATCCGCATTCACGCGCGCGAGATCGGTGCCGGCGCCGATCGCGACCGAGACATCCGCCGCGGCCAGCACCGGCGCATCGTTGACGCCGTCGCCCACCATGACGACGCGGTGACCAGCGGCGTGCAGCGCCCGCACGTGGCTGAGCTTGTCCGCGGCGCCGAGCCCCGCGTGCGCGGCGATGCCGCCGAGCGCCTGCGCTGCCGCCTGCACCGGCCCCGGGTGGTCGCCGCTCGCGATCTGCGCTCTGAGGCCGAGCTCGCCGAGCCGCGCGAGCGTCGCGCGTGCGTCGGCGCGCAGGGCGTCGGCGAGGCGGAAGGTCGCGAGCAGCCCGGCGCCGTCGCCGAGCACCACGCTGGTGGCGTCGCCCTCAGCGGCGGGTGCCGCCGCGGCCGTGCTGAGCCCGAGCACGTACCCGAGCCTTCCGATGCGGTAGCGCGTTCCCTCGATGAGCCCCTCGACCCCGCTGCCCGCCACCGCGGCGACCCCGCTCACCGCCGGGCCCGGCGGCAGCGCCGCAAAGGCCCGCGCCAGTGGATGCGAGGAGTGCGACTCGAGCGCCGCGGCCAGTTCCAGGCAGCGTGCCGCGGGCAGCCGCTCCCCGAGCACCGTCACCGATTCGATGCGCGGCTCGCCGCGCGTCAGCGTGCCGGTCTTGTCGAACACGATGCAATCGGCCCCGGCGAGGCGCTCGAGCGCGCGCCCACGCGTCACAAGCACCCCCGCGCGCGCGAGGCGCGCGGTCGCTGCCGCGAGCGCCGCGGGCGTCGCGAGCGAGAGTGCACAGGGACAAGTCACCACCAGCACCGCGAGCACCGTCGGGAAAGCCCGGCTCGCATCCGCATGCAGCCAGTAGAGCCCCACCGCCACCGCGAGCAGCAGCACGCCCGTCACGAACCAGGCCGCCACCCGGTCGGCGAGATCCGCCGTACGGGGCCGCGAGCTCTGCGCCCGCTCGAGCAGGCGCGAGACGGCCGCGAGGCTCGAGTCCTGACCGACGCGCGTCACCGTCATCTCGACTGCGCCGGTGAGGTTGAGCGTGCCGGCGACCAGCCGGTCCCCCACCCCGCGCGGCTGCGCGGCCGACTCTCCGGTGAGCAGCGACTCGTCGACCTCCGTGCGGCCGCTGGCGATGCGGCCGTCCGCGGCGACGCGCTCGCCCGGCAGCACGCGCAGGCGATCGCCCGCCGCCAGCTCGTCCGGCGTCACCCGTTCGGCGCGCACGCCGTTCAACCGCAGCACGCTCACCGGCAGCAGCCGCGCGAGTGCATCGTGCCTGAGTCCCGCCCGATGGCGCAGCGCCATCTCCACGTAGCGTCCGAGCAGCAGGAAGAAGGTGAACATCACCACCGAGTCGAAATAGACCGCGCCCCGCCCGCGCAGCGTCGCGACCACGCTCCACGCGTACGCGGCGCCGATCGAGAGCGCCACGGGCACGTCCATGCCGGGACGGCCGGCGCGCAGGCTGCGCCACGCGGAGCGGAAGAACGGCTGCGCCGCATAGAGCACCACCGGCGTCGCGACCAGCAGACTCACGAAGCGCAGGAACTGCTCGATCTCCGGGGCGATGCCCTGCATCAGCCCGGCATAGAGCGAGACCGTATAGGTCGTCACCTGCATCATGCCAAGTCCCGCCACCCCGAGCCGCGTGAGCGCGGCGCGCCGTTCGGAGGTTTCGGCGGCCGGCCCGCCCGAGAACGACAGCGGCAGCGGCACAAATCCGAGCGCGTGGATCGCGCCGAGCAGTTGACTGAGCGTGGTGCGGCCCGGGTCGTAGCGCAGCTCGGCGCGCGCACTCGCCGGATTGACGCTCACCTGCCTGACGCCCGCGGCACGGACCAGGCTGTTCTCGATGAGCCACGCGCACGCCGCACAGTGCAGCCCTTCGATCTGCATGCTGAGCTCGCGCTCGCCGTCGGCGCGCTCGTGGGTGTAGCGACGCAGCGCCGCTGCGCGATCGAAGGCCGTCCAGTCGCGCCCGGCGCCGGCCGCGCGCGGCGCCGGCTGCGCGCGGAACTCGTAGTAGCGGGAGAGTCCCTGCGACAGGATGAGCTCCACCGCCGCCGCGCAGCCCGCGCAGCACACCGGACGCGCGATCCCGTCAACCCGCACACTGCAGCTGCTGCCCGCCGCGAGCGCGGTGCCGCAGTGGAAACAGCGGGTTTCACGGGTCGGGGCGTCCACGGCGGCGGCTATTGGGAGGCGTCGGAGTGCTCGAGCACCACGTCGGAGGTGTGCAGGGCGAAGTACAGACTGACGAAGCTGCCGGTCACGGCGCTCGCCAGCATGGCGACGATGAACCAGGGCCAGAAATGCCGATACCAGGGCGAGGCGCTGTCGAGGGTGCTCATGGTGCGGGTCCTACGAAACGGCTGGTCTCCCGCACCCGGATGCCGGGGGCATCGAGCGCGGTCAGCGTGAGGGAGATGGAGTGCACGCCGCCCGCATCGGTCGCGGGCACGTCGAGGCGCGCGGGGATGTTGCTGACGCTGCCGGAGGGCACGCTGATCGGCGCCAGCGGGGCGGCGAGCTCGAGCCCGCGCATGCCGCTCACCGCGAGGCTGTAGCTGTGGGGACGGTCGTCGAGGTTGATGACCTTGAGGCTGTAGGCGTTCTCGATCCGGTCGCCGCGCACCTCGCGGTAGAGCGAATTGCGGTCGCGGATCACATCGAGGATGAGCGGCACCCGCATGAAGAGCGAATAGACGAGCGCGGCCGCGCCGGCGGTGAGCAGCGCTCCATAGACCAGCATGCGCGGCCGCACCAGGCGGGTCGCCGCGCCCTGCACGGCGTGCTCGGTGGTGTAGCGGATCAGCCCGCGCGGGCTCGCCATCTTGTCCATGACCTCGTCGCAGGCATCGATGCAGGCGCCGCAGGCGATGCACTCGTACTGCAGGCCCTTGCGGATGTCGATGCCGGTCGGGCACACCTGCACGCACAGCGTGCAATCGATGCAGTCCCCGAGACCCGCCGCGCGCGCCGCCGTGCCGCGCCGGCGCGGACCGCGCGGCTCGCCGCGCGCCGGATCGTAGGAGATGATCAACGTGTCCTTGTCGAACATCGCGCTCTGGAAGCGCGCGTAGGGACACATGTACTTGCAGACCTGCTCGCGCAGGAATCCGGCGTTCCCATAGGTCGCGAGGCCGTAGAGCACGACCCAGAAGCCCGACCACGGGCCGAGCGAGAGATGCGCGAGACCGCCGCCGAGGGTGCGGATCGGGGTGAAGTAACCGACGAAGGTGAAACCGGTCCAGGCGGCGAGCGCGACCCACAGCACCTGCTTGAGGGTCTTGCGCAGCACCTTCTGCGCGGTCCAGGGACCCCGGTCGAGCTTCATGCGCCGCGAGCGCGTGCCCTCGGTCCACTGCTCGATCCACACGAACAGCTCGGTCCACACCGTCTGCGGGCAGGCGTAGCCGCACCACAGCCTGCCGGCGAGCGCCGTGAAGAAAAAGAGCGACAGCGCGGCGATGATGAGCAGCAGTGCCAGATACAGGAAGTCCTGCGGCCACAGCGTCAGCGCGAACAGGTGGAACTTGCGCGCCGGCAGGTCGAAGAGTATCGCCTGGTGACCGTCCCACTCGAGCCAGGCGACCCCATAGAAGAGTCCGAGCAGCACGATGACGGCCGCCCGGCGCAGGCGCGAGAAGCGTCCGCTGATCTCGCGCGGATAGATCTTCTCCGCCGCCGCATAGAAGGCGCCATCGCCCGCATCCGGCGCCGGCACGGACTTCAGCCGCGCGACGCTCACGCGCCCCCCGGCGGATCGGCGCGTCCGGCGCTGCGCTCGGTGCGGATCAGGTAGATGCTCACGGTACTCGCGAGCGCACCGACCGCCCAGAAGAACAGGAATCCGAGCGCGTAACCGGCCTCGCGGTCGAGACCCGCGAACAGGTGCGGCCCGGCATCGCGCAGCATCGCCGGATCGACGGCGGCAAAGAACAGCAGGCTCGCCGCGCACGCCGCGAGGAAGGACGGCCAGAGCACGAGCGCGAAGTCGACGCCGCGCAGGCGCCGCGCAGGCTCAGGCGAAGCGCGCGTAGCCATGCACGCTCATTGCGGCGGCTGCGGCTGCGGCTGCGTCGGCTGCGACAGGCTGTAGACGTAAGCCGCCAGCAGACGGATCTTGTCTTCCCCCAGCCACTGATGAGCGGGCATGTGGCCGTGGCGGCCTTCCATCAGCGTCTTGCGCAGCGTCGCCTCCGAGCCGCCGTACAGCCAGATGTCGTCCGTCAGGTTCTTCGAGCCGATGGCGGGATTGCCCTTGCCATCCGGCCCGTGGCAGGCGGCGCAGATCGCGAAGCGCGCCTGACCCGCGGCCACCTGCGCGGCCGGTTCCGGGTGGCCGCTCAGGCTGCGCACGTAGGCGATGACCTCCTCCACCCCCTGCTCGCCGAGCGCCGGTCCGAGCGCCGGCATCACGCCCTCGCGGCCGTAGGTGATCGACTTGACGATGTCATCGGGCGTCCCGCCATAGAGCCAGTCGTTGTCGGTGAGGTCCGGAAAGCCCGGCGCGCCGCGGGCATCCGAGCCGTGGCAGTTGATGCAGGTGTTGGCGAACAGGCTGCGCCCGAGCGCGAGCGCCTTCGGATCGCGGGCGAGATCGGCGATGCTGCGTCCGGCGAACGCGGCGTAGACGGGCGCGTACTGCGCCTGGGCACGGCGCATCTCGTCCTGGTACTGGCGGTCCTCGGTCCAGCCGAGCGTGCCGCGGATGACCCCCGGATAGAGCAGCAGATAGCCGAACGCGAATACGATGGTGAGAAAGAACAGGATCAGCCACCAGCGCGGCATGGGATTGTTGCGCTCGCGCAGATCGCCGTCCCAGACGTGGTCCTTGACGTCACCCTCGGCCACCTCGCCGGGCTCGCGCCGCGCGGTCCACCAGATGAGCCAGCCGCAGGCGAGCACATTGAGGATGGTCATGATCCCGACGATCGCGGTCGTCAGCGGCGACATCAGCGCTCCTCCTCATCGAACGGCAGCCGCGCGGCGGCGTCGAAGTCCTTGGCTCGCCGTCCGCTCCAGGCCCACAGGCACAGCGCGACGAAGGCGAGAAACCACACCACCGTCACGGCACTGCTCACAGCTTCCCAATCCACGTGCATAGCGGCTCCTCCTCAGCCGCGCGGCCGCGCCAGGCCGAGCGATTGCAGATAGGCGATGAGGGCATCGAGCTCGGTCTTGTCGGCGACCGCCGCCGGCGCCCCCGCGATCTCGGCATCGGTATAGGGCGTGCCGAGGAAGCGCAGCACGCGCAGCTTGCGCTCGAGCAGCGGCCCGTCGATCTTCGTCTCGGCGAGCCACGGGAAGCCCGGCATGTTGGATTCGGGCACCACGTCGCGCGGGTTGTGCAGATGCATGCGGTGCCACTCGTCGCTGTAGCGGCCGCCGACCCGGGCGAGATCGGGGCCGGTGCGCTTGGAGCCCCACTGGAACGGATGGTCGTACTGCGACTCGGCGGCGAGCGAATACGGCCCGTAGCGCTCGGTCTCGCTGCGGA
The DNA here is from genome assembly GCA_035523985.1 of Steroidobacteraceae bacterium. Classification (GTDB taxonomy): domain Bacteria; phylum Pseudomonadota; class Gammaproteobacteria; order Steroidobacterales; family Steroidobacteraceae; genus 13-2-20CM-66-19. Next base: position 3,030 of record DATKPR010000104.1, on the reverse strand, counting down.
ACGGGCGGATCTGCTGCGAGTGGCACAGGTAGCAGCCCTCGCGCTCGTAGATGTCGAAGCCCGCCTGCTCGAGCGGCGTGCGCGGGGTGATGTGCACCGCGCCCTGCCTGGCCGCCGCGCTGGTGGCGAGCGGTATGACCTCGACGAAGCCGCCGACGCTGATCACCAGCACGATGAGCACGATCAGCAGCCCGAGCTTGCGCTCGATGACGTCATGTCTCATGGCGCTACTCCCGCCGCCGCCGCGGCCGGCAGCGGCGCGGGTGCGTGCTGCGGCGCCGGCGGCGGCACCGGCACCGCGACCGGGGTCACGCCGCGAATGGTCATCCAGACGTTGTAGGCCATGATCCACATGCCGCTGAAGAACAGTGCCCCGCCCAGCAGGCGCACCAGGTAGAAGGGATAGGTGGCCTTGACGCTCTCGATGAAGCTGTAGGTGAGCGTGCCGTCGTCATTGACCGCGCGCCACATCAGGCCCTGCATCACCCCCGCGATCCACATCGCGGTGATGTACAGCACCACGCCGATCGTCGAAGTCCAGAAATGCACGTCGATGAGCTTGACGCTGTACATCTGCTGGCGATTGAAGAGGCGCGGAATCAGGTAGTACATGGTGCCGATGGTCATCATCGCCACCCAGCCGAGAGCGCCCGAGTGCACGTGGCCGATCACCCAGTCGGTGTAGTGCGAGAGCGCGTTCACGGTCTTGATCGACATCATCGGGCCTTCGAAGGTCGACATGCCGTAGAAGGACAGCGACACGATCATGAACTTGAGGATCGGGTCGGTGCGCAGTTTGTCCCACGCGCCCGAGAGCGTCATGATGCCGTTGATCATTCCGCCCCAGGAGGGCGCGAGCAGCAGCAGCGAGAACACCATGCCGATCGACTGCACCCAGTCGGGGAGCGAGGTGTAGTGCAGGTGGTGCGGTCCCGCCCAGATGTAGACGGAGATGAGCGCCCAGAAGTGCACGACCGACAGCCGGTAGGAGTAGATGGGGCGCTGTGCCTGCTTGGGCACGAAGTAGTACATCATGCCGAGGAAGCCCGCGGTCAGGAAAAAGCCCACCGCATTGTGTCCGTACCACCACTGCATCATGGCGTCGATCGAGCCGGCGTAGATCACGTACGACTTCGTGAAGCTCACCGGGATCGCGAGATTGTTGAAGACGTGCAGTACGGCGATGGTGATGATGAAGGCCGCGTAGAACCAGTTGGCGACGTAGATGTGCTGTACGCGCCGCCTGGCGATCGTGGCGAAGAACACCACCGCGTATGCGACCCATACGATGGTGATGAGGACATCGATCGGCCATTCGAGCTCGGCGTATTCCTTGCCCTGGGTGATGCCGAGCGGCAAGGTGATGGCGGCGGCGACGATGACCGCCTGCCACCCCCAGAAGGTGAAGGCGGCGAGCCGGTCGCTGAAGAGCCGCACGTGACAGGTGCGCTGCACGCAATAGTACGAAGTGGCGAACAGTGCGCTGCCGCCGAAGGCGAAGATCACCGCGTTGGTGTGCAGCGGACGCAGGCGGCTGTAGGTGAGCCAGGGGATGTCGAAATTGAGCGCCGGCCAGTACAGCTGCGCCGCGATCAGCACCCCGACCGCCATGCCGACGATGCCCCAGACCACCGTCATGATGGCAAACTGTCGCACGACCCGGTCGTTATAGGTCTCGGTGAGACTCATGCATCCATCCCTCGTGGCGCGCCCGCCGGGCGCAACGGGGCCTTCGGATCCCGGCCCGCGCGCAAGGAGACCACGTTGCCGCCATGCAACCTATTCGTAGTTGTGCCTAGTTGCGCTGGCGCGCGGGCGATGGCAGGAGCGCGCCATGCGCAGCGGTGAGCTCGCCCGCCGCGTCGGCGTCAGCGTCGAGACGCTGCGCTTCTACGAGCGCGAAGGCCTGCTGCCCCGGCCGGCGCGCACGCGCTCGGGCTACCGGCAGTACGAGCAACGCGACCTCGAGCAGGTGCGCCTGATCCGCTCCTGCCAGCAGATCGGCTTCACGCTGCGCGAAGTGAAGGACGTCCTCGACCTGCACCGGGTGCTCGCCGCCCCCGAGCGGGCCGGGCGCCTCAAGCCGCGGGCACAGACACGGCTGCTCGCGGCCGCCGGCCGCCGCCTGACGCTGCTCGATGAGAAGCTGCGCACGCTGCAGAAGATGCGCACCGACATGGCGGCACTGGTCGCAACCCTGGAGGGACACGGCAAGCCGGTGTGCCCGGTGAGCCGCAAGGCGGTGACTTGACTCCGTACCTTGGTACGGGGTGCAGACTCGGGCGCCATGCACCACCGGGCCCTGCCGCTGCTCGCCTCCATCGCGGTCGCCGCGGTCATCCTGGCCGTGGGGTACGACGTGACCCGCCGCGCCCAGGGCATGCGCTCCGGCATGGCGGCGGTCGCGGCCTCGCAGCCGGCGCGGCCGGGCGCGAGCGTGCAGGCCGTGGTGCAACTCGCGCCCGCCACCCGGCCGGGACGCTATCCCGCCGCGGTGCTCGCGCGCGTGGATGAGACCACCTACCGCGCGACCGGCGGCCGTCTCATGGTCGAGCTGACTCCCGACACCCGCTTCGTCATGGGCGGCGCCGCCGACCTCGGGCCCGGCGGCATCGTCCAGGTCGCCGGCACTATCACCGGGGAGCAGGTGGTGCGCGCGCGGCGCGTCGTCATCCTCACCGGCTACATCAGCGTCACGGCGCCCTCGGGGCGGTGATACTGTTCCTCGAGACCGCATACTCCGGCTGGGCGGCCGCGTTGCTGCTCGCCGTGGGCATCTGCGTGCCCTATGGGGTGCGCGCCCTGAAGGGTGCGAGCCTGGCGCCGCACTATGTCATCGGACTGCTGCTGCCGGCGGCAACGCTGTTGCACGCCTGGCTGCCGATGGCATCGCTGCCGATCCAGCGGTTCGATCGGACCTCGCTGTGGATCGCGACCGCGGCCTTCGTGCTGATGATCGCTCAGGCCGCTCTCGGGCTTGCGCTGCGCGGGAGCGCCGCGCCGCAGCGCGGACCGTTGCGGCGCGTGCAT
>DATKPR010000103.1:0-17254 GCA_035523985.1 Steroidobacteraceae bacterium | reverse complement strand
GCGTGGGCACAAACCCGGAACACATGAGTAGCCCCGACGAACACCAGCCGATCACCTGGATCGGGCGCGACCGTCCACCGATCGACAGGCCGCCCGCTGGCGAAGTGGCGCCGGCGGTCAAGTCGGATTTCGCGCGCAAGTGGCTCTTGCCCGCCGGCGTGGTGCTGCTGGCGCTCATCCTCGCCTCGGCGTCCTTCATGCTGATGGGCCGCAAGCCCCACGTGACGCCCCTCATGCACCAGGACGAGGTTCCGCTCGTCACCGTCATGACGCCGGTCGTGAAGGAAGTCACCGCGAGCGTGAACTTTACCGGGGCTGTCGCGGCCCGTTACGACATGCCGATCGCCAACGAGGGCGATACCGCGCGGGTCGTGGGCGTCTACGTGGAGCCCGGCGACCATGTGCAGAAGGGGCAGCTGCTCGCGCGGCTCGACGATTCGGTCGTGGTCCCGCAGGTGAATCGCCTCGCCGCTGCGCTCGAGCAGGCGCAGGCCCAGGCGGCCCTGTCCGCCGCCGAGTACAAGCGCGCGCTCGGAGTCGCGGCGGCTGGCGCCCTCTCAGCCGAGGACATCGAGAAGCGGCGCGCCACGGCCGTCACGGATGCGGCCAACGTCAAGGTGGCGGCGGCGCAGCTCGCGGAGGCTCAGGCACGCCTGGGGCGTACGCGCGTCACGGCTCCCTTCGCGGGCACGGTTCTTACGCGCCACGCCGAAGTGGGTCAGATCGCCAGCCCCGGGGGCGATGCGCTGTTTCGCGTGGCGAGCGGCGGCGAGGTCGAGATGCGCGGCCAGATCGCCGAGCAGGACCTCGCGCAGGTGCAGGTCGGCCAGCCGGCCACGGTTTACCTCACCGGACTGTCGCGCCCGTTCGCGGGCAAGGTGCGGCTGCTGGGCGCGGTCATCGACCCGCAGACCCGCCTCGGCGATATCCGGATCCAGCTGCAGCCCGATCCTGCGCTGCGTCCCGGCGCCTTCGCGCGAGCCGAAGTGACGGTGGCCAAGGCGCGCCGCCCGGTGCTGCCCAAGACCGCGGTGTTCTCCGACGGCACCGGCAGCTACGTGTTGCTGGTCGACGGCGCCGGACACGTCGTGCGGCACAACGTGCGGGTCGGGGACACCTCCGATGACGGCGTCGTGATCGCAGCCGGTCTCAACGGCAGCGAGCAGGTGGTCAAGAGCGCGGGCGGCTACCTGCGCGAGGGCGAGTCGGTCAAGACCACCCGTGCGGACCCGCAGGCCCCTGCCTCATGAAGAACATCTCCGCCTGGGCGATCCGGCACCCGCTGCCGCCGATCGTCCTGTTCGTCGTGCTGCTCTTCATGGGCATCGCGGCATTCGTCCGGCTGCCGATTACGCTCGATCCGGACATCACCTTTCCGGCGGTGACCGTCACCATCGCGCAGCCCGGCGCCTCGCCGCAGGAGCTCGAGACGCAGGTCATCCAGAAGGTCGAGGGTGCGGTCGCCGGCATCGGCAACATCGACAACATCACCTCCTGGGCGCCCGAGGGCGAAGCCAACATCGCGATCCAGTTCAACATCGGCACGCCGATCGACCGCGCGGTCGCCGACGTGCGCGACGCGGTGTACAAGGTCCGCTCGCAGCTGCCGCAGTCGATCCTCGAGCCGCAGGTACAGCGCGTCGACGCCGACGGCCAGTCGATCGTGTATTTCGCGGTCAGCTCGAGCGTGCTCACCGAAGAGGAAGTGTCGTGGTTCGTCGATAACACGATCACCAAGCGGCTGCTCGGCGTGCCGGGCGTCGCACAGGTGGGGCGCGGCGGCGGCGTCAATCGCGAGATCCGCGTCGAGCTCGACCCGGCACGCCTGCAGGCCTTCGGCATCACCGCCGCGCAGGTGAACGAGCAGCTGCGCGGCCTCAACCTCGACTCCCCCGGCGGCCGCGCCGAGCTCGCCGGCGGCGAGCAGGCGATCCGCGTGCTGGGCGGGGCGCGTACCGCCGCGGCCCTCGGCGACACGCAGATCACGCTGCCCGGCGGGCGCTTCGCGCGCCTCTCGGACCTCGCCGACGTACATGACGGCGTCGGCGAGATCCGCAACATCGCCCGCCTCAACGGTCGCCCGGCCACCACCTTCGGCGTCCAGCGGACCAAGGGCTCCTCCGACGTCACGGTCTACGACGGCGTGCAGGCGGAGCTCGCCAAGATCCGCAAGGAGAACCCCGAGGTGAAGATGACCCAGATCTTCACCACCGTGGACTACACCAAGGAGACCTACCACTCGGCGCTCAGCGCCTTCATCGAGGGCTCGCTGCTCGCGGTGCTGGTGGTATGGCTGTTCCTGCGCGACCTGCGCGCCACGGCGATCTCGGCGCTCGCCATTCCGCTATCCGCGATCCCCACCTTCGCGTTCATGAGCTGGATGGGCTTCACCCTCAACAGCATCAGCCTGCTGGCGCTGTCGCTGGTCGCGGGCGTGCTGGTGGACGATGCGATCGTCGAGATCGAGAACATCGTGCGCCACATCCGCATGGGCAAGAGCGCCTTCCAGGCGGCGCTCGATGCCGCCGACCAGATCGGGCTCGCGGTGGTCGCGACCTCGTGCACCATCATCGCGGTGTTCCTGCCGGTGAGCTTCATGGGCGGCATCACCGGGCAGTATTTCATCCAGTTCGGCCTCACGGTCGCCGCGGCGGTGTTCTTCTCACTGCTGGTGGCGCGGCTCATCACGCCGGTCATCGCCGCCTACACCCTCAAGTCCGACTCGGTGCCACACCATGCGGATGGGCCGGTGACGCGCTGGTACCTCAAGGTGCTCAGCTGGTGCGCGCGCCACCGCTGGAAGACGGTACTCGCGGGCGTCGCGTTCTTCGCGCTGTCGATCGTCGGACTGATGCTGATCCCCAAATCCTTCGTACCGGAGGACGACCTGGGGGCCTCGTTCCTGCACCTCGAGCTGGCGCCGGGCGTGCAGCTCGAGGACACCTCCGCCGCAGCGGCGGCGGCCTACCGCATCATCGCCCGCCAGCCCGAAGTCGCCGACGTGGTCGAGAATATCGGCAACAGCGACGAGGGCGTGCGCAGCGCCGAGATCGACATCGCGCTGGTCCCCGCCAGGCAGCGCCATGTGACGCAGCGTGAGTTCGAGGACCGGGTACTGAAGCTCCTGAGCGTGATCCCCGATGCGCAGGTGCACTTCTTCCGCGGCAACGGCGGCAGCGACATCGTCATGTACATCACGGGCGACGACCCGCAGCTGACCTACGAAACTGCCCGCAAGGTCGTCGAGGAGATGCGCGGTCTCTCGGTGGTGCGCAATGCGCGCATCGACAACGACCTGCCGAGCCCGGAAATCCAGGTGCGGCCGCACCTGGACCTCGCCTCCCAGCTCGGTGTGACGGTCGAGAGCATCAGCGATACGATCCGTATCGCGACCATCGGCGACCTCGACCAGAACAGCGCCAAGTTCTCGCTCTCCGACCGGCAGATCCCGATCCGCGTGAGCCTGCTCGAGAGCACCCGCAAGGATCTCAACACGATCGAGAACCTGCCGGTGCCGACGACCGGCGGCGGCAGCGTGCCGCTCAAGGCGGTCGCCGATATCAGCTTCGGCCAGGGGCCGACACGCGTGCGCCGCTACAACCAGGCCCGGCGCCTCATGATCGAGGCGGATCTCAACAACGGCGCGACCACGGGCACCGCGATGGCCAAGATCGAGGCGCTGCCGACGCTCGCGCACCTGCCGCGCGGCGTGCGCCGCGTCGACCAGGGCGACGCGAAATACATGAACGAGCTGTTCGCCAACTTCCTGCTGGCCATGGCCACCGGTGTGCTGATGGTGTTCGCCGTGCTGGTGCTGCTGTTTGCGCGCGTGCTGCAGCCGATCACCATTCTCTCCGCGCTGCCGCTGTCGATCGGCGGCGCCGTGATCGCGCTCGCCGTCACCGGCAACTCGCTGTCACTCTCGGTGATGATTGGCTTCCTCATGCTGATGGGCATCGTGGCCAAGAACTCGATCCTGCTGGTCGACTTCGCCATCGAGGAGATGCGTGCCGGCAAGGACCGTCTGACCGCGATCATCGAGGCCGGCCACAAGCGCGCCCGTCCGATCGTCATGACGACGGTCGCCATGGTCGCGGGCATGCTGCCGGTCGCCCTCGGCCTCGGGGGCGACAAAGCGTTCCGCGCACCGATGGCGATCGCGGTGATCGGCGGGCTCATCACCTCCACCGCCCTGACACTGGTGATCGTGCCGGCGGCTTTCACGCTGATTGACGACGTCGAGCGCTGGCTCGCACCCCGCATCGGCAAGGTGCTGGTGCCGCAGCCGCAGCCCGACGAGCCCACGCAGCCACGTCCGGTAAACTAAGGCGGAATGCCCGCCTCAGATCCGCCGCAAGCCGCCCACACGCCCACCACCCCGGACGAGCCCTCGGCCCCGCGCCCGTCCCCGGCCGAGCCTCCGGCCTGGTGGGCGCGCCTGCTGTCGCGCCTGCCGCTCCCCGTGCTGTACGCAATCTCCGGGTTCGCCGCCTGGCTCGCGTTCCGCGTGGTGGCGTACCGCGCGGCAATGATCGATGCGAGCCTCGCCAGGGCCTTCCCCGAGCTCGACGCGCGTCAGCGGCGCGCCGTGCGCTACCGCTACTACCGCGGCTTCGCGCAGATGTTCGCCGAGCTCCTCAAAGCCCCGGCGCTCGGCCCGGACGAGATCCGCCGCCGGGTGCGCATCGTCAACCTGGAAGAGCCGCGCGCGCTGCTGGCGCGCGGGCAGCCCGTGCTGCTGGTGGCCGCCCACCAGGGCAACTGGGAGTGGATGCTGCTCGCCCTGTCGCTCGATCTCGGCTACCCGCTCGACGCCGCCTACAAGCCGCTGGTGAACGAGTGGGCCGAGCGCGAGATGAAGAAGCTGCGCACGCGCTTCGGCACGCGCCTGGTGCCCGCGCAGGAGCTGCTGGCGGACATCATCAGGCGCCGCGGCGTGGTGCGTGCGGTCGCCATGGTCGCCGACCAGGAGCCGGCCAGAAGCGAGCGCCGGTACTGGACGCGCTTCCTCAACCGCGACACCGCCTTCTACATGGGACCGGAGGAGATCGCGCGCGTCACCCAGTTCCCGGTGTTCTTCATCACCATCCGCCGCCGGGCGCGTGGCTACTACGAGATGGAGTTCCTGCCGCTCGCCCGAGGCGGCAAGCCCCTTCCGCCCGGGACCCTCACCGAGCGCTACGCGCACCTCGTCGAGGAGCAGATCCGCGCCGCGCCACCCGACTGGCCCTGGTCACACAAGCGCTGGCGCCTGAAGAAGTCCGTGTACCAGTAAAAAATGACCGGCCCGCGCATTGCGCACGGACCGGCCAGAGGGGTCTCTTGAGGGGGTGGCGATTACCGCCCGGGGCCGATTGCACCGATCAGGACGCCGCCGGGGAGCCGCGCCGCGGCGACCGTGACCGACAGCCGCCCCGCCTCGAAGTCCGCGACCTCTGCGGCGCTGAGGCGCGTCGATTCGGCCGAGAAGTGGCCCATGTCGAGCGGATCACGGCCGAGCTCGCGCAGCGGTGCGCCGCTGCTGCCCGAGAGCTGCGCGGCACTCGCATCCTCGATCCCCGCCGAGCTCACGTGCACCGTGAGCGTGCCGCTGCGCGCATCGAGCGTGGCGGCGGCGAGCCCGGCGGCGCGCAGACCGAGCGCGTCGGCCTCGGGTGAGGGGCTGAGCTCGGAGAAGGTCACGTGCACGCCGGCCGGTGCCAGCTGGCCGCGGATCTCACCCGCCGGGTGGGCGGCGGACGTCGCAAGCACGTAGAGCCTGCCCGCGCCGAAGGCCGCGAGCTGCGCCGCGCTCAAGGTGCTGTTGGCCGGCACTTGCCACTCACCCGCATGCCCGGTACGCGGGGCAAGCGACAGCAGCACCTCGCCGTTCGAGCCGGCAAAGCCCTCGTTGAGCGTCACCGCCGTGGCGCTCAGGCCGCTCAGCGCGACCGTACCGCTGACCGCGCCGCTGTCGGCGTGGACGCTGAAGTGCGCCACGCCCGAAGCCTTCGAGGCCGGGGACGGGAAAAGCTGCTGCGGGCTCATGGCGGCCGCCGCCGCCGCGGCGCCGTTCTGCACCGTGACCGTGACCGGTGTCGAGGTCGTGGTGCCGTGGGCGCTGTCGGTGACGATCGCGGTGAGGGTGTGGCTGCCGTTCGCCACTGCGGTGCTGTCCCACATCACGGTGTACGGTGAGGCCGTCGCCGTACCCACGGAGGTCGCGTCGACCTCGAAATTGACGTTGGTGACGGTGAGGTTGTATGCGGTCGAGGCCGCCGCATCGGCCGTCAGCGTCACCATCCCGCTCACGGTCGCATTGGCCGCCGGCGCCGTCAGCGCCACCGTCGGCGGCGGACAGGCGACGTTGTAGGTTCCGCCGCAGGTGGCTCCCGGCCCGCCGCCGGTCGCGTTGTAGCCGCTGCCGTAGCCGCCGCAGGCGCCGAGCAGCGCGCCCAGGATGGCGCAGGAGGCAATCAGGAATTTTCCGGGCAATGGATGACGCGCGTGCATGGCTGGGTCCCGCTGGTTGTTGGTCCGCCAGTGGGTGGCGCGCGGCCGCGCGGCGGTTTCGGACTAAGGCCCGGCGGGAACGCGCATCGCGCTTCGCGCGCATGCCGTGTCCCGGCGCGACTTCAGCGGCGCGTCGGTGCGGGCGGCTCGGCGGCCTCGCCGCGGCGCAGTTCCCGCGGCAGGGTGAAGAACACCCGCTCCTCGCGCCCCGTGACCTCCCGCGGGGCCTCACCGCCCCACGCCGCGAGACGCGCGACCACCTGCTGCACCAGCAGCTCGGGAGCCGAGGCCCCGGCGGTGACGCCGACGGCACGCTTGCCCGCGAACCACTCGGCGCGCAGGTCGTCCGGGCCGTCGATGAGGTAGCCGGGGATGCCGGCACGGTCGGCGAGCTCGCGCAGGCGGTTGGAGTTGGAGCTGGTGCGCGAGCCCACCACCAGCAGCACGTCGCACTGCTCGAGCAGCTTCTTCACGGCATCCTGGCGGTTCTGCGTGGCGTAGCAGATGTCCTCGTGCCGCGGGATCGCCAGAGCGGGAAAGCGCGCGCGCAGCGCCGCGACCAGCTCCGCCGTGTCGTCCACCGAGAGCGTCGTCTGGGTGACGAGCGCGAGGCTGGCCGCGTCGCGCACCGCGAGGGCGGCCACGTCCGCGAGGTCCTCCACCAGGTGGATGCGGCCGCCGCAGGACCCATCGAACCGCCCCATGGTGCCCTCGACCTCCGGATGGCCGGCGTGGCCGATGAGCACGACGTCGCGCCCCTCGCGCGCATAGCGCTGCACCTCCATGTGCACCTTGGTCACGAGCGGACAGGTGGCGTTGAACACCGTGAGGCGCCGTCCGTACGCCTCCTGCTCCACGGCGCTCGAGACCCCGTGCGCGGAGAAGATCACCGTACCGCCCGCGGGCACCTCGGCGAGCTCGTCGACGAACACGGCGCCGAGGCCCCGCAGCCGCTCGACCACGTAGCGGTTGTGCACCACCTCGTGACGCACGTAGATCGGCGGACCGAAGAGCTCGAGCGCCCGCTCGACGATGTCGATGGCGCGGTCGACGCCGGCGCAGAAGCCGCGCGGGTTGGCGAGCAGCACCTGCATCAGCCGCCGCTCCGCTTCGCGGCGCGCGACTCGCGCCAGGCATCGAGCAGCAGCAGCGCCGCACCGATGGTGATGGCGGAGTCGGCCACGTTGAAGGCCGGGAAGTAGTGCTCGCCCCAGTGCGCCCAGATGAAGTCGATGACGTGCCCGAGGCGCACGCGGTCGATCAGGTTGCCGAGCGCGCCGGCGATGATCAGCGCGAGCCCGCAGGCGATCACCCCCTGGGTCGCGGCGGCGAGCCGCCGCAGCCACACGAGCAGCACCGCGCTCACGGCGAGCGCCAGCGCCACGAACAGCCAGCGCTGCCAGCCGGACGCCTGCGCCAGCATGCTGAAGGCGGCGCCGGTGTTGTAGGTGAGCAGCACGTCGAGCACCGGCAGGAGCCGGACGCGCTCGAAGAGCAGGAAGTGGTGGGTCATCCAGATCTTGCTCGCCTGGTCGATGGCGATCACCACGGCGGTGAGCGGCAGCCAGCGCAGCCCGCTCGCGGCGGCCGGCAGCGAGGTGCCGCTCATACGAAGCGCCGCTCTTCGCCCGGCAAGGCGAGATTCGCGACGCAGCGGCCGCACAGCTGGGGGTGCGCGGCGTGCGTGCCGACGTCCGCGCGGCGCTGCCAGCAGCGCACGCACTTCGGATCGACGTCGGCGACGGCCGTGAGCCACACGCCCGGCAGATTCGTGGCCGCGACCGCGGTCGCGGCCGCGGGTGGCTCCGTGACCTCGTGAACGCGCGCCTCGGAGGTGATCAAGAGGAAGCGCAGCTCGCTCGCGAGCGCCGCGAAGCGCGGGTACTCGCCGGGCAGGCAGTACACCTCGATGCGCGCATCGAGCGGCGCGCCGATCGCGCCCGCTTCGCGCAGCTTCTCCAGCTCGCGCGTCACGTCGGTCCGCAACTCCATGAACGCCGCCCAGTCGATGGCGGACGGCGGCACCGCGGGAGCCTCGTGCCAGGTCGCGTGGAACACCGACTCGGCGCGCGCTCCCGGCAGGTAGCGCCACACTTCCTCGGTGGTGAACGACAGGATCGGCGCGAGCCAGCGCACCATGCACTCGGCGACGTGGTACATGGCGGTCTGCGCCGAGCGGCGCGCGCGCCCGGTGGCGGGCGTCGTGTAGAGACGGTCCTTCAGGACGTCGAGGTAGAAACCCCCGAGATCCACGGTGCAGAAATTGTGGACCTTCTGGTAGATGAGATGGAAGGCGTAGCGGCGGTAGGCCTCGAGCACCTCCGCCTGCAGCGCACGCGTGCGCTCGAGCGCCCACTGGTCGAGCGCGACGAGCTCCTGCACGGGCAGCGCATCGCGTGCCGGGTCGAAGCCCTCGAGGTTGCCGAGGAGGAAGCGCAGCGTGTTGCGCATGCGGCGGTAGGAGTCCGCCATGCGCTTGAGGATCTCGTCCGACACGCTCATCTCATTGGCGTAATCGGTGGCCGACACCCACAGGCGCAGCACATCCGCGCCGAGGCTGTTCATCACCTTCTGCGGGGCGATGACGTTGCCTAAGGACTTCGACTGCTTGCGCCCCCTCTCATCCACCGTGAAGCCGTGGGTCAGCACGCCGCGGTACGGCGGGCGTCCGTAGAGCGCTTCCGACATGAGCAGCGAGCTGTGGAACCAGCCGCGGTGCTGGTCCGAACCCTCGAGGTACAGATCCACGGGAGCCGCGATCTCGGGACGCTCGGCGCCGACGCATTCGAAGGACAGCCCCGAGTCGGCCCACACGTCCATGACGTCGGTGACCTTGTCGTAGCTGTCCGCCTCATCGCCGAGGAGCTCGCGCGGCTCGAGCGCGAACCAGGCATCGATGCCGCCGCGCTCGACGCGCGCCGCGGCCGCCTCGATCAGCTCGCTGGTGCGCGGATGCAGCGCCCCGGACTGGCGGTGTACGAACAGCGGAATCGGCACGCCCCAGGTGCGCTGGCGCGAGATGCACCAGTCGGGCCGGCTCTCGATCATGCCGGTGATGCGCGGCTCGCCCCAGGCCGGCGTCCAGGCGACGCCCGGGATGTCGCGCAGCGTCTGCGCGCGCAGTCCCGCCTGCTCCATGCTGATGAACCACTGGGGGGTCGCGCGGAAGATCACCGGGGTCTTGTGCCGCCAGCAATGCGGGTAGCTGTGCAGCACCGCCTCCTCGTTGAGCAGCCGCCCGCGCCCGGCGAGCTCGGCGACGATCACCGGATTGGCCTCATCCACCTTGAGGCCGGCCACGAGCGGGATGTCCGGGAAGAAGCGCCCGTCGTTGCCCACGGGATTCGACACCGTCAGCCCGTAGCGCTGACCGACGACGAAGTCCTCCTGGCCGTGGCCGGGGGCGGTATGCACCGCTCCCGTGCCGGCGTCCAGCGTGACGTGCTCGCCGAGCACCACCGGCACCTGGCGGTCCTGGAAGGGGTGCTCGAGCTCGAGTCCCTCGAGATCGGCGCCGGCGACGACGGCGAGCACCGCGCCCGCGGTCATCCCATAGCGCTTGAGACACGCCGCGGCGAGATCCTCGGCGAGCACCAGCCGGCGCCGCTCGCCGTCGCGCACGCCCTCGATGAGTACGTAGCGGAATTCAGGCTCGAGCGCCACCGCCTGATTGGCGGGCAGCGTCCAGGGCGTCGTGGTCCAGATGACGACGTCGACGGGGTCCGCACCGAGTGCGGCGAGACCCAGACCCACGCGGCGCGCGAGGTCGGCGTTGTCGCTCACCCGGAACGCGACGTCGATGGCGGGGGAGGTCTTGTCCTCGTACTCGACCTCCGCCTCGGCGAGCGCCGAGCGGCAGTCGATGCACCAGTGCACCGGCTTCACCCCCTTATAGAGGTGGCCATTCTCGATGATGCGCCCGAAGGCGCGCAGCTGCTGCGCCTCGTAACGCGGCGCCATGGTCATGTAAGGATGGTCCCAGTCGCCGAGCACCCCTAAGCGCTTGAAATCGGCGCGCTGCAGGTCGAGCTGCTCGGCGGCGAAGGCACGGCAGGCGGCACGGAACGCTTCGGGTGTGAGCTTGACGCCCGGCCGCCCGTGCTTCTTCTCCACCTGGTGCTCGATCGGGAGCCCGTGGCAGTCCCAGCCGGGGATATAGGGGGAATCGAAGCCATCGAGCGAGCGCGACTTGACGACGATGTCCTTGAGTATCTTGTTGACCGCATGGCCGATGTGGATGGCGCCGTTGGCGTACGGCGGGCCGTCGTGCAGCACGAAGCGCGGCCGCCCGCGCGCGATCTCGCGCAGCTTCGCGTAAGTGCCGCGCGCCTCCCACTCGCGCACCATGGCGGGCTCGCGCTGCGCGAGGTCCGCCTTCATCGGAAAGCCGGTGCGCGGCAGGTTGATCGTATGCTTGTAGTCGGCCATGGTCCTCAACTTGACGTCAGCTTGCGCCTCAGGCGTTCAGGATGCGGCGGGCGTCCGCCGCGTCGCGCTCCATCTGCGCGGTGAGCGCCGCGAGCGTCGCGAAGCGCCGCTCGTCGCGCAGCTTCGCGGCGAACTCCACCTCGATCTCGCGCCCGTAGAGATCCTCGTCGAAATCGAACACGTGCGTCTCGAGCAGCGCCTCGGTGCCGTCGACCGTCGGCCGCGTGCCGAGACTCGCCACGCCCGGGCGCGGCGCGGCGGCGACCCCGTGCACCTGCACCGCGAAGATCCCCGCGACCGGCGCCCGGCGCCGGCCGAGCGCGAGATTGGCGGTGGGGAACCCCAGGTCCCTTCCCAGGCGCTTGCCCGCGATCACGCGGCCCCGCATCGAGTACGGCCGGCCGAGCCAGCGCCCGGCGCGCGCGAAGTCGGCGCAGGCGAGCGCGGCGCGCACCCCGCTGCTCGAGATCCGCTCGCCGGCGAGCGACACCGCCGGCACCACGTCGACGCCAAAACCGAGGCGCCCGCCAGCCGCTTCGAGCACGGCCGCGGTCGCTTCGCCTTTCCTGGCGAAGCGGAAATCATGCCCCACCACCACCGTGCTGGCGCGCACACGGCGCACCAGGAGCTGCGCGAAGTCCTCCGCACAGAGGTTACGCAAAGCCTCGTCGAAGCGCAGCAGCCAAAGGTAGTCGAGCCCCGCGCCCGAGAGAATGCGCCAGCGCTCGCGGAACGTCGTCAGGCGCGCCGGCGGATCCTCCGGCGTGAGGAACTCGCGCGGCATGGGCTCGAAGGTGAGGAGCACCGCGGGCTCGCCGCGCTGCGCGGCGCGCTCCCGGGTACGCGCGATGAGCGCCTGGTGCCCGAGATGGAGCCCGTCGTAGGTCCCGATCGTCACCACGCAGCCGCCGTGCCGGCTGGGCAGTTCCGCTGCGCCGCGAATGAGCTCCATGAACGTCTTAAGTTACTGAACTGTAAGGACTAAGTTAAGCACTGCGGTCCGCGTTGACAAGGCCCGGCGCGGTGCGCAGACTACCGGCCCCCGCACCCGGGGGTCGCACCGAACCGGAGATTGAGTGGCCAATACCAAGTCCGCCGAGAAAGCCGCCCGCCAGGCCGAAAAGCACCGCGCCCGCAACGTCACGCTGCGCTCGCGCATGCGCACGGCGGTCCGCAAAGTGACCACGGCCATCGCCGCGGGCGACAAGGCAGCGGCCCAGAACACCTACAAGGAAGCCGTCCCGGTCATCGATGCGCTCGCCGGCAAGCAGATCATCCACCGCAACAAGGCCGCGCGGCACAAGAGCCGTCTGTCGGCGCGCATCCGCGCGATGCAGTGAGGCTGCCATGAACGCGAACGACAAGTCACGGATTCCGACGCCCGTCGTCCCGACGCCGCTCAAGTTGCGGCCCGCGGCCCGGCGGCAGTTCCTTCTGGAGATGATGCGCGCTCGCGTGCCGCGCGATCGTGCTCCTCCAAAAGCTTCATAACCGCCTCGCACAGCTCCTGCGTTCCGGCCCCCGTCGCGCCTGAGATCAGGAAGTGGGGCCCGCGGTAGCGCAGCCGCCGCACGATCTCCCGCGCGCGCGCCTGCGCCTCCTTCGCCGGCAGCAGATCGCGCTTGTTGAGCACCAGCCAGCGCGGCTTATCGCTCAATTCCCGGCTGAATTTCTTCAGCTCCGCGACGATGGCGCGCGCATCGCGCACCGGATCGGCGTCGGGGTCGAGCGGCGCGATGTCCACCAGGTGCAGCAGCAGCCGCGTGCGCTGCAGATGCTTGAGGAAGCGGTGCCCGAGCCCCGCCCCTTCCGCCGCACCCTCGATGAGGCCCGGGATATCCGCCATGACGAAGCTGCGGTGCGCGCCCACCGCGACCACGCCGAGATTCGGGTGCAGCGTCGTGAAGGGATAGTCCGCCACCTTGGGCCGCGCGGCGGAGACCGCGCGGATGAGCGTCGATTTACCGGCGTTCGGGAGGCCGAGGAGACCCACGTCGGCGATCACTTTGAGCTCGAGCTCGAGCGAGCGCTTCTCGCCCGGGAGCCCCGGACCGAATTGGCGCGGTGAGCGGTTGGTACTCGACTTGAAGCGCTGGTTACCCCAGCCGCCCTTGCCACCGCGGGCGACGAGCAGCTCCTCCCCGTCGCGGGTGAGGTCGCCGAGCTGCTCATGGGTTTCGCTGTCGCGCACCACCGTGCCGATGGGCACCGGCACGTAGAGGTCGGCGCCGCCGCGGCCGGTGCAGTCGTTGGAGCTCCCGGGCTCGCCGTGTCCGGCCTTGAAGGTGCGCTCGATGCGAAAGTCGGCGAGCGTATTGATGCCGCTCGCGGCGCGCAGGTAAACGCTGCCGCCGTTGCCGCCGTCACCCCCGTCGGGTCCGCCGAAGGGCACGAACTTCTCGCGGCGGAAGCTGGTGCTGCCGCGTCCGCCGTTGCCGGCCTGCACTCGTGCCCGGGCTTCGTCGACGAATTTCATGGATCGGACACCTGAACGAAAACCCCGGCGCGTGAGGCCGGGGTTTTGCTCGATACCGGGCCTCTCGCAGGCCTGGCTTCAGGCCTTCTCCGGCTCCGGCAGCACGCTCACATACATGCGCTGCTCGGCGCCCTTCTTCTGGAAGTGCACCTTGCCGCTCACCTTGGCGAACAGCGTGTGGTCGGTGCCGACGCCGACGTTCGAGCCGGGCCGCACCGCCGTACCGCGCTGACGCACGATGATGTTGCCGGCGAGCACCTGCTCGCCGCCGAAGCGCTTCACCCCGAGGCGTTTGGAGTGGGAATCGCGCCCGTTCTTGGTACTGCCGCCTGCCTTTTTATGTGCCATGACCCGACCTTTGAATCCCGCGGCCTCAGCCGGCGCGGATGTCCGTGACCTTCACTTCGGTGTAGAGCTGCCGGTGGTTCTTCTGCCGCAGGTAGTGCTTGCGGCGCCTGAACTTGACGATCGACACCTTGTCGCCCTTGCCGTGGCGCACGACGGTGGCGAGCACCTTGCCGCCCTTGACGGTCGGCTTGCCGACCGTGACCTGCGCCCCTTCCCCGACGAGCAGCACCTCGCCGAACTCGATCGTTGCGCCCGGTTCCGCGTCGAGCTTCTCGACGCGCAATACGCCGTCCTTCGTCACCCGATACTGTTTGCCGCCCGTGGCGATGACTGCGTACATAGTGGCTTCAGAATAAAGAGGAATGGGGTCGGAGAAAGGCCGCGCATTCTACTGGCGGACCCGGGTGCGGTCAAACGGGCATTTTCCCAAGCCTCGCAGGCACTTAGAGGCACTTTTCCGCTAGGATGCGCCGGCCGCCCCCGTGAGCCTGCGGCCCCGCCTCGAGGAACTGCGCTCAACACCATGACCCTCGCCGAGATTCGCGCCCTGGTGCAGGCGGACCTCAGGTCCGTGGACGAGGTGATCCGTGCGCGCCTGAAGAGCGCCGTGCCGCTCGTCGACCAGGTCGCCGAGCACATCATCGCCGGCGGCGGCAAGCGGCTGCGGCCGCTGCTGGTGGTGCTCGCCGGGCGCGCCTGCGGCGCCGCGGGCGCCGCGCACGTCGAGGCCGCGGCCTTCATCGAGTTCATCCACACGGCGACCCTCCTGCACGACGACGTGGTCGACGGCTCGTCGCTCCGCCGCGGGCGCTATACGGCCAACGAGGTCTACGGCAACCAGGCGAGCGTGCTGGTGGGCGACTTCGTCTACTCGCGCGCCTTCCAGATGATGGCCGGCGTCGCCTCGCAGCCGGTGATGGAGATCATGTCCGAGGCGACCAACGTGATCGCCGAGGGCGAAGTGCTGCAGCTGATGAACGCCCACGATCCGGACACCACCGAGCAGCGCTATCTCGAAGTGATCTACCGCAAGACCGCCCGCCTCTTCCAGGCGGGCGCCGAGGTCGCCGCGGTGCTCGCGGGCGCCAAGCCCGGCATCCGCAGTGCGCTCGCAGCCTACGGCCGGCACGTCGGCACCGCCTATCAACTGGTCGACGACGTGCTCGACTACCGCTCGAGCCCCGCCGAGCGCGGCAAGAACCTCGGTGAGGATCTCGCGGAGGGCAAGCCCACGCTGCCGCTCATCCATGCGCTGCGGCATGGCGATGAGGCGCAGCGCACCGCCATCCGCGAGGCGATCAGGAGCGGCGGCCAGGATCAGCTCGGCCTGGTGGTCGAGGCGATCGAATCGACGGGCGGACTCGACTACGCGGCGCGCCTCGCACGCGCCGAGGCCGACGCCGCGCTCGGGGCGCTTTCGGTCCTGCCGCAGTCCTCCTATAAGAACGGGCTCGCCGCGCTGGCCCATTTCGCGGTCGAGCACACGACCTGACAACCCAAAAAGAAGGAAGATCCACGATGAGATTGCTCAAGATCACCGGCGCTGTGTCGATGGCGGCGCTCGCGCTCGGACTCGCGCCGCTCGCCGCGGCGCAGACGCCGGCCCCCGAGATCATCGTCCTCAAGGCTGCGCACATCTTCGATGCCAAGGACGGCACGCTCAAAGACGGCGGCATGGTCGTGGTGCAGGGCGAGCGTATCGTCTCGGTCGGCGCGGCGAGCGCTCCGGCCGGCGCGCGCGTCATCGATCTCGGGGATGCGACGCTGCTCCCCGGCTACATCGACGCGCATACGCATCTCACCATGCAGTTCTCCGACAACTACTACAAGATGTTCCACGACGACCTGCTGCGCTTCCCGGCCGAGGATGCCCTCTACGGGGCGCTGTACGCCAGGCGCACGCTCGAAGCCGGCTTCACCACCGTGCGCAACGTCGGCGCCGCCGACTTCACCGACATCGCGCTGCGCAATGCGATCAACGCCGGCGTCACCGAAGGGCCGCGCATGATCACGGCAGCCCACGGCATCGGCTCGCCGGGCGGGCATTTCGACAACGCCTCCTTCCCGCCGGACGTGGTGAAGCCCGAGGGTCCGATCGAGGGGATCTGCAGCGGGCCGGAGCAATGCCGCCTGGCGGTGCGCTACCAGATGAAGTGGGGCGCGGACGTCATCAAGATCGCCGCGAGCGGCGGGGTACTCTCCGAGTCCGATCCGGTCGACGTGCCGCAGCTGACGCTGGAAGAGATGAAGGCGATCGTGTCCGAGGCGCATGCGTGGCGGCGCAAGGTCGCCGCGCACTGCCACGGCGACGCCGCCGCACGGCTGGCCATCGAGGCGGGAGTCGACTCCATCGAGCACGGCAGCTTTCTCACCGAGGACACGCTCAAGCTCATGAAGGCGAAGGGCGTATGGCTGGTGCCGACCCGCATCACCGTCGAATGGGTCATGAAGAAGGTCGACACCTACCCGCCGAAGATCGCCGCCAAGGCACGCGCCGCAGCCGCCGCCCACGCCAACATGATGAGGACGGCGCTGCGCGTCGGCGTGCAGATCGCGCTCGGAACCGATGCCGGCGTCTACCCGCACGGCATGAACAACCAGGAGTTCGCCGCTTACGTGAACCTCGGCATGACGCCGGCGCAGGCGCTGCTCTCCGGCACGCGCGACGCTGCGAAGCTCCTCGGCATCGACGCGGACGTGGGCACGCTCGAAGCCGGCAAGGTCGCCGACGTGGTGGCGGTCCCCGGCAAAGTGCTGAGCGACATCCACGCCACCGAGCACCCGCTGATGGTCATGCACCTCGGCAAGGTCATCCCGCTGCCGGACGCCAAGACACGCGCGGCCGAGCTGGCGGCCGATGCGGCCGCCGCCGAGCACCTGCCCGCGGACCTGCTCGAGGCATTTTTGTGATGGCCGCCCGCCATTGAAGGCGGCAGGCCCCTTCAGTAGACTGCGCGGCCCGCGTTGGGTCGCGCAGTCACTCTCGCCTTTTTCGGGGTGTAGCTCAGCCTGGTAGAGCACTACGTTCGGGACGTAGGAGTCGCAGGTTCAAATCCTGTCACCCCGACCATTGATTTTATTGATATTCTAATCCATCACATTCATATTGGTTCCATAAATATAATCGCGATTGGTTCCAGTATTGGTTCCAGTTTCTGCGCTGAGCGGGAACCCGCGCGTACATCCGCAATCGTGCCCGCCCTAGTGACTAATCAAGTCAAATCGACGGGGGCACCAACATCTACACATCGCGGGCCTCACGTGAATCGGTGGGCAGGTTTGTCGTTGGGAAAGTCCGGCTCGCCGGGAGTAGGTCCGTTTGACTGTTAGAGCACGTCCACCCTCAGCTCGACTTTCTCGTAGATCGCAGTAAGGCACTTGGGTACTGTGATTCGGAACTGGCTGCGAGTCTTCCCAACGCGTACGCCCGGATCGTAGATAACCAGTCCGGCCAGCAGAGCATCCATGAAGCTTGCAAACGGGTTGCCTGTTGCAAGATGCACCTGGGGA
>DATKPR010000102.1:0-18364 GCA_035523985.1 Steroidobacteraceae bacterium | reverse complement strand
TGCCGCTTGCCAGGCGCGGAGATTCCCTGTCAAGTTGGCGCGCGAGCCAGAAGCCCGCGAGCGCCGCGCAGGCGGCGGCGAGAATCAGGAGCCAGCGCATGCGAGCGGTGCCCATGAGCGAATTATTTCACACCGCCGCGGCCGGTGCGGATGGCACGCGCCCTTAAGGGCCGGCGGCGTGCCGCGCGCCGCGCGCCTCCCACCGTGGGGGAGCTGATCGCGCGCGGCGCCCGGCGCCTCGCGCGCGCGCGCGTGCACTTCGGTCACGGTACCGACAATGCCCGCGACGAGGCCGCGCACCTTACGCTGCATGCGCTCGGCCTGGCACCCGCAGGGGGCACGGCGCACGCGCGGGGCGCTGCCCTCTATCGCCGCCGGGTGAGCGCGAGCGGCGCGCGCCGCGCCGCGGAGCTCATCGCGCGGCGCATCGGGGAGCGGCTGCCGGCCGCCTATCTCACCGGCAGCACGTGGTTCGCGGGCCTCGAGTTCGAGGTCGACGCGCGCGTGCTCATCCCGCGCTCACCGCTCGCCGAGCTCATCGAGCGGCGCTTCGCGCCCTGGGTGCATCCTGAGCGCGTGCGGCGCGTGCTCGATATCGGCACCGGCTCGGGCTGCATCGCGATCGCCGCGGCGCGCGCGCTCCCCCGGGCGCGGGTGGACGCGGTGGATATCTCCCCCGCGGCGCTCGCGGTGGCACGGCGCAACGTGCGCCGCCACCGCCTCGGTGCGCGCGTGTTACTAAAGGAGTCCGACCACTTCAGCGCCCTCGGCCGCTCGACCTACGATATCATCGTCGCCAATCCGCCTTACGTAGGGGCCCGTGAGCTCGAGCGATTGCCGCCGGAATACCGGCATGAGCCGCGCGTGGCGCTCGCCGCGGGTCCCGACGGCTTGGACTCGGTCGCGGTCATCCTGCGCGAGGCGCGCCGCCACCTGCGTGCCGGGGGTGTGCTCATCGTGGAGGTCGGCAACACCGAGCGCGCCGTCGCGCGCGCCTTCCCGCAGCTGCCGTTCCTGTGGCTCGAGTTCGCGCGCGGCGGCGGCGGCGTGTTCCTCCTGAGGCGCGAGCAACTCCCGGCCGACTGAAGCAACCCATGTCCGGCAACACCATCGGCAAGCTCTTCACGGTGACCACCTTCGGCGAGAGTCACGGGCCGGCGCTCGGCTGCATCGTCGACGGCTGTCCGCCGGGGCTCGAGCTCGCCGAGGCCGACCTGCAGCGCGACGTCGACCGCCGGCGTACCGGGACTTCGCATTTCGTCAGCCAGCGCCGCGAGGGCGACCAGGTGCGCATCCTCTCGGGTGTATTCGAGGGGCGAACCACCGGCACGCCGATCGGACTCCTCATCGAGAACACCGACGCGCGGCCGCGCGACTACGAGAAGATCAAGGACCGCTTCCGTCCCGGGCACGCCGACTACACCTACCAGCAGAAATACGGCGTGCGCGACTATCGCGGCGGCGGACGCTCGAGCGCGCGCGAGACCGTCATGCGCACCGCCGCGGGTGCGATCGCGCGCCGCTACCTCGCGAGCCGTCTCGGCGTGCGCATCTACGGGTACCTCAGCCAGGTCGGCCCGCTCACGCTCGCGCCGGTCGATCCGGCGTTCGCCTACCAGAATCCGTTCTTCTGCCCCGACCCCGCGCGCGTCGCCGAGCTCGAGGACCTCATCTGGAAGATCCGCGCCGCGGGCGACTCGCTCGGCGCGCGCGTCACCGTGGTGGCGAGCGGCGTGCCGCCCGGACTCGGGGAGCCGGTATTCGACCGCCTCGATGCCGACATCGCGCATGCGCTCATGGGGATCAATGCCGTGAAGGCGGTGGAGCTCGGCGCGGGCGTGGCGGCGGCCGCTCAGCGCGGCAGCGAGCACCGCGATGAGATGACGCCCGCGGGTTTTCTCAGCAATCACGCCGGCGGGGTGCTCGGCGGGATCTCCTCGGGGCAGGACATCGTCGCGCATCTGACGGTGAAGCCCACCTCGAGCATCCAGCTGCCGGGCCGCACCGTCGACGTCGCGGGTAACCCCGTCGAGGTCGTCACCACGGGCCGGCACGACCCGTGCGTGGGCCTGCGCGCCACACCGATCGCCGAGGCGATGCTGGCGATCGTGCTGATGGATCACTACCTGCGCCACCGCGCCCAGAACGCGGACGTTGAGTCACCGACGCCGGTGATCCCCGCGGCGGTGCGCACTTAAGATCCGGCGGCCGCACCGCCCCCGGGCGCGCGCGCGGCGCCGGTGTGCCGGAGGTCACAGTTCGCGCAGCGGCGCCGCCCCCCGGGTACCCCCCAAGCCCATCCAGGCTAGAACCGCGACACAGTTTATGTCCGGAGAATCCGTAAAAATTCCCGGCCTGCACGGGGATTTAACTCGAGGATTGTGCCGGACAATGTGCGTCGAACAGCCGCGATCGACGGCCGCGCGAGCCTTCAGGCTTTGGGTTGGCAGCCTATTTAAGTTATATTGCCGCCCAATTCGTGGTGGACTCGCAACTTGTGGTCCATCCGATTGTTTCTACAAGACATTTCAAATGACTCCTGCCGGGGTGTACTGATGTTCGCCAAACGCTCAAGCCGGGCGCTGGCATTGCTGCTGGCTTTGCCGTCAGCGGCGTTTGCCCTTGGTCTCGGAGACATTCATCTGCTCTCGGCGCTGAACGCGCCGCTCGACGCGGAGATCGAGATCACCGACGTCGCTCCCGATGAAGTCAACACGGTGCGCGCGCAGCTGGCCTCGCGTGAGACGTTCTCGCAGAACGGGCTCGATTACCCGACCTACCTGACGAGCGTGCAGCTGCGCACCGTGCAGATGCCCGACGGCCGCCAGGTGATCAAGATCAAGTCGGCGGACCCGATCACCGACCCGTTCATCACGCTGCTCGTCGACGTCACCTGGTCGCACGGACAGCTGGTGCGCGAATACACCATGCTGCTCGATCCGCCGGTGTACACCCCCGCCGCATCGTCCGCTGCCAGTGCGCCGGTGAGCGCACCGGTCACCGCCGCGGACACGCGCGCCGGTACGATCGCGCGCGCACCGGAGACGGCGCCCGCCGCGGCTCCGGCCGCCGAGCCGCCGGCCACAGCGGCTCCCGCCGCCGAGACGCAGGCGACGCCCGCCGAGGCGCCGCCGCCCGCTGAGACGCCGCCGCCCGCGAGCCCGCCGCCGCCGGCCGAGCCGGCCGCGACGCACAAAGCGGCGCCGCCGAGCGCGGCGCCCGAGGGCCCGAGCGCTGCGCCCGCGGCCGAGCCGGGCGGCACGCACCTGGTGCAGCGCGGCGAGACGCTCTCCGAGATCGCGCGCGGCGTGACCGGCGCGTCCACCAACACGGCCCGTACGCGCAGCTGGATGCTCGCCATCTATCAGGCGAATCCCAAGGCGTTCGAGCAGAACATGAACCTGCTGCGCTCGGGCGCGGTGCTGCGCATGCCCGACGCCGCGCAGGCGGAAGCGATTGCGCCCGCGGAGGCGACCGCCGAGATCAACCGGCAGTTCGCCGCCTGGCGTGCGAGCAGCCCGGCCGCGGCCGGCGGCGAGAGCGCGGCCGCTGCGGCGACTCCCGCGACGACCCCGAGTGCCCAACCCGGACGGCTGCATCTGGTCACCCCGACCGAAGGGGCTGCCGGCGGCACGGGCGCTGCGGCGAATGCGGCGCAGGTCGGTGCCCTCAAGGACGAGGTGAAGTCCCTCGAGGGGCAGCTGGCCGAGTCCAAGCGCCTGCTCGATCTCAAGAACCAGGACCTCTCGCGGCTGCAGCAGGAGCTCGCCGCCAAACAGAACGCGAAGGCGCCAGCGCCGGCCCCGACGCCGGCTCCCGCGCCGACGCCGGCCCCGGCCGCAAAGCCGCCGGTGGCCCAGGCGACACCGCCCGCGCCGCCCGCTGAGAAGCCCGCGGCCCAGGAAACGCCACCGCCGGCCGCTGAGACGCCCCCGCCGGCCTCGAAGCCCCTGCCGAAGCCGGTGGCCGCGAAGCCCGCCACCGCGACGCCGCCCGCAGGCGGCGGCTCGCTCCTCGACACCGTCATGGGGTACTGGTGGGTGCTCGCGCTGATCGCGCTGGTGCTCGCCGCCGTCGCGGGGCTGCGCTACCTGCGCTCGCGCCGTGCTTCCGAGTTCGACGACTCCCTCGGCCGCCTGGCGGTTGCCGCGGTCGCCGGCGCGAGCGGTGCCGGCGGAGCCCTCGGCGGCGCGGCTCCCGCGCGCGGCGCGGGCGGCTTCGATGCGCCGATGCGCGCCACGCCGCTGCATGAGCCCGAGTCCGAGATGGTGGTCGAGGAGACCGGTACGCACGAGCGGCCGCGCATGCCCGCGCCGGCCGCGGCACCGCAGCCCGCCGCGCGTCACGTCACCGCCGACGACACCATCAGCAGCGAGACGGCCATCAATCTCGACCAGGGCGACCCGCTCGCCGAGGCCGACTTCCACATGGCTTACGGCCTGTACGATCAGGCCGCGGATCTGATCCGCATCGCCATCAGCCGTGAGCCGGCGCGCCGCGACCTGAAACTGAAGCTCCTCGAGGTGTTCTTCGTCTGGGGCAACAAGGAGCAGTTCCTGCAGACGGCGCACGAGCTGGCGCAGACCCGCGCCGAGGCCGCCCCCGGTGAGTGGGAAAAGATCCTCATCATGGGCAAGCAGCTCGCCCCCGAGGACGCGCTCTTCTCCAGCGGTGCCGCCGTGGGCGGCGCCGCCGCCGGTGGGGTCGATCTGAACCTCGAGGGCGGCCAGAGCCGCGTCGACTTCGATCTGCTCGGCGAGCCGGTGCCCACCGAGGGCGGGCAGGGCGTCGATCTGGACATCGGGGCGGCGGTCGGCGAGGGCGAAGGCACCGCGCAGACCACCGGCGTGACCGATCGCAACCTCACGGCGATGCAGGGCGGCGGTTACGCCGACAACACGGCCGCGACCGGCAGTACGCGGCAGATGACCAGCAAGATGCGCCAGCAGGCCGCCGAGACCGAGGGTCCGACGGTCGAGCAGCCGACGCTCGACACACCCGACGAGCGCACGGTGCGCGCGAAGATCGCTCCGGCGCCGCGCGCCGGCAGCGCCGATCAGACCGCCGAGCTCGCCATCGACGATCTCGGCCTCGACTTAGGCTCGGTCGACACGGCCGAACAGCCCATGCTCGGCGCCGGTGCCGATGCGCCGACGATGGTCGCCGGACTCGATGAGCGGACGCGCCGCAACCTCGAGGACACCGCCGCGCAGGCGGCCGCGCACGCGAAGACCTCGACGACCGGGCAGTGGCAGTTCGACCAGGAGGAGCTCGAGACGGCGCTGACCCAGGCCGGACCGCTCCAGGACGGCTCGCAGACCTCGCGCCTCGCACAGCTGCGCGGGGACACGGTCGACATTGACGTGAGCGGCGCCGCGACGGCCAGCACCGGCACCCAGCCGCAGCTGCGCTCCTCGGGGGTCGATCTCGACCTCGGTACCGGGACCTATCCGGGCAACAACGGCAAGCTCGATCTCGACGTCGGCACCGCGACGGTGCCGGATGCAGTCTTCGCCGCCACGCAGCGGCTCGCCTCCGAGGACCTGGCGCTGCCGGACCTCGAGCCCGTCACCATGAGCGAGGTCGGCACCAAGCTCGATCTGGCCCGCGCCTACATGGACATGGGCGATCCGGACGGCGCGCGCAACATCCTCGAGGAAGTGATGAGCGAGGGCTCCGCCGCGCAGAAGCAGGAAGCCCAGCGCCTCATGGAGTCGCTCCCTGGTTGATTGAGGCGCGGCTTTTGCCCGCTGCGCCGCGGGCGGACCGACATGCCACGAATCGCCGTCGGCATTGAGTACGACGGCAGCGCCTTTGCCGGCTGGCAGAGCCAGCCGTCGCTGCGCACCGTGCAGCAGACCCTCGAGGACGCCCTCGGCGCCGTGGCCGCGCAGCCCGTCAGCCTCGTCGCCGCCGGCCGTACCGATGCCGGCGTGCACGCGCGCGCCCAGGTCGCCCACTTCGACACCGCGGCCGAGCGCACGCCGCGCGGCTGGCTGCTCGGCGCCAACAGCGAGCTGCCCGCCGACGTCGCGCTGCAGTGGGTGCAGCCCGTGCCGCAGCATTTTCACGCGCGCTACAGCGCCGCGGCGCGTGTCTATCGTTATCTCATCCTCAATCGCACCGCGCGCTCGGCGCTGCAGGCGGCGCGCGCCGCCTGGGTGACGCGCACGCTCGATACGCAGGCGATGGCCGCAGCGGCTGCCGAGCTGATCGGCGAGCACGACTTCAGCGCCTTCCGCGCCGCCGAGTGCCAGGCCAAATCGCCGATCCGCCGTCTCACGAGTCTCACGGTCGCGCGGCGCGGCGACTGGATCGTCATCGAGGCGGTCGCCAACGCCTTCCTGCATCACATGGTGCGCAACATCGCCGGGCTCCTCATCGCGGTCGGCAAGGGGGTGCAGCCCCCGGGGTGGGCGCGTACGGTACTCGAGGGGCGCGACCGCACGCGCAACGCCGCCACCGCCCCCGCCGCGGGGCTTTATCTGTGGGAGGTCCACTACCCGGCGGCCTTCGCCCTGCCGGTTGCGCCGCCCGACGGGGGGTCCGCGGCCGATCGGCTATGATCGGCGCATGTCCTGGTTCGAAAAGATCATGCCGTCGCGCATCAAGACCGAGCGGCGCACGCGCTCGGTCCCCGAGGGCCTGTGGATCAAGTGCCCGGCATGCGATGCGGTGCTGTATCGGGCGGAGCTCGAGCGCAACCTGTACGTGTGCCCGAAGTGCAGCCACCACATGCGCATCCGCGGCCGCGAGCGGCTCGAGCGCTTCCTCGACCAGGGCACCCTCGGGGAGATCGGGGCGACGATCGCGCCCGAGGATCCCCTCAAGTTCCGCGACAGCAAGAAATACCGCGACCGGCTGACGCAGGCGCAGAAGGCGACCGGCGAGAGCGATGCGCTGGTGGTGCTCGAGGGGACGCTGCATGGCCTGCCGGTGGTGGCGTGCGCTTTCGAGTTCCAGTTCCTCGGCGGCTCCATGGGCTCGGTGGTGGGCGAGCGCTTCAAGCGCGGCGTCGACTACTGCATCCAGGAACGCCGGCCGTTCGTGTGCTTCTCGGCGAGCGGCGGCGCGCGCATGCAGGAGGCGCTGTATTCGCTGCTGCAGATGGCCAAGACCGCCGCGGCGCTCTCGCGCCTGGCACAGGCGCACCTGCCCTTCATCTCGGTGCTCACCGACCCGACCACCGGCGGCGTGTCGGCGAGCCTCGCGCTGCTCGGCGACCTCAACATCGCCGAGCCGCGCGCGCTCATCGGCTTCGCGGGGCCGCGCGTCATCCAGCAGACCGTGCGCGAGACGCTGCCGGAGGGCTTTCAGCGCGCCGAGTTCCTGCTCGAGCACGGCGCCATCGACATGATCGTCGACCGGCGCGACATGCGCGACCGCATCGCCGCGCTGCTGCGGCTGCTGCTGAAGCTCCCGGTCGCCGCGGCCTGAAGCGCCGCGCCGCACGCGCCGCAGCTCCGCGGGGACTCGCCCCATGCGCACGCTCGCCGAATGGCTCGAGCTCCAGGACGCGGTTCACCCGCGCACGATCGACCTGGGACTCGAGCGCGTCGCGCGCGTCGCGCGCACGCTCGGGGTCGACGCGCCCGCCTTTCGCGTCATCACCGTCGGCGGCACCAACGGCAAGGGCTCGGTGGCGGCGCATGCCGAGGCGCTGCTCGGGGCCGCGGGGGTGCGGGCGGGACTCTTCACCTCTCCGCACCTCATTCGCTATAACGAGCGCATCCGCGTCGCCGGTGCGGAGGTGGACGACGCCGAGCTCATCGGGGCCTTCGAGCAGATCGAGGCGGCCCGCGGCGCCACCACGCTCACCTTCTTCGAATACAACACGCTCGCCGCGCTCCTGATCTTCGCGCGCCGCGGCGTCGGGACCGCGGTGCTCGAGGTGGGTCTCGGCGGGCGCCTCGATGCCACCAACCTGGTCGCCGCCGACGTCGCGGTACTCGCCTCGGTGGGATTCGACCACCGCGACTGGCTCGGCGACACCCTGGAGGCGATCGGCACGGAGAAGGCCGGGATCTTCCGCGCCGGCCGGCCGGCGGTCCTCGGCACCGCCGACATGCCCGCGAGCGTGTACGCGGCGATCGCCGCGCTCGGCGCGCGCGCCCTGGTGGCGGGCCGCGACTTCTCCTGGACGGTGAGCCGCGTGCGCTGGAGCTACCAGGGGCCGGGACTCGCGCTCGCGGACCTCGCCCCCTCGCAGCTGCCGGGCTCCATCCAGTACCGCAATGCCGCGACGGCGCTCACCGCGGTGGCGGCGCTCGCGCGCGCCGCACCCCTGCCGCGTGCGCTCGATGCGGCCACCGTCAACGCGGCGCTCGCCGCCGTACGGCTGCCCGGCCGCCTGCAGGTGGTGCCGGGGCCCGTCGAGTGGATCCTCGACATCGCCCACAACGAGCCGGCGGCGCGTGTGCTCGCCGCGCACCTCGAGGAGCGGCCGCTGCTGCCCGGCGCCCGCACGCTCGCGGTGGTGGGCGTGCTCGCCGACAAGGATGCGAGCGGCATCGGCGCGGCGCTCGCGCCGCTCATCGATGAGTGGATCGTGTGCGCGCTGCCCGGGGCGCGCGGCGGCAGCGCGGCGCAGCTCGCGCAGCGGCTCGCCGTGGCGCCGCAGCGCCTGCAGCTCGCGGACTCGGTCGAGCGGGGCTGCGAGATCGCGCGCGCTGGGGCGCGCCCCGGCGACCGCGTGGTGGTGTTTGGTTCCTTCCATACGGTGGGGCCGGCGCTCGCGTGGCTTCGGATATAATGCCGCCGGTCGCGCGGCATCCGCCGCACTTGGCTTTCGCGGTTTCGCCCCCATCGTGGACATGCTGGTGAAAGAACGGCTGACGGGCGCTCTTATCCTGGTGGGCGTCATCGTCGTGCTGGTGCCCGAGTTGCTCAGCGGGCCGATACGCCCGGCCGCACGCAGCCACGGCCCGGCGCCCTCGGCCGAGGAACCGCCATTACGCTCCTACACCATCAATCTGGCGGACGACACCCACGGGGTCGGCGGCGCGGCGCAGCCGCAGCCCGCGGGCCCGGCCGCGCCCATGGCGGCGGCGGAGCCGGCGGCGGCACCCGCGGCGGGCGCTGCGAGCCCGCCAGCGACGCCTGCACCCGCGGCGGCGCCGGCGCAGCACGCGCCGCCGATGACACCGCCGCCCGCGGCCGCGGCGGCGCAGGTCGCCCCGGCGGCGGGCGCGCGGCCGGTGGTGCGGCCCTCGACCGCCACGCCGGTCGCCGCCCCGCCGGCCTCGGGTGGCGCGGTGGCCTACGTGGTGCAGCTCGGCAGCTTCGCCAACCGTGCCAACGCCGAGCGCCTGGCGCAGCAGGTGCGCGCCCTGGGCTACCCGGTGGGCGTCTCGCGGGGTACGACGGGACGGCGGCTCTACCGGGTCCAGGTCGGGCCGACCCGCGACCGCGCCGCGGCCGAGCAGCTGGCGGCGAAACTGCGCATCCAGGGGCAGCGCGGCGCGGTCGTGCCGAAGTAGCGCCCCTGACGTGCGACGCGCCGCTCGGCACCGCCGCGCGCGCTCTTGTAGAATCCCCGCCGCGCGCAGTGAGTGCGCAGTTGCCGGGTTGCAATGAATACCACCGACTACGTGATCATCGGCGCGATCCTGGTGTCGGCGTTGGTGGGCGCCGCCCGCGGCTTCCTGCGCGAGGTGATCGCGTTCGTCAGCTGGATCGTCGCGCTGCTGGTCGCCTGGCACTTCTCCGCTCACATCGAGCCGCTACTCGGCGGTCTCCTGGCCGCGACGGCGGTCAAGCCGTGGGTGGCGCGGGCGATCCTGGTGCTGCTGGTGCTGCTCGCCGGGGCGCTGATCGGCGCGGTGGCGGATCACTTCGTACGCCTCTCGATCTTCAGCGGTATGGACCGCCTCGGGGGCTTCGCCTTCGGCGCGCTGCGCGGCTTCGTGCTGCTCGGCGTGTTCGTCATCTTCGGCCAGCTGGTGCACCTCGACCGCGAGCGCTGGTGGCACGACTCGCACCTCATACCGACCGGCGAGTCGGCGGCCAACGCGCTGCGCTTCCTGGTGGGCGAGGGCGCCCAGCCCCACAGCCGCGACCTCCAGATCTGAGGAGCTGAGGAGCAGGCCATGTGCGGCATCGTCGGCATCGTGGGAGTGAGCGCCGTCAATCAGCGCCTCTACGACGCGCTCACCGTGCTGCAGCACCGCGGCCAGGACGCCGCCGGCATCGCCACCTCGGTGGAGGGCGAGCTCTCGGTACGCAAGGGCAGCGGCCTGGTGCGCGACGTGTTCCAGCAGCACCACATGCTCGAGCTCAAGGGCAACTCCGGCATCGGCCACGTGCGCTATCCGACCGCCGGCTGCGACAGCGCCTCCGAGGCGCAGCCCTTCTATGTGAACGCGCCCTACGGCATCTGCCTCGGTCACAACGGCAACCTCACCAACGCCGCCGAGCTCGCCGAGATCCTGATCCGCGAGGACCGCCGCCACCTCAACACCACCTCCGATTCCGAGGTGCTGCTCAACGTGTTCGCCTCCGAGCTGCAGCGGGTGGGTACGGCGCGCATCACGCCCGCGGACGTATTCGCGGCGGTGAGCGCCGTGTACCGCCGCTGCCGCGGCGGCTACGCGGTGGTGGCGATGGTGATCGGCCACGGCATCCTCGGCTTTCGCGACCCGAACGGCATCCGACCGCTGGTGCTCGGTGAGCGGCGCACGGCGCGCGGCACCGAATGGATGCTGGCGTCCGAGAGCGTGGCGCTCGACAGCCTGTCGTTCCGGCTGGTGCGCGACGTGGCGCCCGGCGAGGCGGTGTTCATCGACGAATCCGGGCGGCTGCACGCGCAGCAGTGCGTCGCCACGCAGCGCCACACGCCCTGCATCTTCGAGTACGTCTATTTCGCGCGACCCGACTCCAAGATCGACAACATCTCGGTGTACCGCGCGCGCATGCGCATGGGCGACCGGCTCGCCGACAAGATCCTGCGCGAGCGCCCGCGGCACGACATCGACGTCGTCATCCCGATCCCGGACACGAGCCGCACCGCGGCGCTGCAGCTGGCCCAGCGGCTCGGCGTCAAGTACCGCGAGGGCTTCATCAAGAACCGCTACATCGGCCGCACCTTCATCATGCCGGGCCAGGAGGAGCGCGAGAGATCGGTGCGCCGCAAGCTGAATGCGATCGACCTCGAGTTCCGCGGCAAGACGGTGCTGCTGGTCGACGACTCGATCGTGCGCGGCACCACCTCGGCGCAGATCATCGAGCTGGCGCGCGAGGCGGGAGCGGCCAAGGTGTATTTCGCCTCGGCGGCGCCTCCGGTGCGCTTCCCGAACGTCTACGGCATCGACATGCCGGCGGCGAGCGAACTGGTGGCGAGCGGCCGCACGGTGGAGGAGGTCGGCGCCCTGATCGGTGCCGACTGGCTGGTTTACCAGGAGCTCGACGACCTGATCGCCGCCTGCAAGCACGAGGATGCGCGTATCGAGGAATTCGACACGTCGTGCTTCTCGGGCTCGTACGTCACCGGCGACGTCACGCCCGAATACCTCGAGCGGCTGCGGGACGAGCGCTCGGATGCCGCCAAGCTCGCGCGCCGCGCACGGCGCAAGCTCAAAGTGGTGCGCGGGAGCTGAGCTGACCTCCTCGGGCGATCCGCGGCGCGCGCTGCTGCTCACACTCCTCGAGGCGGCGCTCGAAGCCGTCGACGGCCGGCGCTGCGTGCGCGAGGCGCTGCGCGCCGAGCCGCTGCCGCCGGGCGCGGACGCCGCGCCGGTGTGGCTGGCCGCCGTCGGCAAGGCGGCGCCCGCGATGGCGCTCGGCGCCTACGATGCGCTCGGCGGGCGCATCGCCCGCGCGCTGGTCATCACCCGCGCCGGACACACGCCGGCCGGGCTCGAGGGGCGCGCCGGGGTGGAGCTGATCGCGAGCTCGCACCCGGTGCCGGACGAGCGCTCGCTGGCGGCGGGGGCGCGCCTCCTCGAATGGGTGCAAGCGCTGCCGCCCGCGGCCGAGCCGCTGTTCCTCATTTCCGGGGGCGCCTCGAGCCTCGTCGAGGTGCTGCGCACCGGGCTCACGCTCGCCGATCTTGAAGCCTTCACCACGCGCGAGCTCGCGGCCGGCACCGCCATCGGCACGCTCAACACGCGCCGCATCGCGCTCTCGCGCATCAAGGGCGGGCGACTGACCGCGCAACTCGCCGGGCGCCCGGCGCGCGCGCTCTATATCTCCGACGTGCCGGGGGACGATCCGGCGCTCATCGGCTCCGGTCTCCTCGGCCCCGCGAGCGAGGGCCCGGATCGCGTCACGCGCCGCGTGGTCGCCTCGGTCGAGCAGGCGGTGGCGGCGGCGGCCGCCGCGGCACGCGCGCTCGGGCTCGGCGTGCACACCGGCGCGCGGCGCTTCGATGAGGATGCGGTGCGGCTCGCGGCGCGCTGCGCGCACGAGCTGCGCCTGTCGCAGAGCGCCGTGTGCGTGTGGGGCGGGGAATCGACGGTGCAGCTGCCGCCGCACCCGGGCCGGGGCGGGCGCAACCAGCACCTGGCGCTCGCCGCCGCCCGCCTCATCGCCGGGCAGGCGGATCTGATGCTGCTCGCCGCCGGCACCGACGGCACCGACGGCGTCACCGAGGACGCCGGTGCGCTGGTCGACGCGGAGAGCTGCGCGCGGGTGGCGCTCGCCGGCATGGACGTCGACCGGTGCCTGGCGACGGCCGATTCCGCGGCGGCGCTCGCCGCGAGCGGCGATCTGCTGCATCTGGGCCCCACCGGCACCAACGTCGGCGACCTGGTGATCGGCCTGAAGCTCACCGCCGCAGCGGCGGCGCAGCTGCCCGGCGCCGCGCGTGGCGGCACGCAGTCGCGCATGCTCTAATCGCGCCCCCATGCGGGTGCTGTTGATCGAGGAGGATGGGCGCCGTTGCGCGCAGGTGCGCGCGCGCCTGGCGGCGTTGCGTCCGCACGCGCGCCTCACCGTGCACAGCCCGGTATCGCAGGGAGCGCTCGCACCGGAGTTCCTGGCGCAGGGGTATGACGCGGTGCTGCTCGCCGAGGAATGGCCGGGCGGCCGGGGCCTCGGCTGGGCGCGCGAGCTCGCCGGGCGTGCCGGCTTCGCTCCCATCGTGCTGCTGCGCAACGGCGCCGGGTCGGCCGGCGATGCCGCGGGGCTGGGCGATGCCGCGGCGCTGGGCGCCTGGACCCTGAGCCTCGAGGAGCTCGAGGGCGATGAGTTCCAGCGGGTGCTCACGGCCGCCGAGCAGCGCGCCGCGCACGCGCGCGCGCTGTGGCGCTCGAGCAGCGCCGGGCGCGAGGCACAGCGCTTCGGCGATGCCTTCGTTCGCGGCTACCGGCGCATCCGCCGGCTCGCCGCCGGCCGTCTCACGGACCTCTACGTCGGGGAGAGTGAGAGTGCCGGCACGCTGGTGGCGCTCAAGGTGGCGCGCGACCGGCACGAGCACGAGCCGACCGACATCTTCGGGCGCTTTCTGCAGGAGTACGAGATCGCGCAGCGCATCGCCGCCCCGGGCGTGGTGCGGCTCTACGACCTCGGGGTGAGCGATGAGCACGCGTGGCTCGTCATGGAGTACTTCCCCAAGGGGGACCTGCGCCGCCGCATGCGCGCCGCGGCGCTCGGCGTGCGCGAGGCGCTCCTGATCGCGATCGAGGTGGCGCGCGCGCTCGAGAGCGTGCACGCCGCCGGCGTGCTGCACCGGGACCTCAAGCCCGGCAACGTCATGCTGCGCACCGACGGCAGCATTGCGCTCATCGACTTCGGCCTCTCGAAAGACACCGCGCTCGCCCAGGATGCGACCGACAGCGGCATCATCTTCGGCACGCCGCACTACATGAGCCCGGAGCAGGGCCACGCCGAGCCGATCGATGCCCGCAGCGACCTCTACAGTCTCGGCGTGATGCTCTACGAGATGCTCACCCGCGAGAAGCCGTATCGCGCCGACAACCCCATGGCGATCGTCTACAAGCACCGCAAGGAGCCGGTGCCGCGCCTGCCGGCGAGCTGCGCGGCGCTGCAGCCGCTTATCGAGCGGCTGCTCGCCAAGTCTCCCGCCGAGCGCTACCCGAGCGCCGCCGAGGCGGCACAGGCGCTGACGCGCGCGCTCGGGGAGTGGCTGCGGCTCGAGGCGCGCCCGTGAACGGCATCCTGCGCGAGCCGACCCCGCAGGCCTGGGTCGAGGCGGCCGTGGCGCGCGTACCGGAGCTGCTGGCCGATCACGCCAACTGCGAGAAGAAGGCGGCCTCGAGCGCTCTGGCGCTGATGTTCGCCTATCCCGAGGACCGCACGCTGGCGCTGGCGCTGTCGCGCCTGGCACGCGAGGAGCTGCGTCACTTCGAGCAGGTGACGCGGGCGATGCGCGAGCTCGGTGTGCCGCCGGTGCGCCAGCGCCCCGGCCGCTACGCACAGGAGCTGCGCCGCGCGCTGCGCAGCGCCGATCCGGCGCGCAAGCTCGATCAGCTGCTCGCGGCGGCCCTCATCGAGGCGCGCTCCGCGGAGCGCTTCACGCTGCTCGCGCCACGGCTCGCGGCACCCCTCGATGCGCTGTACGCGGGACTCGCGGTCGCCGAGGCGCGCCACTTCGAGCTGTACCTGGACTTCGCGCGCGCCAGCGCGCCCGGGGAGTGGCAGGAGCGGCTGCGCGCGCTCGCCGCGCGCGAGGCCGAGCTCGCCACCGAGCCGGGCGGCGAGCTGCGCTTTCATTCCGGACCGCCCGCGCCGCACTAACAGTTGCTTACAAGCACACCGGCACGAATTTCCCTGCCGGGTGTCTGTTGGCCCGGTATCCTCCGGTCCCAACATCAGGCGCGCACCGCAATGAACGAGCGTCCCCACCTGCTGATCGTCGACGACGACCGCGAGATCCGCGGCCTGCTGGCGCAGTACCTCGAGAAGCACGAGTTCCGCACCACCGCGGTGCCCGACGGCAAGGAAATGCGCCGCGTGCTCGAGCGCTCGCACGTCGATCTGCTGGTGCTCGACGTGATGCTGCCCGGCGAGGACGGCCTGTCGCTGTGCCGCGAGCTGCGCGGCCGCTCGCAGCTGCCCATCATCATGCTGACCGCGCGCGGCGAGGACGTCGACCGCATCGTCGGCCTCGAGCTCGGCGCCGACGACTACGTCGCCAAGCCCTTCAATCCGCGCGAGCTGCTCGGGCGCATCAAGGCGGTGCTGCGCCGCTCGGCGCATGCCCCGCGCGATCCGAGTCCCGAGACGGTGCGCTCGTTCCACTTCGGCGGCTGGCGGCTCGACACCATTACGCGCACGCTCACCGACGCGGCGGGCAAGGACGTGGCCCTGAGCGGCGCGGAGTACCGGCTGCTCGCCGTGCTGCTCGCCGCCGGCAACCGCGTGCTGACGCGCGCGCAGCTCACGGAGCTGCTGCGCGGCCGCGACGCCGATCCCTTCGATCGCAGCATCGACGTGCGCATCAGCCGGCTGCGCCAGATCCTCGGCGACGACGCCCGCGCGCCGCAGATCATCAAGACCGTCTATGGCGAGGGCTATGTCGTCGGCGTCAGCGTCGAGAGCCAGTGAGCCGGGCAGCACCTCGCCGCGTCTGAGGCTGTGGCCGCAATCGGTCTTCGGGCGGCTGCTGGCCGCTTCGATCGTGGCGGTGCTCCTGGCGCAGGCCGCGGACCTGCTGCTCATCGCCCAGGAGCGCGAGCACTTCGTCCTGCAGAGCAGCGTGCGCGAATGGACGCGGCGCATCGCCGAGACCACCCTGATGCTCGAGCCGCTCGGGGCCGCCGAGCGCGCCGCCGCCATCGAGCAGCTGTCGGCGCCCGGCGGCCCGCGGCATTTCCACCCGCCGCCGCCCGATGGGCCGCCGCGCGCACCGCGCGGCCCGCTCGAGCCGCCGCGCGCCTTCATGCGGGCGCCGCTCCTCAGCGACTTCGAGCAGACGCTCAGGGGGCAGCTGCAGGCGGCGCTCGGCACGGGCTTCGGCGTGAGCGTCGAGCGCACGGCCGATGCGCGCCGCCCGGCGATCCCGCTGCCGGTGCCCTTCTACGAGGCGCGCGAGCTCGCCGCGAGCCAGGGCAGCGCCCAGCGCTACGACGTGACGGTACGCTTCCCCGACGGCGACACCGCGGTGTACCGCATCGTGCGCGTGCCGGGCGGCGCGCTGCTGCCGCGCAACCTGCTGGTCAACCTGGCGCTGCTGCTCGCGATCCTGGTGATCACGCTCTATGCCGTGGCGCGCAACATCACCCGCCCGCTCTCGGCGCTGGCGCGCGCCGCCGACAGCGTGGGGCGCGAGGCGCGGCCGGCGAAACTGCCCGAGCGCGGCGCGCGCGAGCTGCGCCGCGCGGCGCGTGCCTTCAACACCATGCAGGACCGCCTGTACCGCTATCTCGACAGCCGCAGCCGCGTGCTGGCGGCGATGTCGCACGACCTGAAGACGCCGCTCACGCGGCTGCGGCTGCAGGTCGAGAGCATCGGCGATGCGGCGCTGCAGGAGCGCATGGTCAAGGAGCTCTCCGAGATGGAGGGCATGGTGCGCGAGGCGCTGGCGCTCTTCCGCGGCCAGGACGACGGCGAGCCGGCGGCTGCGATCGACGTCAACGAGCTGCTGGCCTCGCTCGCCGCGCAGTTCCGCGAAGCGGGGGCGGCGGTCAGCGTGAGCGGCCGCGCGCTCGCACCCTTCACCGGCAAGGCGCAGGCGCTCAAGCGCTGCCTCACGAATCTCGTGAGCAATGCGGTCAAATTCGGCGGCGGCGCGCAGCTGTGCGTCGAGGACGGCGGCGAGCTCGCGATCCGGGTGCGCGATGAGGGCCCGGGCATACCGCCCGCGGAGCTCGAGCGGGTCTTCGAGCCTTTCTACAGGCTCGAATCCTCGCGCAACCGCGACAGCGGCGGCACCGGGCTCGGGCTCGGAATCGCGCGCGACATCGCCCAGGCGCACGGCGGCACCCTCACCCTCGGCAACCGTCCCGGCGGGGGGCTCGAGGCCCTGCTGGTGTTGCCGCGGCGCTGAGATTCTGTGACGGAATTGCGCCTTTGGGGGGTGCTTTGACAGTGCCTCACAGTTGCTCACGGCGCCGCGACGCGCCCCGGCTAGCCTAGCTCACGCGGGTGGACTCCGGTACACGACCCCGCATCAGGAGATCGTGCATGAAAGCGTTGATGAAGGCATCGGTGGTGGCACTGGCCGCCTTGTGGGCGGGTGTCACGCTGGCTCAAACCCCGGGGGGCGCAGGTCATGCGAGCCGCATGGAGAACCTCGCCGTGCTGCTCGACCTCACGGACACGCAGAAGGCGCAGGTGCAGACGATCCTGCAGGGTGAGCACGCGCAGATGAAGTCGCTGTTCGAGCAGGCGCAGGCCGCCGGCGGCGGCAAGCCCGACTTCCAGTCGATGCGCGCCGCGCATCAGCAGATCGCCGAGGACACGCTGACCAAGCTGTCCACGGTGCTCTCGCCCGCGCAGGTGAAGAAGTTCCAGGCGCTGCAGCAGATGCACCACGGCTTCGGCCACCGGGGCGGCCGGGGTGGGCCGCCGCCCGGCGCGGCATCCCCCCAGAACTGACCGGAGCGCTCGGGTCAGGATCAGCTGCGCGGGCTGACCCGCGGCAACCCCCGCCGCGGCAGCTCGCGCAGCTGGTATACGCCCCGCTCGCAGCTCAGATAGCTTCCCTGCTCGTACCACGCGCCGAGCACGATGCGCTGGGCGGGCGTGCCGTCGATGAGCGTGTCGTGTATGCCGGGCCGATGCGTGTGGCCGTGGATCATGCGCCGCACCCCGCCGGCGCGGAACGCGGCCGCGACCGCCGCGGCGTTCACGTCCATGATGGTGGGCACGGTGCGCGCGGTGTGCGCCCGGCTGCCGGCACGCACCTCATCCGCGAGCGCCTCGCGCGCACCGAGCGGCAGAGCGAGGAAGCGCCGCTGCCAGCGCGGGCTTCTCACCATGCTGCGCAGCTCCTGGTAGGCGTGATCGTCGGTGCACAGCGCATCGCCATGGGTGAGCAGCACCGGCTCGCCGTCGAGCCCGGCGACCACCGGGTCGGGCAGCAGGCGGCAGCCGCTGCGCGCGCCGAAGCCCGGTCCGAGGAGGAAGTCGCGGTTGCCGTGCATGACGAAACACGGCACGCCGCCCGCGGTGAGCGTACGCAGCGCCGCGCACACGCGCACCGCGGCGGGACTGCGGTCGTCGTCCCCCACCCAGCTCTCGAAGAGATCGCCGAGGATGTAGAGCGCCGCCGCGCCGGCCGCCTCCCCGGCGAGGAAGCCGAGGAATTGCTCGAGGGCGGCCCGGGAGTCGTCTGCGCCTCCCAGGTGCACGTCCGAGACGAACAGCTGCCTCACTGAGGGCTCGCGGGCGCGGCGCTACTTCGGCGAGAGGATCTTCTGCGGCTCGGCGGGATTCACCGGCGCGGCCGCCGGCGCCGCCGCGG
>DATKPR010000101.1:0-3748 GCA_035523985.1 Steroidobacteraceae bacterium | reverse complement strand
CCCGGCGGCGCGTTCCAGCCGAAGAGGTGCATGTCGGTATAGCGCGCCGCGAACAGGTTGAAGGACGCGCCCTGCTGGAAGTACCCGGCCCAGAACGTGACCGAGCCGGCGAACAGCGCCACCATGACGAGAATCCGCCTGCGTTCCGTCGCGGTGAGGCCCGCGAAGAAGATCAGATACGCGAAGTACGCCACCGCGAGGAACGACACCCCCCAGGAGGCGGAGGTGCCGAGCAGCGCCGGGTCGACGCGCATGGCGCCGCTCGCCGCCAGTCCTACGGCGACGGCCAGCAGCGCGAGCAGCACCGCGATCGGCGTCCAGGACGCGCGCTGCTCCGGGGCCACCGCGCCGCCGGCGCCGCCGAGCAGGCGGCGCGTCCAGAGGAACTGCGCGACGCCGAGCACCATGCCGACCGCGCAGGCACCGAAGCCCGCGCGCCAGCCGAATGCAACGGCGATCAGCGGCACCACCACGGGGCCTAAGAAGCCGCCGGTGTTGATGCCCATGTAGAAGATCGAGAAGCCGGCATCGCGCCGCGCGCCGCCCTCGGGGTAGAGCGTCGCCACCAGCGCGCTCACGTTGGGCTTCAGCAGCCCCACCCCCGCGGCGATCACCAGCAGGCCGACGAAGAAGACCGCGGTGCTGCCGAGGGCCAGCAGCGTGTTGCCGAGCGCAATCAGGATGCCGCCGGCGATCACCGCGCGCTGCGCCCCGGTGAGGCGGTCGGCGATCCAGCCCCCGAGGAGCCCGAGGAGATAGGTGCTGCCGACGTAGAGGCCGTAGACGGAGGCGGAGGCCTTGTCGTCGAGCCCCAGCCCCCCCTTGGCCGCCGGCGCCACCATGAACAGGATCAGCAGCGACTGGATGCCGTAATAGGTGAAGCGCTCCCAGAGCTCGGTGAGGAAGAGCGTCGCCAGTCCCGCCGGCTGGCCGAAGAGGGTGCGTCCCGAGGCGTCGTTCATTCTTGTGATCTGCGCCGGGCTCTGCGGGCCTCAGCCGTCGCCGGCCTGACCCGGGTCCGGCTCCTCGGGGGCGGCGCCGCGTCCGCGCGACAGCAGGCGCGCCATGAGGATGCCGCCTTCGTAGAGCAGGTACATCGGGATGGCGAGCGAGCATTGCGAGATCGCATCCGGCGGCGTGAGGAGCGCGGCGAGGATGAAGATGCCGATCAGCACGTAGCCGCGATGCTGCTTGAGCTTCTCGATGCGCACCACGCCCATGACGACCAGCAGCACCACCGCGACCGGCACCTCGAAGGCGACGCCGAAGCAGAAGAACATGGTCAGCACGAAGTCGAGGTACTGGTTGATGTCGGTCATCATCGCCACCCCCTTCGGGGTCGTGGCGGCGAAGAACTGGAACATGACCGGGAAGACGAAGGTGTAGGCGAAGCCGACGCCCACGTAGAACAGCACGATCGCCGAGAGCAGCAGCGGCGTGGCGAAGCGCTTCTCGTGGCGGTAGAGCCCCGGGGCGACGAACGCCCACAGCTGGTAGATCACGTACGGCATGGCCGCGAGCAGCGCCACGAAGAACGACAGCTTGAAGGGCGTCGTGAAGGGCGACATCACCCCGGTGGCGATGAGGTTGCTGCCCGGCGGGAGCTTGGCGAGCAGCGGGGAGGCGACGAAGGTGAAGATGTCGTTCGAGTAGTAGACCGCGGGCACGAAGGCGATGCCGATCGCGATCATCGAGCGCAGCAGCCGGTCGCGCAGCTCGAGCAGATGCGAGATCAGCGAGCCTTCGGCGAGCTTCTCAGGATCCGCGCTCATCGGCATTCGGGGTCGCGGCGGGCGCCGGGTCGGATGCCGGGGCGGGTGCCGGCGCGGGTGGGCGGAGGGTGGGGCCGGGCGGCGTCGGTCCGTGGAAGGGCGGCGGTATGTCGGCGGGCGCTGGCGCCTGCTCCGCGGATGAGGCGGCGGCGGGCTGCGCAGGCGGCGGCGGGGGTGGGGCTGCGGATTGCTGCGCGCGGCGCGCCTGCTCGAGCTGGACTTCTTCCTCGAGCTGCTCGCGGAACTGGCGCGCCATGGCGCGTGCCCGTCCCACCCAGCGGCCGATTTCGCCGACGACGCGCGGCAGCTTCTCGGGCCCCAGCACCACCAGTGCCAGGACGAAGATGATCAGGACTTCGGAGAATCGCCCCTCGAACAGGTCACACGCTCCGATCGCTCTTGGGCTGCGCCTCGCTCTTGCGGGCGGCCTCCTCGAACTCGGCGTCGGGCTTGTCGGAGCGGATCTGCTTCTGCTGCGCGCTCTGCTCCTCGTCGCCTTCGTTCATGGCTTTCTTGAACCCGCGGACCGCCGCACCGAGGTCCGAGCCGACGGTGCGCAGCTTCTTGGCGCCGAACACGACGAGCACCACG
The DNA here is from genome assembly GCA_035523985.1 of Steroidobacteraceae bacterium. Classification (GTDB taxonomy): domain Bacteria; phylum Pseudomonadota; class Gammaproteobacteria; order Steroidobacterales; family Steroidobacteraceae; genus 13-2-20CM-66-19. The sequence goes on along the minus strand of DATKPR010000101.1, from coordinate 1,385 downwards.
AGCAGGATGATCAACAGCTCGCGCATTCCGATTCCCATACGTCAGCACTCCACAAAAGCCCGCAAGCGCGGAGAAAGAAAAGGAATCATAGGTCAAATGAGCCCGGCCGGCGGTACAAGTTCGCTCAAACCCGGAACGGCTTCACGCTTGAGCGGGGCCGGCCTCGAGCCAGAAGGTCACGGGTCCGTCATTGATCAGCGACACCTGCATATCGGCGCCAAATACGCCAGCGGAAACATGGGGATATGAGGCCCGCGCCCGCTCGAGGAGGTGCCCGAAGAGCCGCCGCGCCAGGGCCGGCTCGGCGGCGCCCGAGAAGCCCGCGCGCGTGCCTTTGCGGGTATCGGCCGCGAGCGTGAACTGCGGCACGAGCAGCAGCCCCCCGCCGATCTCGCGCGTCGAGAGATTCATGCGCCCCGCGGTGTCGGGAAAGATGCGGTAGTCGAGCAGCCGCTCGAGGAGCCGCTCGGCGGCGGCCTCGGTGTCCTCGCGCCGCACCGCGACGAGCGCCAGCATGCCGCGGGATATGGCGGCGACGACCGCGCCGTCGATGCGCACCTCGGCGTGCGTGACGCGCTGGATGAGACCGATCATGCGCGCGAGTCTAGCGCCGCGGCGCCCTCGCAGTGGCAATTGCCCCGGCGAGTCCGTAAGATTCGGGGCCGTTTTTGGGCGGTTTTTCATCAGGCGGGGAGTGAGCGGAATGCAGCGCGGAGCAGGCTCGGCAGTGCGTGCGGTGGCGGTTGCGGTGCTCGCCGCCGGTGCGCTCGCGACGGCCGCGGCGCAAACTCCCCCCGCCCCTGCCACCGACTCCGCCGCGGCGCCGCATGCGGCGGATCCGGCGCACGGCAAGGCCGTCTCCTACACCTGTCTTGGCTGCCACGGGATCGACGGCTACAAGAACGCCTACCCGATGTACAGCGTGCCGGAGCTGCGCGGGCAGAACCCGCAGTATCTCGTGATCGCGCTCGAGGGCTATCGCGACGGCGACCGCGCGCACATCACCATGCACTCCCAGACCGAGTCGCTCTCCGCGCAGGACATGGCCGACGTCGCGGCGTACCTCGCGGGGACGCCGCTCAAATCGGGCGGCAAGCCGGCAGGGGCTCTGCCCCAGGCGGCGCAGGTGTGCGTCTCCTGCCACGGCCAGGACGGCATCGCCGTGGCCCCCATCTACCCCTCCCTCGCCGGCCAGCACGCGGACTACATCGTGCGGGCGCTCAACGAGTACAAGCACGGCGGCCGCAAGAACCTGGTGATGAAGCAGTTCGCCGGTAACCTCAAGGACGAGGACATTGCGGAAATCGCCGCCTACTTCAGCCAGCTCACCCCGTCCCTCGCCACCGAGCCGCGGCCCTACACGCGGCTCAGCGAATAGCCGCCCC
>DATKPR010000100.1:0-7024 GCA_035523985.1 Steroidobacteraceae bacterium | reverse complement strand
CACTGCGCGCCGCCCTCACGGGCCGACTGCACGGCCCGCAGCTTGCGCCGCTCCTGGCCGCGATGCCGGCGGGCCGTGCGCGTGCGCGCCTGCTGCACTTTGCGCGCCCCTGAGGGCGAGCGAGCCACATGCTGCGCATTCATAATTCCATCACCGGACAGAAGGAGGCCTTCCAGCCGATTCGTGCGCCGCGCGTCGGCATGTACGTGTGCGGTGTGACGGTCTATGACTACTGCCACGTCGGTCATGCGCGCTGCTATCTGGCCTTCGATGTCATTGCGCGCTGGCTGCGCTATCGCGGCTTCGATTTGACCTACGTGCGCAACATCACCGATATCGACGACAAGATCATCCGCCGCGCCGCCGAGAACGGCGAGAGCATCGGGGCGCTCACCGGGCGCTTCATCGCCGCCATGCACGAGGACTGCGCGCGGCTTGGCATCCTGCCGCCGGACTTCGAGCCGCGCGCCACGCAGTACGTGCCGCAGATCATCAGCATGGTGGCCGAGCTGATCGCGCGCGGTTACGCCTACGTGGCCGCCGACGGCGACGTGCTGTACTCGGTGGCGCGCTTCGCGCCTTATGGACGCCTTTCGGGCAAGCGACTCGCGGACCTGCGCGCCGGGGCGCGGGTCGAGGTGGACGAGGCGAAGCGCGATCCGCTCGATTTCGTGCTGTGGAAGCGCGCCAAGCCCGGCGAGCCGTGGTGGGACTCGCCCTGGGGCCGCGGGCGCCCCGGCTGGCACATCGAGTGCTCGGCCATGTCGACGGCGCTCCTCGGCACGCACTTCGACATCCACGGCGGGGGGCTCGATCTCAAGTTCCCGCACCACGAGAACGAGATCGCGCAGTCGTGCGCGGCGACCGGGGATGTGTTCGTCAACCTGTGGATGCACAACGGCTTCGTCAACGTCGACGACGAGAAGATGTCGAAATCGCTCGGCAACTTCTTCACCCTGCGCGAGGTGCTCAAGACGCTGCGCCACCCGGAGGTGCTGCGCTTCTTCTTCCTCTCGAGCCACTACCGCGGACCGATCAATTACTCGCTCGAGCAGCTCGGGCAGAGCGATGCGGCGCTGACGCGCATCTACACGGCGCTGCGCGGCCTGCCGCCGGCGGCGGCGCAGCCGGGCGCCGCCAGCGCGCGCTTCACTGAGAGCATGGACGACGATTTCAACACGCCGGAGGCGCTCGCGGTGCTGCAGGGGCTGACGCGCGAGATCAACACGGCGCGCGCGGCGGGCGATCTGCCGCGCGCCGCCGCGCTCGGCGCGGAGCTCGGCGCTCTCGGCCGCGCGCTCGGACTCCTCGAGGTCCCGGCGGAGGAGTGGTTCAGGCTCGCGCCCGCCGGCAGCATCGGGGACGCCGAGGTCGAGCGGCGCATTGCGGCGCGGGCCGCCGCGCGCGCGCGCAAGGATTGGGCCGAGTCCGACCGCATCCGCGAGGAGCTCGCGGCGCTCGGCGTGATCCTCGAGGACAAGGGCGGCGCGACCACCTGGCGGCGCGCTTAAGCGCGCCGCCCGCTCTCAAGCGCGCGCTGCTTGCAGCCGCGCATCGCCGGCGTCGCGCTGCTCCGCGGCCGCGAGCGTGTTGCACATGAGCATGGCGACGGTCATCGGACCGACGCCGCCCGGCACCGGCGTGATCCAGGCGGCGCGCTCGCGCGCCGCCTCGAAGCCGACGTCCCCGACCAGGCGGCCGTCTTGCAGGCGGTTCATGCCGACATCGATCACGATCGAGCCCGGCCGCACCCACGCGCCCGGAATGAGTCCGGGCTTGCCGGCGGCGACGATGAGAATGTCGGCGCGGCTCACGTGCTCGGCGAGATCGGCGGTGAAGCGGTGACACACGGTGGCGGTGGCCCCGGTGAGCAGCAGCTCGAGCGCCATCGGCCGGCCGACGATGTTGGAGGCGCCCACCACGACCGCGTTCTGGCCCTTGAACGGAGCGCCCACGTGCTCGAGCAGCCGGATGACGCCGAACGGCGTGCACGGCCGCATGAGCGGAATGCGCTGCGCCAGGCGGCCGATGTTGTAGGGATGGAAGCCGTCGACGTCCTTGGCCGGATCGATGCGCTCGATCACCGCCGTACGGCCGATGCCGGCCGGCAGCGGCAGCTGCACCAGGATGCCGTCGACCCGCGCATCCGCGTTCAGCCGGTCGATGAGGGCGAGCAGCTCCCGCGCCGGGGTGGCCGCGGGCAGATCGTAGGCGAAGGAGGCGATGCCGACCTGCGCGCAGGCGCGGCGCTTGTTGCGCACGTACACGGCCGAGGCCGGATCGTCGCCCACCTGGATGACCGCAAGCCCCGGGGCGCGCGCGCCGCCCGCCACGCGCGCCGCGATGCGCTTGCGGACCCCGTCCCTGATGCCGCCGGCGAGTCCCGTGCCGTCGATGAGTCGTGACGCCATGCGCCTGCGATGCCCCGTACGCGAAAAAGGGGCGGCATTCTCACACGCGCGGCGCCCGGGGCTGTGTCCTCAACGCGACCTCGGCGGGCCTCGCGCACCATACAGCTCGCGGGCCGGGTGCGGTACGATGCGCTCCGGCTCGGGGCATGGCGCAGTCTGGTAGCGCATCTGCTTTGGGAGCAGAGGGTCGGGGGTTCAAATCCCTCTGCCCCGACCAAATCCCGAAAAAAATACTCCCTAGATCCGGGGTGCGCCGAGCTCGCGCGCCAGCACCGAACGCAGCTGTTCGAGGTCGTGCACGCGCTGCGCCGCCTTGCGCAGCGCCCGCACGTCGGTCACGGCGGCCCCGTAGAGCCGGCGGTACTCGAGCTGCGCCGCCTGCAGCGCCTCTAGGGTGGCGCGTGCGCGCGCGGCGAGCGTGCGGCTTGCGGCCCGGCTGAGCGCCGCCTGCCAGCGTCCGGTGCGGGTCATCTGTGGCATCGGGGCGATTCTCGCCTGTCTCTGTGACAACCCCGGGTCAGCCGCCGGGCGGTGCAGGGGACTGCCTCGGCAATTGAAGGCTCGGCAGTCTAAGCCTTGACAATCACAGCCTAGGCAAGTATATTTCGGGCCCTGAATCCACGGGTGGGGAGGTCCCCATCCCCCTAACGACAGATTTCAGGAGTTACGGCCGTGGGCGACATTTACGACAGTGCCAGCTACCAGCCACGCAAGTCGGTCGGTTCACTCCTCAGCCGGGTGCGTGTCGCGATGCTGGCGGCGCTCGATGAGGAGCTGGCCGCCGACAAGCGCCTGGCTGCGCTCGAGCTGAGTGCGGCGCAGTTCATCGTGATCGCATCGCTCGCGGGCGATGAGCGCAAGTCCGCCTCCGATCTGTGCAAGGGCATTTCCTACGACGCGGGGGCCATGACCCGCATGCTCGATCGACTGGAAGGCAAGGGTCTCATTCGCCGCAACCGCAGCCCCGAGGACCGCCGCCTCGTGTACCTCGAGCTGACCGACGAGGGCCGCGCGGCCTATCCGCGCATGCGCGAGCTGTCGCTCGCGGTGGCGAACCGCTTCCTGCGCGGCTTCACCAAGGCGGAGGCGCGGCAGCTCGAGGCGCTGCTCGGCCGGATGCTGGAGAACGCGCACCCGGACGCGGCGCGCGCGAGCGCCTGAGCCTTCGATCGATTGGGAATTTTCATCTAAGGATCGCCATGACTACCGAGACCCCAAGGACCCCCGTTTCCCGCCGCTGGCGGCTGCTCGCCGGCGTCGCCGGCGCGGTGCTCGCTGTCGCGCTGGTTTACGGCTTCTACTGGGCGCAGGTGCTGCGCTATCACCAGACGACCGACGACGCCTACGTGAGCGGCAACGTGGTGCAGATCACACCGCAGATCTCGGGCACCGTGGTCGCGATCGGCGCCGACGACACGCAGTTCGTGAAGGCGGGGCAGTCCCTGGTGCGGCTCGACCGCGCCGATGCCAAGGTGGCGCTCGACCAGGCCGAGGCGCAGCTCGCGCGCACGGTGCGCGACGTGCGCACCCAGTTCGCGACCAGCTCGCAGCTCGCCGCCACGGTTGAGGTCAAGCAGACCGCGCTGACGCGTGCGCAGAGCGACCTCGAGCGGCGCGCGCGTCTCGGCGCCTCGGGCGCGGTATCGGGCGAGGAGCTGCAGCACGCGCGGGATGCGGTGCAGGCGGCGCAGGCCGATCTGGCCGCGGCGCGCCAGCAGCTCGCCGCCAACCGCGCGCGCGTCGACGGCACGACACTCGAGAACCATCCCGACGTGCGGGCTGCCGCCGCAGCGGTGCGCAACGCCTACCTCGCCTGGACGCGCACCGAGCTGCCCGCTCCCGTGTCGGGCTTCATCGCCCGCCGCAACGTGCAGCTCGGCGAGCGCGTCGCGCCGGGCACGCCGCTCATGGCCGTGGTGCCGCTCGATCAGGTGTGGGTCGATGCCAACTTCAAGGAGCCGCAGCTCTCGCGCATGCGCGTCGGACAGCCCGTGACGCTCAGCGCCGATCTCTACGGCGGCCATGTGGTGTTTCATGGTCACGTCGTCGGCTTCGGCGCCGGTACCGGCTCGGCCTTCTCGCTGCTGCCGGCGCAGAACGCCACCGGCAACTGGATCAAGATCGTGCAGCGCGTGCCGGTGCGCGTGGCGCTCGATCCGGCGGAGGTCGCGGCGCACCCGCTGCAGATCGGGCTCTCGATGCGCGCCGATGTCGATGTGCGCGACGGCAGCGGCGCGCGGCTGCCGCAGCTCACGAGCACCGCGACGGGCTGGTCGACGGACGTGTTCGGCTCGGGCGATGCGCAGGCCGACGCCCGCGTCGCGGCGATCATCAGCGCTAACGGGGCGGCCCCGCTGCATGCGGCCGTCAGTGCCGTGGGCGCCGTGCCGGCCGCCGCTCTGCTCGCCAGCGCCAGTGCGCGGCATCCACGCTGAAGCGACCGCGGAGCAGATCCTGAGGGCACCATGACGGGTGAAACCGCAGCCAATCCCGGCGCCGACGCGGCTCCTGTGCCGGCGCCGGCGCCGGCGCGCGTGAGCGCGGAGCTGCCGCCGCTCACCGGCGCACAGCTCGCCCTCGGCACCGTGGCGCTCTCGCTCGCCACGTTCATGAACGTGCTCGACACCTCGATCGCCAACGTGTCGATTCCGGCGATCTCGGGTGACCTCGGCGTCTCGCCCGACCAGGGCACCTGGGTGATCACCTCCTTCGGCGTCGCCAACGCCATCTCCCTGCCGCTCACCGGCTGGCTGACGCGCCGTTTCGGGCAGGTGAGGCTCTTCATGAGCTCGGTGGTGCTGTTCGTGATCGCCTCGTTCCTGTGCGGGCTCGCGCCGAGCATTTCGGCACTGATCGTGTTCCGGGTGCTGCAGGGCGCGGTCGCGGGCCCGATGATCCCGCTGTCGCAGTCGCTCCTGCTCGCGAGCTACCCGAAGAGCCGCGCCGGCACGGCGCTCGCCATGTGGGCCATGACGACGCTCGTGGCACCGGTGGCAGGACCGCTGCTCGGCGGCTGGATCACCGACAACATCTCCTGGCCGTGGATCTTCTACATCAACATCCCGGTCGGTGTCGCCGCGACGGTCGTCACCTGGGGCATCTACCACAAGCGCGAGACGCCGACCGCGAAGGTGCCGGTCGACAAGGTGGGCCTCGGGCTCCTGGTGGTGTGGGTCGGCGCCATGCAGGTGCTGCTCGACAAGGGCAAGGATCTCGACTGGTTCAATTCCTGGCAGATCGTGACGCTCGCCTGCGTGGCGGTGGTGGCGTTCGCGATATTCCTCGTGTGGGAGCTCACCGAGGAGCACCCGATCGTCGACCTGCATCTCTTCGGCCGCCGCAACTTCTGGGTGAGCACGCTCGCGCTGCTGTGCGCTTACGGCCTGTTCTTCGGCAACGTGGTGCTGCTGCCGCTGTGGCTGCAGCAGTACATGGGCTACACGGCGACGCTCGCCGGACTGGTGCTGGCGCCGGTGGGAATCCTGGCGATGGTGTTCACACCCTTCGTGGGGCGCTATGGCCACCGCGTCGATCCGCGCATCCTCGTGACCATCTCGTTCACGATCTTCGCGCTGGTGCTGTTCATGCGCGCGCGCTTCAACACCGATGCCACGCTCGTCACCCTGCTCATCCCGACGCTGATCCAGGGCGCGGCGATGGCGGCCTTCTTCATTCCGCTCATGTCGATGACACTTTCGGGCCTGCCGCCCGAACGCATCCCCGCCGCCTCCGGGCTCTCGAACTTCGCGCGCATCACGGCCGGCTCCTTCGGCACCTCGATCACCACCACGTTGTGGGATCGGCGCGCGACGCTGCACCACGCGCAGCTGGTCGAGCATCTCACGCCGAGCGACCCGGCGGCATCCCAGGCCTTCGCCAACCTGCACGCGAGCGGACTCAGCAACGCGCAGAGCAACGAGCTGCTCAACCGACTGGTCGACGCCCAGGCGTTCATGCTGTCGGCCGACGATATCTTCTATGTCTCGGGGATCATCTTCATCGCCCTGATCGCCCTGGTATGGCTCGCGCGGCCGGCGCGCGGCCCGGCCGGCGGCGCCGCCGCCTCGGGCGCGCACTAGCCTTAAGTGAGGGGGCGCTGCGGCTAACGCGCCGCGCGCAGCAGCTTCGCCGGCACCAGCCACTCGAGGCGTGCGCCGCCCGGGCGCGCGGCGCCCGCGAAGCTGAGGAGCGCCGCTCCCATTTTCCTGAACCTGAAGGCGCCGGCCCCCGCCGCTCCGGGAAGCGCCACGGCGAGCAGCCGGCTCAAGGCCGGCTCATGTCCGATCAACGCCACGCGCGACCCGGGCTGCCGGCGCAGCGCCGCGAGCAGTGCCTCGGGCGCTACGCCCGGGGCGAGCTCGGGAACTTCGACGGCGGGCGGCCAGCCGGCGACTTCGGTGAGGATCGCGGCGGTTTGCCGGGCACGCACCAGGGGACTCGCCAGCACCCGCCCGGGTGCGCGCACGAGCTGCTTCATGCCCGCGGCGGCTTTGCGGGCGCGCGCCACGCCGCGGGGGGACAGCGGTCGGGCGCCATCGTCCGGCCAGCGGCGGACATTGCGCTCGCAGGCGATGGCGTGGCGGACGATCAGCAGCTCCATGCGCCGACGACTC
>DATKPR010000099.1:0-9517 GCA_035523985.1 Steroidobacteraceae bacterium | reverse complement strand
GGTGCTCGCGCGCGAGGTATTCCGTGCTCTGCATCTCGATGAGGCGGCTCGCGGTGCGCTCGAAGGGCGCCGCGAGGCGCTCGCCGCGATAGAGCCCGGACGGCGGGGCGGCGGCCGATACGATCAGGTTGACGTTGCGGTCGTAGAGCTCGTCGATGAGCTCGATGAAGCGGCGCGCCTCGTCGTCCATGCCGGCATCGAGCACCGGTACGCCGGAGACGATGACCGACTGGTATTCGCGCGCGATCTCGATGTAGTCGTCCTGGCTGCGGGGCCCGGAGCACAGCGCCGCGAACTCGAACCACACGACCCCGGGGCCGGCGCATACCACCGCGATTGCGCGCCCTTCGATGAGTATCGCACCGCCCGCGCGTGCCCCGCGCTGCGCGAGACGAGCGAACAGCGTCTCGAGCCGCGCCTGCGTGCCGGGGGCGCCGGACTGCAGATAGACGCCGGCCTGGGTGAGCTCGCGCAGCCGGTAATCGCTCGCGCCGCCGACCCGCACGACTTCCATGTGCCGCTCGATGAGAGCGATCGCAGGCAGGAAGCGCGCGCGCTGCAGGCCGTCCTTGTAGAGATCGCGTGGTGCGGTGTTGGAAGTCGCGACCAGGGTCACGCCGCGCGCGAACAGCGCGGCGAACAGTCCGCCGAGGATCATGGCGTCGGCGATGTCGGTGACCTGCAGCTCGTCGAGGCCGAGCACGCGGACGTCGCCGGCGATCGTCGCCGCCAGCCGCTCGAGCGGGTCGGCCTCGTGCCGCAGCTGTGCGAGCCCGGCGTGCACGTCGTGCATGAATCGATGGAAGTGCTGGCGGCGGCCCCCGGAGAACGGCAGGCTCTCGAAAAAGAGGTCCATGAGCCAGGTCTTGCCGCGTCCCACCGGGCCCCACAGGTAGAGTCCGCGTGGCGGCGCCGGCGCCGCCGCCCGCCACGGCAACCGCAGCCAGCGCGGCCGGCGGTCGCGCCGCGCGCGCAGCAGTCGCCGGCGCAGCAGGTCGAGGCGCGCGAGCGCGGCGCGCTGCGCCGGATCGGCGCTGAAGCCGCCCGCGCCGAGCGCGCGGGCATAGAGCTCTCGCAGACCCTGGCGCTCGCTCACGCGGCGGTCAGATCCGCAGGTCCGGCAGATCGCGGAAGTGCTCGAGCGCGCCCGGGTTGGCGAGCGCGTCGACGTTCTTCACCGGCAGGCCGTGGATGACGTTGCGCACGGCGAGCTCGGTGACCTTGCCGGAGAGCGTGCGCGGAATGTCGGGCACGGCGACGATGCGCGCCGGCACGTGCCGCGCGGTGGTCTGGGCGCGGATGGTGTTGCGGATCTCGCGGCGCAGCTCCTCGGTGAGCTCCAGGCCGGGCTGCAGCCGCACGAACAGCACCACGCGCACGTCGCCCTGCCAGTCCTGTCCGACCGCGAGCGACTCGAGGATCTGCGGCAGCGCTTCGACCGCGCCGTAGATCTCGGCGGTGCCGATGCGCACGCCGCCGGGGTTGAGCACCGCGTCCGAGCGCCCGTAAATAATGAGACCGTCGTGCTCGGTGAGCGCGGCAAAATCGCCGTGGTGCCACACGCCCGGGAAGCGCTCGAAGTAGGCGGCGCGGTAGCGTGATCCGTCGGCATCGTTCCAGAAGCCGATCGGCATGGAGGGGAAGGGGGCGGTGCATACCAGCTCGCCGCGCACGCCCCGCACCGGGCGGCCCTCCTCGTCGAAGATCTCGACCGCCATCCCCAGTCCCCGGCACTGAATCTCGCCGCGGTGCACCGGGCGCACCGGACAGCCGAGCGCGAAGCACGAGACGATGTCGGTGCCGCCCGAGATCGAGGCGAGCAGCAGGTCGGCCTTGACGCTGCGGTAGACGAAGTCGAAGCCGTCGGGCAGCAGCGGCGAGCCGGTCGAGAGCAGGGTGCGCAGCGGCGTCAGATCGACGCTGCGCACCGGCAGATAGCCGCTCTTCTCGAGGGACGCGAGGTACTTGGCGCTGGTGCCGAACACCGTGATGCGCTCCTCGGCCGCCATGCGCCACAGCACGCCCGGATCCGGGTGGAAGGGACTGCCGTCGTAGAGCACCAGCGTCGCCCCGGTGGCGAGGCCGCTCATCAGCCAGTTCCACATCATCCAGCCGCAGGTCGTGAAGTAGAACAGACGGTCGGCGCGGCCGAGGTCGGTATGCAGCAGCTGCTCCTTCTGATGCTGCAGCAGCGTGCCGCCCGCGCCGTGCACGATGCACTTGGGCACTCCGGTGGTGCCGGAGGAGTAAAGAATATAGAGCGGCTGGTTGAAGGGCTGAGGTGCGCAGCGCAGCGGCGCGCCGCGCACGCCGAACTCCCGCCAGTGGCTGGCGCGCGCCGCCGCGGCGCCGAGGCGCCCGAGCTCGGGATTCGCGCCGACGTAGGGGACGACCACCACGCGCTCGATGGCAGGGAGCTTCCCGAGCACCTCGGCCATCGGGCCGAGCGAATCGAGAGTCTTGCCCGAGTAGAAGTAGCCGTCGGCCGTGAACAGGACCTTGGGCGCGATCTGCCCGAAGCGATCGAGCACTCCGTGCACGCCGAAGTCCGGCGAGCACGAGGACCAGGTGGCGCCGAGGCTTGCGGTGGCGAGCATGGCGATGGCCGCCTCCGGCAGGTTGGGCAGGTAGCCGGCGACCCGGTCGCCGGCGACCACGCCGGCGGCGCTGAGCCCGGCGGCGATGCGCGCCACTTCCTCGCGCAGCTCGCGGCCGCACAGCTCGCGCCGCGCGCCGCGCTCGTTGCGGAAGATGAGCGCCGGACGCTCGTCGGCGAACCTGAGCAGATTCTCGGCGAAGTTGAGGCGCGCGCCCGGAAAGAAACGCGCTCCGGGCATCTGCCCGGGGTTCTCGATGGCGGGCCCGCTGCCGAAGTCGGCGCGTATATCGGCAAAGCGCGCCAGCTCGCTCCAGAACCGGGCCGGCTGCTCGAGCGACCAGGCATAGAGCGCCTCGTAGCCGGCGAGCGGCGTGCCGGTGCGCGCCGTGACGCAGCGCATGAAGCGCGTCAGGTTCGCGTCGGCGATGCGTTCGGGCGAGGGGCGCCAGAGCTCGGACATGGCAGCGAGTGGCAGCGACGGCTAGAGCGACTGGTAGTTCGGGCCCGAGCCTCCCTCGGGCGTCGTCCAGGTAATGATCTGGTAGGGGTCCTTGATGTCGCAAGCCTTGCAATGCACGCAGTTGGCCGCGTTGATCTGCAAGCGCCTGCCGCCCGCGCCGTCGTCCACCATCTCGTAGACGCCGGCCGGGCAGAAGCGCTCGCACGGGTTGCCGAACTCGCGCGCACAACGCCCGGCGCAGATGCTGGTGTCGGCGACTTTGAGGTGCGCCGGCTGACTCTCTTCGTGCGAGTTGCCGGCGAAGAATACGAACGACACCCGGTCGCGCGGCGGCAGCGTGCGCGTGCCCCAGTGCCGCTCGGGCGAGGTGAACTCATCGAGCTTCGCCAGGCGGGACCAGTCGGCGGTGTTCTTCAGCGTCCAGGGCGAGCGCCCGCCGGTGAGCATCTCCCACGCCGAGTTCGCGAGCCCGAGCCACATGCCGCGCTTGAAGGCGGGCTTGAAGTTGCGCACCTTCCGGAGCTCCCGCCCGCCCTCCGAGGCGCGCCACTGCGCGTCGAAGCCCGCCGCGCCGCCGGTCGTGGCGATGAGCTCGCCGGCGAGCGCGCCCGAGCGGATCGCCTGGTGCACGCCCTTGATCTTGGCGAAGTTGAGCGTGCCGCCCGCATCGCCGATGAGGATCGCGCCCGGCATCTCGAGCGTCGGCGTCGACTGCCAGCCGCCGGCGGCGATGGTCCGCGCGCCGGCCGAGAGGATCTCGCCCCCCTCGAGCAGCGGCTTGACACTCGGGTGGTTCTTGTACTGCTGGAAGGCCTCGAAGGGCGCGAGGCGCGGATCGCGATAGTCGAGCCCGACGATATAGCCGACGTACACGCGATCGTTGTCGAGGTGGTAGAGGAAGCTGCCGGCGTAGGTTTTCGAGTCCGCCGGCCAGCCGAGCGCGTGCTCGATGCGCCCGGGGCGCACGCGCCCCGCAGGCACCTGCCACAGCTCCTTGTAGCCGAGCGCGAAGGTCTGCGGGCAGTGCCCGCTCGCGAGATCGAACTTCGCGATCAGCTGCTTGGCGATCGAGCCGCGCGCACCCTCGGCGAGGATGGTGAGCGGTGCATGGATCTCGACCCCGGCAGCGAAGCTCGGTCCGGGCTTGCCGTCCTTGTCGAGACCCATGTCGCCGATGCGCACCCCGGCAACCGCGCCGTCGGCCCCGAACACGGGCGCCGCCGCCGCGAAGCCCGGGAAGATCTCGACGCCGAGTGCCTCGGCTTTCTGTGCCAGCCAGGGTGTCAGCTGGCCCAGGGAGACGATGTAGTTGCCGTGGTTGTTGAACGGGGTGCTGAAGGTGAGCGAGCGCGGCAGCAGCCTCACCAGGAAGTCCGGCACCGGCTTGAAGGAGCCGTTGCGGGTGAGGATGCGGAACTCATCCTCGGTCGCCGGCACCTTCATACCGGGATATTCGCTGCGCCATTCGGGCAGCAGCGCCTCGAGCGGACCGGGCTCGAGCACCGCGCCCGAGAGCGCGTGGGCGCCGACGGCAGAGCCCTTCTCGAGCACGCAGACGTTCACCGCGGGCTTCAACTGTTTCAGGCGGATCGCACACGCAAGTCCCGCGGGTCCGGCGCCGACGATGACCACGTCATACTCCATGACGTCCCGCTCGATCGCGGCCGCGGCGGTATTCGCTTCGCTCAAGGCTCTTCCCCCGGGGCCGCCGGTGGGGCGGCCCGCAGACATCAGCTTACTTCGGCTGCAGCCGGATCGCGCCGTCGAGGCGCAGCGTCGTCCCGTTCAGCATCGGGATCTCGAACACCGAGGCGACCAGTTGCGCGAACTCCTCGGGTTTGCCCAGCCGCGCCGGGAAGGGTACCTGGGCGCCGAGGGAGTCCTGCACGTCCTGCGGCATGCCGTCCATCATCGGCGTGTGGAACAGCCCGGGCGCGATCGATACGCAGCGGATGCCAAAGCGCGCCAGCTCGCGTGCGATCGGCAGCGTCATGCCGGCGACCGCCGCCTTGGTGGCCGAGTAGGCCACCTGGCCGATCTGGCCCTCGAAGGCGGCGACGGATGAGGTATGGATCAGGAGGCCGCGCTCGCCGTCGGCCGCCGGGGCGTTGTGCTGCATGAGGGCGGCGGCCGCCTTGTCGCACAGAAAGGTGCCGATCAGGTTGATGTGGATCACCCGGGTGAAGAACTCGCCCGCCATCGGGCCGTTCTTGCCGAGCACCCGTCCGGCGCCGATCACGCCGGCGCAGTTGACGAGGAGGTTGAGGCTGCCCATGCGCGCGGCCGCGGCCTCCATGGCCGCATTCACCTCGGCCTCGGAAGTGACGTCGCAGCGCACGAAGGCGGCGTTGGCACCGAGCGCGGCGGCGGCGGCCCGTCCCGGCCCCTCCTGCACGTCGAGCATCACGACCTTGCCGCCGGCGGCGGCCACATGACGCGCGACCGCGTGCCCCAGGCCGGAAGCGCCGCCGGTGACGACGGCGCGGGCATCGCCGATCCTCACTGGACGACCTCGATCGCGAGCGCCACGGCCTCGCCGCCGCCGATGCACAGCGAGGCGATGCCGCGCCTGAGGCCGCGCCGGCGCAGCGCATGCGTGAGCGTCGTGAGGATGCGTGCGCCGGTGGCGCCGATCGGATGCCCGAGTGCGCAGGCACCGCCGTTGACGTTGACGCGTGCGTGATCGATGTCGATGTCGCGCATCGCCGCCATGGTCACGACCGCGAAGGCCTCGTTGATCTCGTAGAGATCGGCGTCGTGCGGCTTCCAGCCGAGCTGCTTGAGCACCTTGGCGATGGCGCCCACCGGGGCGGTGGTGAACCACTCCGGCTCGTGTGCCTGGCTCGCCCAGGCGAGCACGCGGGCGAGCGGCTTGACGCCGCGCGCCGCGGCGGTCTCGGCCTTCATGATCACCAGCGCCGCTGCGCCGTCGGAGATCGAAGAGGAGCTCGCCGCCGTCACGGTGCCGTCCTTGTTGAAGGCGGGCTTCATGGTGGCGATCTTGCTGACGTCGCAGGTGCCCGGGGTCTCATCGCGCGCGATCACGGTGTCGCCCTTGCGCCCCTTGACGGTCACCGGCGTCACTTCGGCGTCGAACTCGCCCTTCTCGAGCGCCGCCATGGCGCGCCGTACCGACTCGGTGGCGAAGGCGTCCTGCTGTGCGCGCGTGAAGCCGTATTTGGCCGCCGTGGCATCGGCGAAGAAGCCCATCGATTTGCCGTCGAAGGGACTCTGCAGTCCGTCGCGCAGCATGTGATCGATCACCTCGCCCGGCCCCATGCGGTAGCCGGTGCGCGCCTTGGCGAGCAGATAGGGGGCGTTGCTCATCGACTCGAGGCCGCCGGCGAGGATGAGCTCGGCGGTTCCGGCGCGGATCTGCTCGGCGGCCATCATCACCGTCTTCAGTCCCGAGCCGCACATCTTGTTGATGGTGGTGGCGGGCACCGACTGCGGGATGCCGCCGCCGAGTGCCGCCTGCCGTGCGGGCGCCTGACCGAGGTTGGCCGGCAGCACGCACCCCATGATCACCTCCTGGAGGTCGCCGGGAGCGATGCCGGCGGATTCGACCGCGGCGCGGACGGCGGCGCTGCCGAGCTGCACGGCGCTCAGGGGGGAGAGGGCGCCGAGGAACGCCCCGATGGGGGTGCGCCGGGCGGATGCGATGACGACGTCTGCGGGAGTCATGGGTAAGCCTCTTGGGTTCAGCGGGCGATGCGCACCCGGCGCCGGAGCGAGGCGCGCGGTGCGGCCTGGGAGGCGCTGCGCGGATGCAGGCCGCCCTCGAATAAGGTGACGAACGCGGAGGCGATCTCGGCGGGCGTCAAAGACCGGTCCTCACGGTACCAGTGCGCGATCCAGTTGAGCGCGCCGGCGAGCGCGAACGCGGCCATCTTCGGATCGCACGGCCCGATCGAGCCGTCCTCGATGCCCTCGCGGATCAGCCGGCGGATACCCTGGTCGATCTCGGACTTGAGTGCCTTGATGTGGCGGCTCATGGCGGGGGAGAGGTCCTGGTCCTCGGCGCGCACCATGCACCAGCCGAACTCGGAAGCCACCGCCGCGCCGTAGTGGCGCAGTACGGCACTCAGCCGCTCGCGGCCCGGGGCCTGCCGGTCCTGGACCTCGCGGAACGCCGCGCGAATGGGCTCGACGCCGGCGAGGAAGCACTGGAACAGCAGGTGCTCCTTGTTGGTCACGTAGTAGTAGACGGTGGGCTTGGTGACCTCGAGCGCCGCGGCGATGTCGTCGAGGGAGGTGTTGTGGTAGCCCTTGCGGTTGAAGGCGCGCGCCGCGGCACGGATCACCGCCTCGCGCTTCACCTCGCGATCGCGCCGGCGCGTCCGCCACGGCGAGGCGCTCGCGGCGGAGGTCTTGGCCCCCGGAGGCGGCGGGCTGGCACGGCGGCTGTTCATGGGTGTGCGGAGTATTATAGCGGCGCCCGGGGCGTGAGCTTGACCGCGGGCGTGGCAAGGCGGCGCGCCGCAACGCGTTGACCCGCCACTCGAGCCTCGATCATACTCATCAGTAGATATTCTACCCGAGAGTAACAAAATCGTGAACGCTCCACTCAAGGGTAGCGCGGTAGCCGCGCCCGGCGCCGAGTCGCCCGCGCGCGCGCCGCTGCGCTTCGTCTCGGCGGCTTCACTGTTCGACGGTCACGACGCCGCCATCAACATGATCCGCCGCCTGCTGCAGGCGCGCGGCGCGGAGGTCGTGCATCTCGGGCACAACCGCAGCGTCGCCGACATCGTGCGCGCGGCGATCGATGAGGACGCGGATGCGATCGCGGTCAGCTCCTACCAGGGCGGCCACAACGAGTACTTCGCCTACATGGTCGACATGCTGCGCGAGCGCGGCTATCCGCACATACGCGTAGTGGTGGGCGGCGGCGGCACCATCGCCCCCTTCGAGATCGAGGCGCTCGAGCGCCACGGCGTCGAGAAGATCTATACCCCCGAGGACGGGCGGCGACTCGGCCTCGCCGGCATGATCGACGACGTCTTCGCCCGCCTCGGCGCGGTGCACAAGCCGCCCTATGAGTTCCGCCCGCTCAACGCCCGCGACCACGGTCTGGTGGCGCGCACCATCTCGGTGCTGGAGGAGGCGGCCGGGGCCGACGATCCGCACGCCGCGCAGATACGGCGCGCGCTCGCGCGCTCGCGGCATCGGGCGCCGGTGATCGGCATCACCGGCACCGGCGGGGCGGGCAAGTCGAGCCTGACGGATGAGCTGCTGTCGCGCCTGACGCGCGCCTTCCCCAAGGCGCAGATCGCGGTGGTCGCCATGGACCCGACGCGGCGGCGCAGCGGCGGCGCCCTGCTCGGCGATCGTATCCGCATGAACAGCCTCGCCTCCGAGAACATCTACATGCGCTCGCTCGCCACGCGCCGCGCCCACAGCGCCACCGCGGCCGTGTTGCGCGAGGTGATCCAGCTGTACCTGGCCTGCGGCTTCGACCTGGTGCTGGTCGAGACCGCCGGCACCGGGCAGTCGGATACCGAGATCGTCGATCTGGTGGACCTGTCCCTTTACGTCATGACCAGCGAGTACGGCGCGGCGAGCCAGCTCGAGAAGATCGACATGCTCGACTACGCCGACTTCATCGTGCTCAACAAGAGCGAGAAGCGCGGCGCGGAAGACAGCCTGCGCGACGTGCGCAAGCAGTGGCGGCGCAACCACCCCGAGCGCGGCAGGCTCGCGGATGCGGACCTGCCCGTCTTCCCGACCATCGCGAGCCGCTTCAACGATCCGGGCGTCAACCGCCTGTTCGCAGCGCTCTGCAGGGCGCTCGAGGCGCGGCACATCGGCGCCAACGACTGGCGGCTCGCCGACCCCGGCGACACCGAGCTCACGGCGCGTACGCCGCTCATCCCGGGGGCGCGCACCCGCTACCTCGCCGACATCGCCCACGGCGGTCGCAGCGCGCGCGCGCGCGCCGAGGAGCAGGCGCAGGCGGGGCGGCGCGCCTACGGCCTGTACGAGGCGCTCAAGGCGCTGCACGATGCGCGCCTGCCGGCGCCGCTCGCGCACTACGCGCAGGAGGCGCTCGAGGAGCGCAGCGCGGACGCCACGCGGCGCGAGCTGCGCGCCGCCTATAACCGCGCGCTCGATGAGATCGGCGCCGAGGGTCTCGGGGAGCTGCGCGCGTGGCCCGAGCGGGTGCGCTCGGCCACCGACGCGACCTATTCCTACCGGGTGCGCGAGCGCACGGTGAAGGGCGAGAACTACACCGAGAGCCTGTCGCGCTCGCCGATCCCCAAGCTCGCGCTGCCGCGGGCGCGCGACTGGGGCGAGATACTGCATTTCCTGCTCACCGAGAATCTGCCGGGCTTCTATCCCTACACCGGCGGCGTCTATCCCTACCGGCGCGAGGAGGAGGATCCGACGCGCATGTTCGCCGGCGAGGGTCCCCCCGAACGCACCAACCGGCGCTTCCACTATCTGGCGAGCGGCCATGG
>DATKPR010000098.1:0-4224 GCA_035523985.1 Steroidobacteraceae bacterium | reverse complement strand
CGGCAGCTGCGCTGGGCGATGGTCCGCATCCGTAAGCTCCCCGAGGCGCTCGCGCCGCCCGAGGATGCCGAGATCCTCGCCTGCCTCGTCGATCTCACCGAGTACATGTGCCGCGAGCTGCGCTCGATCCGCGATGCCACGGGCGTCGCGACGCTCGAGCGCATGTATGATCTGCTCTGCGAAATCCGCCGTGCCTGGGTGGTGCAGCCACTCACAGCGCCCGCGCCGCGCGGGGCGGGCGGCGGGCAGGGATAGGCCGGGAGACCTCGGTGGTGCAGGAGGTGCGCATGTTCGACGGCTCCGATACCGTCGTGCTCTACGAAGAGCTCGCCTTCCAGGACATTCTGCCCTTCGCCTGGCGCCCCCTCGCCCAGGCCGCCGATCCTGAAGTTGCGCACGGCTACATGGAGCGCAACGCGCGCATCCTGCAGGCGCGCGAGGCCCTCGATCAGCTCGGTCCCGTCGCGGTGGAGAAGCCGGATGAGAACTCTCCCAACACCGCCGATCTGCTGCGCCTCGAGTTGAAGATCAACCTGCTCCTCGACCTCGTCGGCCAGGTGCTCGCCACCAGCCGCCCGCGCCCGCCGGCCGTGCCGGTGCGCTTCAATGCGCAGGGCGTGGTGTGGAAGAGCGCCAGCCCCCTGCCCGAGGCCGGCGCGCAGGGACTCGCCGAGATCTATCTCCATGAAGCGCTCGCCGAGCCGCTGCGCCTGCCCGGCCGCATCACCACCGTCAGCCCCGACGGTCACGTGAAGGCGCGCTTCGTGCCGGTCGGCGAGCCGGTGGCGGATCTGCTCGAGAAGCTGTGCTTCCGGCGCCACCGCCGTCAGATCGCCGGCGCGCGCCATCCGCGCCGCGGCGGCTGACGCACCGCGCGAGTGCGTGAAGCGGGTCACGCGACCCGCCTGTCTCCTTTCTGAAACATCAGAGCGCTTCACAGTATTTCCAACACCCGTTCCCGCAACATCACAACCGTCGAGGTCAAGGCATGACACCGGGCGTCTGAAGGCAGACCACCGGACTCACAGGGACAGGTGGAATAAGAATGGTCGCGGCAGAAGCACTCGCGGGTTCATTCACCGGCACACCGGTAACCGCCCAACCAGGCAACATAACCTCGGCCACGGACTTGCGTCCGTCGCGCATGCTGAGCGGCACCTCGCTCGCCATCCGCCGCATCACGACCCTCATCCGCCAGGTGGCGGCCCACGACTCGACCGTGCTGCTGCTCGGGGAGTCCGGCACGGGCAAGGAAGTCGCCGCGCGCACCATTCATGAGCTGAGCCCGCGCCGCAACCGCCCCTTCGTCGCGGTCAACTGCGGCGCCATCCCCGCCGACCTGCTCGAGTCCGAGCTCTTCGGCCACGAGAAGGGCTCCTTCACCGGCGCCATCAGCGCGCGCAAGGGCCGCTTCGAGATCGCCGAGGGCGGCACGCTGTTTCTGGATGAGATCGGCGACATGAGCGTCGCCATGCAGGTGAAGCTCCTGCGCGTGCTGCAGGAGCGCGTGTTCGAGCGCGTCGGCAACCACGTGACGGTGCCCTGCAACGTGCGCATCGTCGCCGCCACCCACCGCAATCTCGAGGACTCGATCGCCCGCGGCAGCTTCCGCGAGGATCTGTACCACCGCCTGAACGTATTCCCCATCGACATGCCGCCGCTGCGCGAGCGGCTCGAGGACCTGCCGCTGCTGGTGCGCGAATTCATCGCGCAGAACGCCGCCGAGGGCCGCGGCCGCGTGCAGCTCTCCGCCGGCGCGCTCGCCGCACTCGCCCGCCATCCCTGGACCGGCAACGTGCGCGAGCTCGCCAACCTCATCGAGCGTCTCTCGATCGTATGCGCCGGCCGCGTGGTCGAGATCCGCGATCTGCCGCCGCGCTACCAGCCGGCCGACGGCTTCGATCCCGCCCCGCCCGCCGAGAGCGGCGGACTCGCCGCCCTGACCGAGTCCGACGATGCCATCATCGTCGGCAGCGAGCCGCTGACGGATGCGGCCGTGATGCAGGTGCTCGAGAGCAGCGCCCCGGGCGCAGCCCCCGACAGCGCGCTGCCCGCCGCGGCCGAAACGGCCGATGCCGGCACGATGCTCGCCGCCGCCGCGGTGCGTCTGCCCGCCGCGGGACTCGACCTGCGCGCCTTCCTCACCAGCATCGAGCGCCGTCTCATCGAGCAGGCGCTCGAGAGCGCCAACGGCACGGTGGCCCACGCCGCACGCCTCCTCAACCTGCGCCGCACGACGCTGGTCGAGAAGCTGCGCAAGCTCGGCATCGGCACCGCGGAGTCGCTGACGGAAGATTGACGCTCGGCGCGGCAAATCGCTGCCGCGTTTGTGACTCACTCGGCAAATTCCCGCCCCCTGCCAGGCACGCCTCTTGCACCTCTCCCCCTGCCCGCACCGTCCAGTGCGCGGGAGGATATGAGATGAGCGAGACTGCGATGGAGCCCCAGACACCCGCCGAGAGCCGCCCGCGGCCCGAGGCCGAGCCGGTCGCCTGCGCGGCCAACTCGCGCCGCATGCTCGAGCTCGCCGCGCGCGTCGCCGCCACCGACTGCACGGTGCTGATCGTCGGGGAGTCGGGGACCGGCAAGGAAGTGCTGGCGCGCTTCATCCACCGCAACTCCGCGCGCGCCGCGGCGCCCTTCATCGCCGTCAACTGCGCGGCCATCCCCGAGAACATGCTCGAAGCGATGCTCTTCGGCTACGAGCGCGGCGCCTTCACCGGCGCGCACGCGAGCCACGCCGGCAAGTTCGAGCAGGCCCAGGGCGGCACGCTGCTGCTCGATGAGGTGACGGAGATGCCCTTGGGCCTGCAGGCCAAGCTCCTGCGCGTGCTGCAGGAGCGCGAGGTCGAGCGCCTGGGCGCCCGCGGCACCGTGACGCTCGATGTGCGCGTGCTCGCCACCACCAACCGGCGGCTGCGCGAGGAAGTGGCCGCCGGCCGCTTCCGCGAGGACCTCTACTACCGTCTCAACGTGTTTCCGCTCGCGGTGGCGCCGCTGCGCACCCGCCGCGACGACGTGCTGCCGCTCGCGATGCAGCTCCTGGGCGGCCGCTGCCGTCCGGGCGCGCCCATCCCGGCGCTGAGCGCCGAAGCGGCGCATCTGCTCCTCACCTACCCCTGGCCCGGCAACGTGCGCGAGCTCGACAACCTCCTGCAGCGCGCGCTGATCCTCGTCAACGGCCCGGTGATCCGCCCCGAGCACATACAGTTCGAGCTCGCGAATGAAAGTGCGCCCGAGACCCGCACGCCCATCGCGCCCGCCTCGCTCGCCACCTCGCTCGGTGAGCACGAGCGCGACCTGATCCTGGATGCGCTGCGCGCCGGCAACGGCAGCCGGCGCGAGGCCGCCGAGACCCTCGGCATCAGCGCGCGCACGCTGCGCTACAAGCTGGCGCGCCTGCGCGAGGCCGGCATCGAAGTGCCGGTCGCCTGAAGACTAAGGAGCATCGCCATGAGTCAGATGGAAATCGACCGGGTGCTGGCGCAGATCCGCTCGCTCTCGGCGCAGATTCAGCCGGGTTCGGCGCCCGCGGCGCCGAAGTCCGCCGGCGCGGTGAGCGAGTTCGCCAACATCATGCGCTCGGGCATCGACCAGGTGAACCAGCAGCAGCAGCGCGCCGGTCAGCTGGCGGACGCCTTCGAGCGCGGCACGCCCGGGGTCGAGCTGCCGCAGGTGATGCTCGAGATGCAGAAGGCCAGCGTGTCGTTCCGCGCCCTGAACGAGGTGCGCAACCGCCTGATCAGTGCGTACCAAGAAATCATGAACATGTCCTTATGAGCATGCCGCAGGTAGTTCACCATGGCCGCTGAAGCCGCCACCGTCGTCCCCGGCGGACTTCCCGGGGGATTGAAGCCGCTTTTGGTGCTGGTGGGACTTGCCGCCGCGGTCGCGGCCGGCCTTTCCATCGCGCTCTGGTGGCACGGCCCGACCTATAGCCTCCTCTACGCCAATCTCGCCGCCGAGGACGAGGCGCAGATCGCCCAGGCGCTCGATGCGGCGCAGATCCCCTACCGGGTGCAGCCGGGCTCGAACACCATCGAGGTGGCGACCGAGCGCTTGACGGACGCGCGCCTCAAGCTCGCGGCCCAGGGACTGCCCGAGAGCGGCGGCGGCTTCGCCGCGCTCGACAAGGACCCGGGCTTCGGCGTCAGCCAGTTCGTCGAGACCGAGCGCTACCAGCATGCGCTCGAGAGCGAGCTCGGACGCACCATCGCGAGCCTG
>DATKPR010000097.1:0-25395 GCA_035523985.1 Steroidobacteraceae bacterium | reverse complement strand
GCCATTACAAGCCCCGCCGGTCGATCACCCGCCGGGCCTTGCCCTGCGAGCGCTCGAGCGAGCCGGGATCCCCGACGCGCACCTCGGCCGACAGCCCGATGTAGGCCTTGATGCTGCTCTCGAGCTGCCGTTGCGCGGCGCTGCGCGCCGCGGCCGAGGCGGCGCCGGCGAGACACTCGACCGCGACCGCGAGCCGGTCGAGATGCGCTGTGCGGGTCAGCTCGATCTGGTAGTGCGGCGCCAGCCCCGCCACCTTCAGCACCAGCTCCTCGATCTGACTCGGAAAGACGTTGACGCCGCGCACGATGAGCATATCGTCCGTGCGCCCGCCGATGCGCCCCATGCGCCGCATCGAGCGCGCCGTCGGCGGCAGCAGCGCCGTGAGATCGCGGGTGCGATAGCGGATCATGGGCAGCGCCTCCTTGGTGAGGGAGGTGAGTACCAGCTCGCCGGTCGCACCGTCCGGCAGCACCGCGCCGCTCGCCGGGTCGATGATCTCGGGATAGAAGTGGTCCTCCCAGATCACGGGGCCGTCCTTGCTCTCGAGGCACTCGCTCGCGACGCCCGGGCCCATGATCTCGGAGAGGCCGTAGATGTCGAGCGCATCGATCGCCGCGCCCGTCTCGATCTCGCGGCGCAGCGCCTCGCTCCAGGGCTCGGCACCGAACAGTCCGCAGCGCAGCGAGGTCGTCGTGGGATCGAGCCCCTGGCGGCGGAACTCCTCGATGAGCGCCAGCATGTAGGACGGCGTCACCATGATCACGTGGGGCGCCAGATCGCAGATCAGCTGCACCTGCCGCGGCGACTGGCCGCCGGACATCGGCACCACCGTGCAGCCGAGACGCTCGGCGCCGTAGTGCGCACCGAGCCCCCCGGTGAAGAGTCCGTAGCCGTAGGCGACGTGCACCGTGTCGCCGGGCCGCACGCCGGCGGCACGCAGCGAGCGCGCCACGAGTCCCGCCCAGGTGTCGATGTCGGCGCGGGTGTAGCCGACCACGGTCGGCTTGCCGGTGGTGCCGCTGGAAGCATGCAGGCGCACCACGGCGCTGCGCGGCACGGCGAACATGCCGAAAGGATAGTGCTCGCGCAGATCGTCCTTGACGGTGAACGGGAAGCGCGCGAGATCGGCGAGCGAGCGCAGCTCGTCCGGGTGCACGCCGGCACGCTGGCACTTGAGCCGGTAGGGAGCCACGTGGTCGTAGGCGTGGCGCAGCGACCATTTGAGGCGCCGCAGCTGCAGCGCGCGCAGCTCATCCTCGCTGGCGCGCTCGATCGGCTCGGTTTCCGCGGCTACTCCTTCGCCACCGGCCAGTCGCCGAGCGCGGCGACGAAAGTCTGCAGGAAGCGGTTCGCCTGATGCCCGTCCATCACGCGATGATCGATAGTGAGAGTCACATAGCAGCGCGGCCGCACGGCGATCTTCTGCTCATCGCCCGCCTCGACGACCACCGGCCGCTGCTCGAGCTTGCCGACGCCGAGGATCGCCGACTGCGGCTGGTTGATGATGATGGGGGCGGCGAGGAGACTGCCGCTCACGCCGTGATTGGAGATGGTGAAGGTCCCGCCGCGCACATCCGCGGGCGCGAGAGCGCCCTCGCGCGCGCGGCGCACCAGGTCCTCGAGCCCCTGCGCCACCGCAAACAGGTCGCGCGCGCCCGCATCGTGCAGCACCGGCACCACGAGGCCGGTCCCCTCGACCGCGGTTGCGATGCCGATGTGGACGTCGTCGTAGATCTCGAGCGCCGTGTCGGTCCAGCGGCTGTTGGCCTCCGGTACGGCGCGGATCGCCGCCACCGCGGCCTGCACGAAGTAGGCGGTGAGCGTGAGCGCCGCACCGCGCCGCGCGAACTCCTCGCGCCGCCGCGCGCGATCCTTGAGCACCGCGGACAGATCCGCCTCGAACACCGTGGTCACGTGCGGCGCCGTATGCAGGAGACTCTGCGTCATGTGCTCGGCGATGCGCCGGCGCACGGCGGTGTGCGGCACGCGATGACTGCGGATGGCGGGCGCCGCGGCCGCCGCGGGCGGCGGCGGCTGGGGAGCGCCAGGTCCGGCGTGCGCAGCGGGCCCGCGCGCAGCGGCCGCCTTGAGCACGTCCTCGACGCCGATGCGCCCGCCGGGTCCCGTTCCCGTGAGCGCTTCGGCGGCCAGCCCGTGCTCGGCGAGGAGCCTGCGGACCGCCGGAGTCAGGGGTCCCGCCACGCCAGCCGGGCGCGCACCCTGGGCCGCGGGCGCGGGCGCGCTCGCCTCGCCGGGCGGCGACGGCGCCCCGGCGGCGGACGCGGAGCGGCCACCGGCGTCGGCAGCGGCGGCGCCCGCTGCATCTGCCGGCGCGATGCGCCCGAGCAGCTCGCCCGGGGAAATCTCGTCCTGCTCGTGCTTGAAGACCTCGATCAGTACGCCCGAGCGGGGTGCCGCGACCTCCACCGTGACTTTGTCGGTCTCGAGCTCGATCAGCGGCTCGTTCTCCTCGACCCGCTCGCCTACGCGCTTCAGCCAGCGCAGCAGCTGCGAGCGCGTGCCCTCGGTCTGCTCGGCGGGGGCCAGGATGTCGGTCGGCGTGCTCATCGTTATTCCCTAGAGACTCGCCACGCGCTGGATGGCGCGCGCAATGTGGGTGACGTCGGGCACCGCGGCCTCGAGCAGCACCGGGCTGTGCGGGCTCGGAATGTCGGGCATGGCGAGGCGCTCGATCGGCGCATCGAGATGATAGAAGGCCTCGCTCGCCAGCACGGCGGCCACCTCGGCGCCGAAACCCGCCGTGAGGGTATCCTCGTGCACGATCAGGCAGCGGCGCGTGCGCTCGACCGAGGCCAGCACTGCCGCCTTGTCCCACGGCGCAAGCGTGCGCAGATCGAGGACCGCGGCGTCGACGTGCGACTCGGCGGCGGCGCGCTCGCAGCGCTCCACCATGGCGCCCCAGGTCACGACCGTGAGCTCGGTCCCGGGCCGCACCAGGCGTGCCCGCCCGAAGGGCACGACGAACTCATCTCCCGGGTAGGGACGGCGCGCCCAGGCCCCGTCGAGCATTGCGCGATGCTCGAAGAAGATCACTGGATCGTTGCCGCGCAGCGCCGCGCGCAGCAGGCCGACCGCATCCTCAGCGTTTGACGGCACCGCCACCTGCCAGCCGACGCCGTGCACCCACGCCACCTCGTTCGTCTGGCTGTGCCAGGGATCGCCGCATTTGAAGAAGCCGCCCGGCATGCGTACCACGATGGGCGCGGCGAAGCGGTTGCGCGTGCGCCAGCGCAGCGTCCCGCAGTCGTTGAGCTGCTCCGCGGCGGGCTCGGCGTACTTGCGGAACTGGATCTCGGCCACCGGCAGGAGTCCCGCGAGCGCCATCCCGACCGCGCGCCCGACGATGCCCTCCTCGGAGAGGCTGGTGTCGAACACCCGCGCCGCGCCGTATTTCTCCTGCAGCCCGAGGGTCGCGCCGTGCACGCCGCCCTTGGGCCCCACATCCTCGCCGAACACCAGCATGCGCGCATTGCGCGCGAGCTCCGCGTCCAGCGTGCGGCGGATGGCGGTGAGCATGTTGATGCGCGTGGGCTCGGGCGCCGCGCGCTCGCTCGAGGGTCCGAAGACCACCCCCTCCGGAGCGAGGCCGCCCTGCTGCTGCAGCTCCTGGTGCGCTTCCCCATCGCGCGAGTGGACATAGCGGGTGAGCTCGCGCGGGTCGGGCGGCGGCCGCTCGAGCGCGCGCGCCACGGCCTCCTCCACCTCGTGCCGGGCCTGGGCTTCGATCGCACTCCAGTCCGCGGCGCTCATGAAATCCGGTACCAGGAAGGCCTCGAGGCGCGCGCGCGGGTCGCGGGCACGCTCCTGGCGCAGCGTCTCGGCCGACTTGTAGGCCTGGGTGTCCTGCCCCGAATGTCCCGAGAGGCGCGGCACCGTGAGCCGCAGCATGAGCGGCGTGCGCTCGGCGCGCACGCGCTCCACCGCGCGCGCGGTGAGCTCCGCGGCGGCACGCGGATCGCTCCCGTCGCCTTCGAGTATGGCGAGGCCGGTGAAGGAGCGCAGGTTGGCGGCGATGTTGCCGCCCGGCGTCTGATAGGTCGACGGCACCGAAATGCCGAAGGCGTTGTCCTCGATATAGAAGAGCATCGGCAGACGCTGCGTGGTCGCGATGTTGAGCGCCGACCAGAAGCCGTTGGTGGCGGTGGAGGCATCGCCGCCGAGCACCACGGCGATGCTGCGGGCATAGCTCGCATCGCCGAGCGTCTCGTGGCGGTAGCGGATGGCCTGCGCCCAGCCGGCGGTCGGCGTGTACTGGGTGCCGACCCCGCCGCAGGCGGGCAGCACGCTCGGACCGCCGCGTCCGGGCATGTTGAAGACCACGCCGATGTCGCGCCCGCCGCTGAAGGCGCCGCTGCGCGCCAGGGGACCCGCGGCTGCGTCCTCGAGCGATGCGCCGAGCGTGAGCATCAGCGGGCGCGAGCGGTAATAGAGTCCGATGCCGTCGTGCGGGTCGGTGAGGTGCAGGCCGAGCAGGGTCTGCGCGAGCTCGTGGCCACGCGCCGAGAACTGGTAGAGCACCTTGCGCTCGGGGACGAGGCGCGTCTCCTCGATGTCATCGAGCGCGCGCGAGAGTTGCACGAGGTGCGTGACGCGCCGCCAGTCGGTCTCGCGGGCGTGCGCCGGCGTCCCGGAGGCCGGCGCGATCAGGGGGGCGGGTGCAGCCATCGGCGCAGCTTATGCTGAGAGTGAGGAAAGTATGTTGCTGAAATTGCGTAGCAGTGCGCTATTTTGGCAAGATCCTTGCCATGAAACGCACTCTCGACCGGCTCGACCGGCGCATCCTCGAGCAGCTGCAGGCTGATGCGCGCATCTCCAACCAGGAGCTCGCCAAGCGCGTCGGCCTCTCGCCCGCGCCCTGCTGGCGGCGCCTGCGGCGGCTCGAGGAGGCGGGCTTCATCGCCGGCTACGTGACGCTCCTGCGGGCGCCCGCCATCGGACTGCCGATCCTCGCCTACGCTGTCGTATCGCTCGAGAACCATCACCCCGAATCGGTGCGCCAGTTCGATCAGCTGATCCGGGAGCGGCCCGAGGTGCTCGAATGCCACTCGATGAGCGGTCCGAACGACTACCTGCTGCGGATCGTCGCGGCCAGCATGGAGGCTTACGACCAGTTCCTGTCGACCCAGCTGCTGCAGCTCGCCGCGGTGCGCTCGGTCAACACGAGTTTCGTGCTGCGCACCAAGAAGTTCACCACGCGCTTACCGCTGGGCTGAAGGCTGGCGCTGACACTCGCAGCGCGTCGTGTCGGGGCCCGCGAACCAGAATGCCGAAGCCTCGAGCCGCAGGTCGGCGTGCCGCCAGGCGTGCGCGAACTCCCCGAGGGTGCGCGCGGCTGCGCGGCGCCGGCCCTGGGCACGCTCGGCCGCGGCGAGCCCATAGAGTGCCCAGCCGCTTTCGGGGTTGCGTGCCAGGTCCTCGCGATAGACGCGCTCGGCCTCTGCCGGGCGCCCCGCGATCAGGAGTTGCGCCCCGAGCAGGTCGCGCACCGGAAAGAACCAGCCGTCGGGGGCCGGCCCGGTGAGGCGGTCCTGCGCCGCCACCGCCTGCGTGAGCGCGGCGACCGCCGCCTCGTCGTGCCGCTCGCTCGCGGCAATGCGCGCGGTCACGATCGGGGTCGCGACCGCGATGCAGTCGGTGAGTTCGGGGTGTGCCGCGGCGAGCTGCCCGAGCGCCTCGAGCGCGCGACGCGCCTCATCGAGCCGCCCGCGGGAGGCGAGCGCAAGCCCACGCCCGTAGAGATAGCCCGCAGTGAGTGGGGGCGAGCGCGGATCCGGTGGCCCGAGCGCGATGAGCTCATCCCAGAGCCCGAAGCGCGCGAGCACGGCATAGGGCCCCGCGAGCTCCTGCGCCGCCGCCAAAGCGTCGGCCTTGCGCCCCTCCATGGCCGCGGTATAGGCGCGCTCGAGCGCCGCCGGTGCCGCATCCGGCGGCGCCGCCGCGGCCGCCTCGACGGCCAGCGCGAGCGCCAGCGCCAGGCTCAGCCGCGCGCCGCCGCGCCGCTCCATCCCTGCCCCGCCGCCGCCAGCCGCTCGAGCAGCGGCGCCGGCTGCCAGCGCGCCCCGCGCAGCGGCGCGAGCCGCCGCATGGTCTCCACCACGCGCGTGAGACCCGCCTGCTCGGCCCAGTACATGGGACCCCCGCGCCAGGCCGGAAAGCCGTAGCCGTTCACGTACACGACGTCGATGTCGCCGCTGCGCAGCGCGATTCCCTCGGCGACGATCTTCGCGCCCTCGTTGACCAGCGGGTACAGCAGCCGCTCGAGTATCTCCTCGTCCGCGATCTGCCGGCGCCGGATGCCGAGGTCGCGCGAGACACCCTCGATGAGGGCGAGCACCTCGGGATCGCTGTGGCGTGTGCGGCCCTCGTAACGATAAAACCCTTTGCCCGCCTTCTGACCGAGCCGCCCCGCTGCCACCAGCCGCTCGAGTATCGGCGAGAAGCGCTCGTCGGCGGGGAGCTTGCGGCCCTTGCGGATGAGGAAGCCGACGTCGTTGCCGGCGAGGTCGCGCACCGCGAGCGGACCCATGGCGAAGCCGAAGCCTTCCATGACCCGGTCGATCTGCTCGGGCGTCGCGCCCTCCTCGAGCAGAAATTCCGACTCGGAGCCGTAGTACATCAGCATGCGGTTACCGATGAAGCCGTCGCAGTTGCCGGCGAGCACCGCGACCTTGCCGAGGGTCTTGCCGAGCGCCATGACGGTGGCGAGCGTCTCGGGCGAGCTCGCCTTGCCGCGCACGTTCTCGAGCAGCTTCATGACGTTCGCGGGACTGAAGAAGTGCGTGCCCACCACCTGCTGCGGCCGCGTGGTCGCCGCCGCGATCGCGTCGATGTCGAGCGTGGAGGTGTTGGTGGCGAGGATGGCGTGCGGCGCGGCCACCCGGTCGAGACGCGCGAACACCTCCTGCTTCACAGCCATGTCCTCGAACACCGCCTCGATGACGATGTCGGCGCTGCCGAGCGCACCGTAGTCGGTGACTCCCTGGATGAGCGCAAGCGCACGCTCGGCGCGCTCGGGCGTGAGGCTGCCACGCGACACCGAGGCGGCGTAGTTCCTGCGGATGAGCGCGAGGCCGCGCTCGAGCGCCTCCGCCGACACCTCCAGCAGCCGCACCGGGATGCCGGCGTTGGCGAAAGTCATGGCGATGCCCCCGCCCATGGTGCCCGCGCCGATCACCGCGGCGCTCGCGATGGCGCGCGGCCTGACCTCGGGACCGACGCCCGGAATCCGCCGCGCCTCGCGCTCGGCGAAGAACAGGTGGGTGAGCGCGCGGCGCTGCGGGCTGTCACGGCATTCGATGAAGCAGTCGCGCTCGAAGCGGAACGCCTCGGCCTTCGAGCGCGTGCAGGCCGCCTCGATGCAGTCGATGATCTTCCAGGGCGCCAGCTGTCCGCGGGCGCGCGTGGCGAGCTTCTGGCGGAAGGCGCTGAAGGGCGCACCGCTCACCTCGCGGATGCGCTCGTCCACATCGCTCGCGAGGCGCAGCGGCCACCCTTCGCGCGCCGCCTGGCGCCCGAGCTCGGCGGCCGCGCTGACGGCATCCGCGGCCAGGGCATCGATCAGACCGAGCTCGCGGGCGCGCGCTGCCGGGAGCTGCGTGCCGGAGGTGATGGCATCGAGTGCCGCCTCCGGTCCCGCGAGCCGCGTGAAGCGCTGCGTGCCGCCCGCTCCCGGGATGAGTCCGAGCTTCACCTCCGGGAGGCCGACGCGCGTGGCGGGCGTCGCCACGCGCCAGTGGCAGGTGAGTGCCAGCTCGAAGCCGCCGCCGAGCGCATTGCCCTCGAGCGCGGCGACCAGCGGTTTGCCCATCGCCTCCATGCGCGCCTGCACGTCGAGGATCATCGGCGCCTTGAGCGCGAGCCCGGAAGCGATCTCGTTGATGTCGGCGCCCGCGGGGAAGGCGCCGCCGGCACCGGCGATCACCACGGCCACGACGGCCGGATCGACCGCCGCGCGCTCGAGTCCCTCCATCAGGCCTTCGCGCACGGCGAGACTCAAGGCGTTGACCGGCGGATTGGCGATCTCGAGGATGGCGACGTCGCCGGCGAGGCGGTAGTTGACTGCGGAGGGGCGGCTCATAAACCGGGCATTGTACGGACTTGAATTACACTTGGCCGCATGGACGGGGTGGACGTGGTGGTGATCGGCGCGGGGGTGGTCGGGCTCGCGGTCGCGCGGGCGCTCGCCCTGCGCGGACGCGAGGTGCTGATCCTCGAGGCCGCCGGGCGCTTCGGCAGCGGGGTGAGCTCGCGCAACAGCGAGGTCATCCACGCCGGCATCTACTACCCGCGCGGCTCGCTGCGGGCGCGCCTGTGCGTCGCGGGACGCGACCTCCTCTATGCCTACTGCGCCGCGCACGACATCCCGCATCGTCGCTACGGCAAACTGATCGTGGCGGGCACGGCGGCCCAGGCCGCCGAGCTCGACAGGATCCGCGCCGGCGCACTCGCCAACGGCGTCGAGCTCACCGCCTTGAGCGGCGCCGAGGCGCACGCCCTCGAGCCGCAGCTCGAGTGCGCGGCGGCGCTGCACTCCCCGCTCACCGGGATCATCGACGCCCACGCCTACATGCTCGCGCTCCTCGGCGAGGCCGAGAGCCACGGGGCGCAGCTCGCCTGCGAGAGCGCCGTCACGGCGGTGGCGCTGCGCGCGGGTGCCTTTCTCATCGGGGTGAACGGCGAGCCGCCGGCCCTGCGCGCGCGGGCGCTGGTCAACAGCGCCGGTCTCGATGCCCCGGCGGTGGCGCGTCTCATGGATGGCTTTCCGAGCGCGCACATCCCGGCCGCACACCTCGCCAAGGGCAGCTATTTCACGCTCGGCGGCCGCCCACCGTTCAGCCGGCTCATCTACCCGCTGCCGGTGCCGGGCGGACTCGGCGTGCACCTGACGCTCGACCTCGCGGGACGGGCGCGCTTCGGACCGGACGTCGAGTGGGTTGCAGAGCGCCGCTACGAGGTGGACCCGGCGCGCGCGGCGAGCTTCTACGCCGCGATCCGCAGCTGGTGGCCGGCGCTGCCCGACGGCGCGCTCGAGCCCGGCTATTCCGGCATCCGCCCGAAGATCACCGGGCCCGGCGAACCGCAGGCCGACTTTCGCATCGACGGGGAGGCCGCGCACGGCGTGCGCGGCCTGGTGCAGCTGTTCGGAATCGAGTCCCCCGGCCTCACCAGCTCGCTCGCGATCGCGGAGCTGGTGGCCGGGATGCTCTGAAGCGGCGGCGGCCGCCGCGGGACTTCAGCCGGTGGGCTCGGCCTCCACCTGGATGGCGAGCTTCACCTGCATGTTGAAGCCGTATTTCTCGCCGTAGTTGATGCCGTAATCGGCGCGGTTGAGCGTCGCCGAGGCGTCCGCGCCGCAGCGCTCCTTCTTCGACATCGGCGTCGTCTTGCAGAGGAAGCTGTTGATGGTGAGGTTGAGCGGCTTGGTCACGCCGTGCAGCGTCAGCTCGCCGCGCGCCTCGGTGGGGGCGCCGTTCCTGAAGTTGATGAGCGTGCCCTTGTAGACCGCGGTCGGGTACTTCTGCACGTCGAACATCTCGGCGGACTTCACGTGCTCGTTGAGCTTGGGGTTGCCGAAGTCGATCGAGGCCGTGTCGACCGTGATGTCGACGGTGCCGGTACCGGCCGCCCTGTCGAGCACGATGGTGCCGGAGGAGCTGTCGAACTTGCCGCGCCACACCGACATGCCGCCGAAGTGATCGGCCTCGAAGCTCGGATAGGTATGGCCCGGATCGACCTGGTAGGCGACCGGCGCGGCGAGAGCGGAGCCGATGGCGAGACTCGCCACAGCAACCGGTAGCGCAACTTTCATCACGGATCCTCCGACGTAGCTCAGCTTGGGGGCGGCTAGCCTACGCCCTCGCCCGGTGCCGCGGCCACTCTCCTTTATAGGGAGTCGGCCGCCACCGGCATCAGCCGGCGAGCGGGTGCGCCTTGAGGCCGAGCGCCCGGGCGACCACTTCGTGGGTGATCTCGCCCGCGTGCACGTTGAGTCCGGCCGCCAGCCCCGCATCGCGCTTGAACGCCTCGCGCCAGCCGAGATCGGCGAGCGCGCGGGCATAGGGGAGCGTGGCATTGGTGAGCGCGAAGGTCGAGGTGCGCGGCACCGCGCCCGGCATGTTGGCGACGCAATAATGGATGATTCCGTCCACGATGAAGGTGGGATCCGCATGCGTCGTCGGCCGGCTGGTCTCGAAGCAACCGCCCTGGTCGATGGCGATGTCGACCAGCACCGCGCCCGTCTTCATCGTCTTGATCATGGCGCGCGTGACGAGCTTCGGCGCCGCCGCACCCGCGACCAGCACCGCGCCCACCACGAGGTCGGCGTCCTTCACGAGCTTCTCGATGGTCTCGGTGGTCGAGTAGGCGGTCTGGATCGCCGACCCGAACTGCACCGAGAGCTCCCGCAGCCGCTCCACCGAGCGGTCGACGACGGTCACATCGGCGCGCAGCCCCACGGCCATCTCCGCCGCGTGCGTGCCGGACACGCCGCCGCCGAGGATCACGACGCGCGCCGGCGGCACGCCGGGGACGCCGCCGAGCAGGATGCCGAAGCCGCCGTGCGCCTTCTGCAGGCTCGCCGCGCCGACCTGGATGGACATGCGGCCCGCGACCTCGCTCATCGGGGTCAGCAGCGGCAGCGATCCCTTCGGGCCCGTGACCGTCTCATAGGCGATGGCCGTGGCACCGGACTTCATCAGCGCGCGGGCCTGCTCGGGATCGGCGGCGAGGTGCAGGTAGGTGAACAGCACCTGCCCGGGACGCAGCATGGCGCACTCCACCGGCTGCGGCTCCTTCACCTTGATGATCATGTCGGAGCGCTGGAACACCTCCGCGGCGCTCGCGGCAATGGCGGCGCCCGCGGCGCGGTACTGCGCGTCGTCGACACCGATGCCGAGTCCGGCTGCGCTCTCGACCAGCACCTCGTGGCCCGAGGCGGTGAGCTCGCGCACCCCGGCCGGTACCAGCCCGACCCGATACTCGTGAACCTTGATCTCCCGCGGAACCCCGATGCGCATGGCGAGTCTCCCCGTTCTTCCGCCGTGACCGAGCGGAGGGGATTTAAGCCCGGTGGAGGGGGCGTGCGTTTGCGTAATCCCGGCCCCCAGGGCGGCCGATATGGCAGACTCCGTCTTTAATTCGTATTTTTCAGGAGGATTCTTGCGCCATGGAGCTCGACCGCTACGATCGCGCCATTCTGCGCCTGCTGCAGCAGGACGCGCGCACCACCAACGCGGCGCTCGCCGCGCGCGTGAGTCTCTCGGAATCCGCCACGCTGCGCCGCGTGCGCGCGCTCGAGGAATCCGGACTGATCGAGGGCTATACGGCACTCGTCGACCAGCAGCGAGCCGGGTTCCCGGTCAATGTGTTCGTGAGCATCACGCTCGACCGCCAGAGTCAGACCGGACTCGAGGCCTTCGAGAGCGCGGTACGGCGCGTGCCGGAAGTGATGGAGTGCTATCTCATGACCGGCGAGCACGACTACCTGCTGCGCCTCGTGGTCACCGATCTCGCCGACTTCGAGCGCATCCACAACCAGCATCTCACCCGGCTGCCGAGCGTGGCGCGCGTGCAGTCGAGCTTCGCGATGCGCACCGTGCAGCGCTCGCGCTCGCTGCCCGAAAGATGAGCGGCGGTCAGCCCCGCGCCGGCGCATAGGCGGGCAGCGCCCGCGCGAACTCACGCAGCGCGCCGATCCCGCTGGCTTCGGCGCCGCGGCGCCACGCGTCGAGCTGCGCCAGCGCGCGGCTCGCCGAAGCCTCCTCCCACGCCTGCTGCAGCGCGTCGCGATACTCGATCACGCGCCGCAGCACCTCGTAGCGCTCGAGGAGCTCGCGCAAGCGCCGCCGCGCCTCCTCCGCCAGGAGCGCCGGGTGACGGATCAGCAGCTGCGGCGCGATCGCCGGTACCGCGCCCTGCGGCTCGCGGCGCCTGAGCTCGCGGCACACCGGCAACACCACGCGCCGCGCGTAGTCGCGCAGCACGTGCAGGCGGTTGGTAAAAAGCGCCTGTACCGTGTCGGCGTCCAGCTCGCGGCGGCGGCGCTCGAGATGCGGCCGTGGCGCGACCCAGCGCACCTGCGCCAGCCCGAGCGCCCTGAACAGGCATATCCACAGCCAGCCGATATCGAGCTCCCAGCGCTGCACCGCGAAGCGCGCCGAGCGCGCGAAGGCGTGGTGGTTGTTGTGCAGCTCCTCGCCGCCGAGCAGCAGCGCCCACGGTACGAGGTTGGTCGCGGTCGATGGCATCTCGAAGCTGCGATAGCCGACCGCATGGCCGAGTCCGTTGATCACGCCGCCGGCGAAGAACGGCTGGGCCGCCAGATGCACGGCGATCATGATGATGCCGGGAACGCCGAACAGCACCAGGTGCGCGAGCACGAACAGCGCGATACCCGTGAAGGTGTGGCGGCTGTAGACGTGCCGCTCGAGCCAGTCGTCGGGGGTGCCGCGGCCGTAATTGCGGATGATCTGCGGATCGCGGCCCGCCGCGCGGTACAGCTCGAAGCCCTCGAATACCACCCGCCGCAGCCCGAACACCACCGGGCTGTGCGGATCGCCTTCACGATCGGCGCAGGCGTGATGCTTGCGATGCACCGCGACCCACTCGCGGGTCACGGCGCCGGAGCTGAACCACAGCCAGAAGCGGAACACGTGGCGCAGGGCGGGATGCAGGATCAGGCCGCCGTGCGACTGGTCGCGATGCAGGTAGAGCGTGACGCCGAGGAACATCGTCTCGATGGTGACGAAGGTCACCAGCACGTACCCCCACCAGGGCAACTCGATGAGACCGTACGGGGAGAGACTCATGGGTTCTCCGTCGGATTCTTATAGTGAGTGTGGCGGCGTAGGGTACGCAATTCCGTGAGACCGGGCGACTTTTTCGCCCCGCGGCGGCGGCGGCCGTCACGCTTTCAGGCGTCGAGGACGATCTTGCCGATGTGGGCGTCGGACTCCATGAGCTTATGGGCCGAGGCGGCATCGGCCAGCGGGAAACGCGCATGGATGAGCGGCTTCAGGCGCCGGGTGGCGAACAGCGGCCACACCTGCTGGCGCAGCGCCGCGGCGAGGCGCCCCTTGCTCTCCACCGACTGCGCCCGCAGCGTCGAGGCGCTGATCGTGAGCCGCTTCACCATGAGGGGGCGCAGATCGATCTCCGCCTTGGCCCCGCCCTGGTGGGCGATCACGGCGATGCGGGCGTTGGTGGCCGCGGCGGCGATGTTGCGCGCGACGTAATCGCCTCCGACCATGTCGAGGATCACATCGGCGCCGCGCCCGTCGGTGGCGCGCAGCGTCGCCTCGACGAAATCCTGCTCGTGATAGTTGATGGCGTGATCGGCGCCGAGCTCGCGGCACGCCGCGCACTTGGCGGCGGTACCGGCGGTGACGATCAGGCGCGCGCCGAAGGCCTTGCCGAGGAGAATCGCGCTGGTGCCGATGCCGCTCGCGCCGCCGTGCACCAGCAGCGTCTCACCGGAGCGCAGCCGCGAGCGCTCGAACACGTTGAACCACACGGTGAAGAAGGTCTCGGGCAGCGCCGCCGCCTCCTCGAGCGACAGCTGGGTGGGTGCCGGCAGGCATTGCACCGCGGGCGCGGTTGCGTATTCGGCGTAGCCGCCGCCGGCGAGCAGCGCGCACACCCGCGCACCGAGCGCCGGGTCGGTCACGCCTGCGCCGACCGCCACCACCACGCCGGCGACCTCGAGCCCGGGAATGTCGCTCGCGCCCGGCGGCGCCGGGTAGAGCCCCTTGCGCTGCAGCACGTCGGGACGGTTGACGCCCGCGGCCGCCACCCGGATCAACACCTCGCCGGCCTTCGGCTGCGGGAGCGGACGGCGAACCGCGCGCAGCACCTGGGGCGGGCCGGGCTCGCGGATCTCGATGGCCGTCATGTTTACCGGCAGCACCCGCGAATGTTGCGTTGGCTCGCGCTCGCACGTCAACCGGCGGCTCGAGCCGCCGTCAGCGCGGTGTCAGGGCTGGGCCCGCTCCCCGGCGGCGGATGCGCCCGGCCCGCGTCCGCAGAACCGCTCGCGCAGCCGCGTCCGCTCCTCGGGTGTCAGGCTCTCCCAACGCTCGCGCCAGGCATGCCGGTGCCAACGGCCATGGCCGCCGCGCAAACCGCGCAACCCGCCGAACAGGATCCGCGACAACACCAGCAGGGCCAGCGCCTGCCAGTAGCCGATGAGCGGGCCGTGGAACAGCGTCGGAACGACGTAGTTCCACAGCACCATCACGGCCCAGCCGAACACCCCGATGAAAACCACCGCGGCGGCCGCGATCGCAACCCCCTTGGCCACCCCCCTCGCTACCCAACCTGCCCGACTTCTCACAGCTTTCTCCTCGATGAAATCTAAGGTGTTGACCGCCGGCCCGCGCCGTATTCACTCCGCCAGCCAGTCGTCGTAAACCGTCTGCAGGTGCGCGCGCAGCTGCCGCACCGCATAGCGCTTGCGCGACAGCAGCGTGTTGATGCTGACGCCGGAGCGCTCCGCCAGCTCCCGGAACGTGAGTCCGTCGAGCTCCTGGGCGAGGAAGACCTCGCGCTGCTCGCGCGGCAGCGCGCCAAGCGCCGCCTCGATCTCCTCCATCAGCACCGCGCGCATCGCCGCGGTCTCAGGCGTGCCGTCCGCGGCGGGCAGCAGCTCGTCCAACACCCGCTCCTCGTCGCCATCCGGCGCCTGCGCGGCGAGCGGCTGTGGGCGCTTCCTGCGGAAGCGGTCGATGATGCGGTTGCGCGCGACGCGCATGAGCCAGGCGCCTACCTGCTCGACCGGCTGCGCCAGGCGCTCGGCGGTCACGAGCTCCGTGAGCGCCTCCTGCAGGATGTCCTCGGCCTCGCTGGCATCGTCGATCCGGCGGCGAATGAAGCGCAGCAGCCGGTCGCGCTCGCGCAGCACCACCGCGGCGATCTGCCGGTCCTGGCTCATGCGGTCGCTGATCGCGGCGGCGTCCATCTCTTCGGGATGAGACGCAGCGGGGTGGGGAAATATTGTCGGGGCAACACGCGGCTCGGGCGGCGGCGTGCGGGGGGTCAGGCGCCTGGGGCGCCCCCCTGCACGGCGAGGGTCCCGGAGCGGCCGGGGACGGTCCCGGCGTCGATGCTGCAGTGCGGCAGCCGTGTCGGGTCGAGCTCAGCGGCATAGGTCGCGAGGTCCGTCAGGCGCGCGCCGCGGGCCCGCCACTCCCGCAGCAGCCGCTCGAAGGAAGCGAGATAGGCACCGCCTTCGAGCTCGGCGTGGAGCGTAAATACCTGATCGCGCTCGGGGTGTGCTGCGGTGAGCGCGAGCAGATGATCGACCGGATCCTCACCGCCGAGATCCTCGCGGCCGATGAGCTCATCGAGTGTCGGCAGCGTCGTCGGCAGCTGCGGGACGGGGTCGACGCCGGCGCCGTGCGCCGGCAGGAAGGGCCCGCGACCCCGCGTGTCGGAGGCATAGCGGAAGCCGAGCTCGGCTTCGAGTGCCGGCACGAAGCGGTTCATCTGCCAGCCCGCCGCCCCGTGCACCGCGGCGGGCCGCCCGAAGATCTCGGCGAACTCGTTGGCCGCGAGCGCCAGCTCGCGTCGGGTCCACGGCTCGCTCGCGCGTGCCACGCCATCCTGCCAGCGGATGTGGTCCCAGGTATGCACGCCCACCTCGAAGCCGCGCCGGCCGATGTTCTGCATGATTGAGCCGCAGCGCCGGCCGATGCGCGGCCCCGGCAGCAGCACGCCGTAGAGCAGCGTCTTCACGCCGTAGTGCTCGAGCACCGAGGTGCGCTTCACCTTGCCGAGAAAGCCGCGGCGGAACACGCGTTTGATCGCCCGGCCGGTGTGGTCCGGTCCCAGGCTGAAGAGAAAGGTGGCCCGCGCATCCAGCCGCTCGAGGAGATCGGCGAGCCGCACCGCTCCCTCGCGCGTCCCGCGAAAGGTGTCGACGTCGACCTTCAGAGCGATGAGCGCCATGCGACTTCTTCAGCCGAGCGGCACCGGCTGCGCGCTCAGGGGTTGCGCGATGCGCACGAGGTCGAGCGGCCCGCGCGCATCGGCCGCGGCGAGGATCTGCACCACACCGCCTCCACCGCAGGCGGCGTAGAGCGCACCGTCGGCCCCGAAAAGCCACGCGCCGGCCCGCGGCGCCGGCCGCTCGCTCAAGCGCGTGCGGTGGATGTCCCAGCGCTCGCCCCCGACCTGCGCGAAGGCGCCCGGGAACGGCGGTGCGACGGCGCGCACCAGGTCGTGGATCTCGCGCGCCGGCCGGCTCCAGTCGATGCGCCCGTCCGCGGCAGTCCGCCGCCCGAAGTACTCCCCGGGGAGGATCGGCTGCGGCCGTCGCGGCGCGCTGCCGGCGATGAGCTGCGGCAGCGAGCGCGCGAGGATGGCTTCGGCGGCGACGGTCACCTTGGCGAACACCTCGCGCGCCTCGTCATCGACGAGGATCGGAACGGCGAGCTGGTCGACGATGTCGCCGGCGTCCGCCCGCTCCACCATGTAGTGCAGCGTCGCGCCGGTCTCGCGCTCGCCCCTGAGGATTGCCCAGTTGACCGGTGCCCTGCCCCGGTAGCGGGGCAGGAGCGAGCCGTGGATGTTGAGCGCGCCGCGCCGCGCCGCGCGCAGCAGCGGTGCCGGCAGCAGCGAGCGGTAATAAAAGGAGAAGAGGAAATCGGGCGCGAGGGCCGCCAGCCGTGACTCGAGCTGCACCAGCGCCGCCGGCTCCGGCGTGAGCGTCTCGAGTCCGTAGTCGGCGGCGGTCTGCGCGACGCTCGCGTACCAGCGGTTCTCGTGCGGGTCGTCGGCCACGGTCACGACCAGCGGTACGTGCACACGCGCCGAGAGCAGCGCCTTGAGGCAGCGGACTCCGACGTCGTGGTAGGCGAAGACGACGGCCGTGGGGCCGCTCACTCCGGTGTCCCTCGCGCGCGCAGCTGCGGCGGCAGCGCCGTGACCTCCGCGGCGCTCTCGGAGCGGCGGCGCTCCGGCAGTTCCGCCGGCGCCGCCTCGCCGCCGAGCACCGCGCCGACCAGATAGCGCGGGCGCTGGCGCACCTGCTCGTAGATGCGGCCGACGTATTCGCCCACGACCCCGAGCCCGAGCAGCGCCATGCCGATCAGGAAGAACGCGATGCCGAACAGCGTGAACACGCCCTCGGCCTCCGGTCCCACGATCAGACGGCGGATGGCGAGGTAGGCCACGAAGGCGAGCGACAGGCAGGCGATGACGATGCCGCTCATCGAGAAGAACTGCAGCGGCGCCACCGAGAAGCCGGTCATCAGGTCGAAGTTGAGGCGGATCAGGCGCAGCAGCGAATACTTCGACTCGCCCACGGTGCGCTCGGCGTGCGCCACCTCGATCTCGACCGGATGACGCGCGAAGGTGTAGGCGAGCGCCGGCACGTAGGTGCTCACCTCGGTGCAGCGGTTCACCGCGTCGATGACGCTGCGGTCGTAGCCGCGCAGCATGCACCCCTGGTCGGTGATGCGGATCGAGGTGGTGCCCTCGCGCAGGCGGTTCATGAGGCGCGAGGCGGCCTTGCGCCACAGCACGTCCTGGCGCCGCAGGCGGATCGTGCCCACGTAGTCGGCGCCCGCGTCCATCGCCGCGACCAGCTTACCGATCTCCTCGGGCGGGTTCTGCAGATCCGCATCCAGAGTGATCACATAGCGGCCGCGGGTGTAGGTGAAGGCGGCGAGTATCGCGCGGTGCTGGCCGGCGTTGCGCGCCAGCACCACCACGCGCGTCACCTCCGGACGCCGCTGGTACTGCTCGCGCAGCTCCGCCACCGAGCCATCCGCGCTGCCGTCGTCGACGAACACCACCTCGTAGCTGCGCCCGAGCGCATCGAGCGCCGGGTACAGCCGCTCGAAGAGCTGCGGCAGGCCCTGCTGCTCGTTGTAGACCGGAATGACGACCGACACGTCTGGGTTCATTTGCGCGCTCCGCGCAGGATCTCGTTGGCCGCC
This sequence comes from Steroidobacteraceae bacterium, assembly GCA_035523985.1. Lineage (GTDB taxonomy): Bacteria > Pseudomonadota > Gammaproteobacteria > Steroidobacterales > Steroidobacteraceae > 13-2-20CM-66-19. Next base: position 7,438 of record DATKPR010000097.1, on the reverse strand, counting down.
CTGACCACCCGCTCGACGTCGGCGAGCTCCATGCCGGCGAACAGCGGCAGCGTCACGGTCTCGCGTCCGATGCGCTCGGCGTTGGGGAACTGCCCCTCGCGATAGCCGAGCGCCCGGTAGGCGCTGAAGGTGTGGATCGCCGGGTAGTGCACGCCGACGCCGATGCCGCGCTCCTTCATCGCCTCGATGAAGGCAAGCCGCGTGATGCCGAGCTCGGCGAGCGGCAGCAGCGGCGTGAACACGTGCCAGCTGTGACCGACGTCGCCGCGCTCCGGCAGCCGCACCGGCGCATCCGCGCCCCACAGCTCGAAGTAGCGGGCCACCAGCACGCGCCGCCGCGCGTTGAACTCCTCGAGGCGCTTCAGCTGCCCCAGGCCCACCGCCGCCGCAACGTCCGACAGGTTGTATTTGCCGCCGGCGATCAGCGTGTCGAAGGAATCGGGTCCGGACTTGACCTGCCCGTGCCAGCGATGCAGCTCGATGCTGCGCAGCTCCGCCGCGGAGCCGCCCGAGATCGCCCCGCCCTCGATGGTGGTGATGTTCTTGTTGGGGTGGAAGCTGAACACCACCAGGTCGCCGAAGCTGCCGATGCGCTTGCCGCGCCACGCGGAGCCGATGGCGTGCGCCGCGTCCTCGATCACCCGCAGGCGGTGCCGGCCGGCGATCGCGTACAGCCGCTCCATATCCACCGGCAACCCGGCGAAATGCACCGGCATGATGGCGCGGGTGCGCGGCGTGATGGCCTCTTCCACCTGGCCCAGATCGAGGTTGCGGGAATCGAGCCCCACGTCCACGAACACCGGCCGGGCGCCGACGCGCACGATGACGTTGGCGGTCGCGACGAAGCTCAGCGCCGGCGTGATGACCTCATCTCCCGGGCCGATGCCGCAGGCGAGCAGCGCCATCTCGAGCCCCGCGGTTGCGGAGGTCTGGCTGCGTACCGGGCGTCCGCCGAGGTAATCCGACAGCGCGGTCTCGAACGCCGCGACCTTCGGTCCGGAGGCGAGCCATCCGGAGCGCAGCACCTCGGCCACCGAGGCGATGGTCTCCTCATCGATGATCGGCCGGGTGAACGGCAGGAATCTTTCCACGGGCTTCACCGTATCGTTCATGAGCGTGCCACCACGACGACTCCCAGCACGATGATGCCAATGCCGGCCACGCGCTGCACGTTGGGTACCTCGCCGAGCAGCCACCAGGCGAGTCCGATGTTGATCACGTAGCCGAGCGACAGCAGCGGATATGCCTGGCTCACCGGCACCCGCGACAGGCCGACCAGCCATACGATGACGCTGAGCCCGTAGGCGAACAGCGCGTACCACAGCGGCGGCACGCTCAGCAGCTCGAGCCCGCGGCGCCACACGCCGCTGTCGGTTGCGAGCAGCGGCCCGGTCACGCGGGTGGCGGCCTTGAGGCCGAGTTGGGCGAGTGCATTGAGCAGCACGCCGCAGCAGAGGATCGAGAAATCGGTCAGTTTCACAAGCGGCTCACTGCGACGGTGTAGTTATCGGCGGCGATCACCCGCCCGGGAAACCCCTGCCGCCGCCAGGCGTCCCAGATGTTCGGATCGAAGAATGCCACGGCATCGCGGCTCGCGCTCCAGGTGAGCTGAAAGGCGGCGTTGCCCAGGGACTGGCGGCCGGGCTCGGCGGAGAGCCCGAAGGCGAGCTCGCCCTGGTAGTCGACCAGTGTCAGGGTGCGGCCGAGGTACGGGGAGACCGTCTCGCGGTACTGGCCGACGCTGTAGAGCCGCGTCCCGCGGCCGATCGCCGGGCGCACCGCCGCCACCAGCGCGCGCGCCGAGCGCGCCGGCGGGATGACCGCATAGGCGCACAGCAGGCATTGCCACAGGAGCACGGCCGCCAGGACGCTCGCGGCGACGGCCCGCGCCGGCGCCAGTCCGAGGCGCGGCAGCGTGAGCACGACCGCGGCCAGCGCGAGCGCCGCGGCGGCCGCGATCCACACGAGCGCCTCGCCCGGCACGAAGTTGTTGCGCCGCGCGCTGTAGAGAAGTCCGGCGACCGCGATGAGGAGCGTCAGCCCCGCGCCGACGCGCGCCGCCGTCGCGGCGAATCGGCGCAGGTCCGTGACGCGGCTGCCGGCCACGGCCGCGAGCGGCGGGAACATCGGCAGGATGTAGGGGGCGAGCTTCGATCCCGAGGCGGAAAAGAACACGAGCGTCAGCCCGGCGAAGATCAGCAGGAACCGCCGCGGCCGGAAGCCCTCGACCGGCGCCTCGCGCCAGGCGGGCGCGAGCGCGCGTGCGAGCGGCGCGAGCCAGGGGAGCGCCCCGACCGCCAGCAGCGGCAGGAAATACCACCACGGCTCCACCCGCTGGTGCACCGTGGTGAGAAAGCGCGCGAAGTGCTCGTGCACGAAGAAGAAGGTGGCGAAACCCGGGTTGCGCAGCGACACGGCGACGAACCAGGGTGCCGCAACGGCCAGGAACAGCGCGAGGCCCGGCAAGGGATGCAGCCGCCGCCAGGGACGCGCATCGCGCTCGATGAGGCTGTAGACGATGAGTGCGCCCCCGGCGAGGACCCCGACGACGATCCCCTTCGACAGCACCGCGAGCGCCGCCGCGCCCCAGGCGGCGAGCATCCAGCGGCGCTCCGCGCCGGAGGCCGCCGGCGAGCACTGCCCGCGGGTGAAGGCGAACACCGCCGCCGTGAGCCAGAACGTGAAGCCGGCGTCGAGCAGGTTCAGGTGCCCGATCAGGAGGAAGTAGGGACTCACGGCGAGGGCCGCGAGCGCCGCGAGCCCCGCCTCGCGGCCATAGAGCGCGCGCGTCCACAGCAACGTGAGGACGAGGCACCCGAATGCCAGACCCACCGACCACACCCGTGAGCTCCACTCGCTCACTCCCGCGACCGTATAGACGGCCGCGGTCGCCCAGTATTGCAGCGGCGGCTTCTCGAAGTACTTGAGTCCGTCGAAGCGCGGCGTCAGCCAGTCGCCGCTCGCGAGCATCTCGCGCGGAATTTCCGCATAGCGGCCCTCATCGGGGTCGAGCAGCGGGCGCACCGGCGCGGTGGCGAACCAGGCCGCCGCCAGCACCAGCCACACGAGCCACTTCGATCCGCGCGCCGTGCGCGCCTGCGCCGCCTCGCTCGCCATGCACTGGGCGGCGGACTGAGGCCTAGATCCCGGCGGCGAGCGCCGCCGCGCGCGAGCCAAAGCCCGGCTGCTTCACGTAGTAGTCGATGGTGCGCCGCATGGCGGTGTCCATGTCGGTCTTCGGCTGCCAGCCGAGATCGCGCCTGGCCGCTTCGACGTTCGGCACGCGCACCTGGATGTCCTGGTAGAACTTGCCGTAGTACTCCCCCGCCGTCACGTCGACGATCTGCGTGGCGCGCGCGTTGTCGCGCAGCACCGGGAATTCCTGGGCGATGCGGATGGTGCGCTCGGCCAGGTCGCGGATGGAGATGCAGTTGCCGGGGTTGCCGATGTTGAAGATGCGCTGGCTGGCGCGCCGGTTCTCGTTCTCGAGGATGATCAGCATGCACTCGATCGCATCGTCGATGTAGGTGAAGGAGCGCTTCTGGCTGCCGCCGTCGACCAGCTTGATCGGACGCTTGTAGAGCACGTTCGACAGGAACTGGGTGAACACCCGCGAGCTGCCCTCCTTGGGCTCCTCGGGGTTGTCGAGATTCGGGCCGATGAAGTTGAAGGGCCGGAACAGCGTGTAGTCGAGATTGTCGCGGACACCGTAGGCATAGATGACGCGATCCAGCATCTGCTTCGAGCAGGCATAGATCCAGCGCTGCTTGTTGATCGGTCCGTAGGTGAGCGGGCTGGTCTCCTCATCGAGCACCGAGTCCGGCGACATGCCGTAGACCTCGGAGGTCGAGGGGAAGATGAGCCGCTTGCCGTACTTGACGCACTGGCGCACCACGGCGAGGTTGGCCTCGAAGTCGAGCTCGAACACCTTGAGCGGATGGGTCACGTACTGCGCGGGATTGGCGATCGCCACCAGCGGCACGATCACGTCGCACTTCTTGACGTGGTACTCGACCCACTCCTTGTTTATCGTGATGTCGCCTTCGACGAAGTGGAAGCGCTCGTGCCTGGTGAGATCCCCGAGCTTGTTGTCGGAGAGGTCCATGCCATAGACCTCCCAGTCGCGGGTCCGCAGGATCGCGGCGGTGAGGGCCGTGCCGATGAAGCCGTTCACGCCCAGGATCATGATCTTCAGTGCCATAAACGTCCTCGAACAGCGCGCAGCGGCGCGGCCAGCAAAGCAGATAATTCTAGCATTTCCGGAGCCTTCCGCGGCCCTCGCGGGGCCTTGCTGCGCCGCGGCTAGGCGAGCAGCGCCCGCAGCGTGCGCAGGTAGCGCGCTTCGAGCGCGGCGCGCTCGACGTGCCGCCCGCCGCTCACGCGCTTCACTCCCGCACGCCACACGCAGTCGATCAGTCCCCGGTCGCCCGCGAATATCCAGCTGTCGAGGAGCGCGTCCTCGCGCCGCCCGATCAGCACGGGATGATCGGGGGTGAGCGTCACCACGTCGCAGGCGGCGCCCACCGCAATTCCCGGCCCGGCCGTGCCGCCCGCGTGGAGCGCCTGGGCGCCGCCGCCGAGCGCCGCCTCGAAGAGGCTGCGGCCCGTCGATGCCCCCGCGCCGCGCGCGAGCACGTTGCGCGCCTCGAGCGCGAGACGCTGCGAGTACTCGAGCGTGCGCAGCTCCTCGGCGGCATCGAGCCTGAGGTTCGAGTCGCTGCCGATGCCGATCCGGCCCCGGGAGGCGAGAAACTGCGCCGCCGGGAAGATGCCGTCGCCGAGGCTCGATTCGGTGATGGGACAGAGGCCCGCGACCGCACCGCGCGCGGCGATGCCGCTGAGCTCGGCGGGCTCGGCGTGGGTCGCGTGCACCAGGCACCAGCGCTCATCGACCGGCGCATTCGCGAGCAGCCACTCGATGGGCCGCAGCCCGCACCAGGCGCGGCACTCCTCGACCTCGCGCCGCTGCTCGGCGATATGGATATGGATCACGCCGCCGCTGCCGGCGAGGCGCACCACCGCGGCGAGCTCCGCGGGCGTGACGGCGCGCAGACTGTGGGCGGCCACCCCGACGCTCGCGCCCGCGAGCGGGCGCACCGCGGCACGGCTGCCCTCCACGATGCGGGCGAAGCGCTCCGGGTCGTTGAGAAAGCGGCGCTGCCGCGCACCCGGCGCCGCACCGCCGAAGCCGCCGTGGGCATAAAGGACCGGCAGCAGCGTCAGGCCGATCCCGGCGGCGGCCGCCGCCGCGGCCACGCGCCCGGCGAGCTCGGCCGGGTCGGCGTAGGGGGTGCCGTCGCGGCCGTGATGCAGGTAGTGAAATTCGCCGACGTGCGTGAAGCCGCCCTCGAGCATCTCGGCGTAGGCGAACGCGGCGAGCGCCTCGAGCTGCTCGGGCTCGATCCGCTCGACGAAGCGGTACATGAGCTCACGCCAGGTCCAGAAGCTGTCGCCCGAGCCATCGTCCTGGCCCCCGCGGCGCTCGGTGAGGCCTGCGAGGCCGCGTTGAAAGGCGTGGCTGTGCAGGTTGCCGAGCCCGGGGAGCGCGATGCGGTGCCGCTCGTCGCCGGCGCCGGGCGCGACGCCGCTCTCGAGGCGTGCGATGCGCCCCTCCTGCACCGCGAGCCGCACGCCGCCGGCCCAGCCACCGGGCAGGAGCGCCGACTCAAACCACAGGGTCGCCATGGCGTACATTATATGGATGATCCCGTCCCAACCCCTGCCATGGCTCGAGGTGACGCGCGGTGCCGCCCCCCTCGTGGTGTCGATGCCGCACACCGGGACCGAGATTCCCGAGGAGCTGGAGCCGCGCCTGCGCTCGCTGTGGCTGGCGCGCAAGGACACCGACTGGTGGATTGACAGGCTCTACGATTTCGCTCCCGGGGTGGGCGCGACGCTCATCCGCACGCGCGTCTCACGCACCGTGATCGATGTGAACCGCGATCCCTCCGGCCTGCCGCTCTACCCGGGGCAGGCCACCACGGAGCTGTGCCCCACCACCACCTTCGACGGTGAGCCGCTCTACCGGCCGGGAGCCGCGCCCGCCGCCGGGGAGATCGCCACGCGCCTCAGCCGCTGGTTCGAGCCCTACCACCGCGCCCTCGCCGCGGAAATCGACCGGCTGCGCCAGCGCCACCCGCGGGTCGTGCTCTACGACTGTCACTCGATCCGCTCACAGATCCCGCGGCTGTTCGCCGGCGTCCTGCCGAATCTGAATCTCGGCACGCACTCGGGGGCGAGCTGCGCCCCGCAGCTCACCGCGCGCCTCGAGGCGCTCGCCGACGGCAGCGGCTTCACGCGCGTCACCAACGGGCGCTTCAAGGGCGGCTACACCACGCGCCATTACGGACGCCCGGGCGAAGGCGTGCATGCGCTGCAGATGGAGCTCGCCTGCCGCGGGTACCTGCGCGAGCCGGGAGGGAGCGTGCGCGAGGGCGACTGGCCCTGCCCCTACGACGAGGCGCTCGCCGCCCCGCTGCGCTCGCTGCTGCAGCGGCTGCTCGATGAGTGCGTGCGCTTCGCGCGCGGCTGACCAGAAACGCGGCTGACTAGAAACGGAAGCCGACGCGAAGCGGAATGAATTCGGTCGGGGTGTCGGTCTCGATGCGCTCGTAGCGTGCCTCGACGAACCACGACTGACCGTTCGGCAGCGCGAAGTCGATACCGGCACCCGCGTTCCACGCAAAGCGGGTCACGTCGCTGCTGGCGACGATATCGCGTCCGCCGCCCGGCCCGCAGAAGAAGGCATCGCAGTAAAAGCCGTTCTGCGTGAGCTCGATGCGCCGGTAGCCGATGCCGACTCCACCGAGTGCATACACGTGCACCCAGGGGTTGATCGGTGCGCGCAGCACGGCATCCGCGAATCCCGTCAGCGTCTGCATCGAGCCGTCGTCGATCGGCGTGCCGGTCGCGACCTCATTGGCGTTGATGAAGCCGCTGGTCGCCCAGGAGCGCGCGTAGTTGACTTCGAAGCGCAGTCCGAGCGGAACGCCCGGCTGGGGCATGATGTTCACGCCGCCGCCGAAGGTGAAGCCGTTGTTGAAATCGCTCGCGGCATCGCCCTCGGTGACGCTCGCGCCGCCGTCCACGAAGAACTGCACCGGCCGGTCCGCATAGGAGTACGGATACGTCTGAGCGAGAGCCGGCGCGGCGAGCCCCGCCAGCAACAGCACCGGGGCGCCGATCTTGAGCATGGTTTTCATGTGTCGCATGATCCCGTCCTGCGGATGAATGTGGGCTGAACGCATCCCTCGCGCGCCGTGGCGCGCGCAGTGACTCATTGGACAGCCGCCGGGCTTAAGGGTTGCGCGCGCGGCGCAGGCGACGCGCTACCGCGTCCTTGAGCTCCTGCACCTCGCCGATTCCGAGCGCGGCGGCAGAGAGAAAGAACGCCGCAGCCGCGCAGGCGATGACCAGCGTGAGACTCGCGAGCTTCGGC